>NZ_CP026377.1:1509201-1811042 GCF_002953195.1 Mixta gaviniae | reverse complement strand
GGTCAGTTCCTGATGCGCCGCCGCGGAGATGCGTGCCGGCAGCGCCGGCAGAATGCGTTCGCCCGCTTCCACCAGCGTAACGTTCAGTACCTGGTTATCCAGCCCTTTATAGCCGTAGCTGTGCAGCTGTTTCACCGCGTTATGCAGCTCCGCCGACAGCTCAACGCCGGTGGCGCCGCCGCCGACGATGGCGATATTGATCTTCTCCTGCGCGCCGGCGTTGGCGGAGAATTTCAGGAACAGATTCAGCATCTCATTATGGAAGCGCTGCGCCTGGTGCGGGTTATCAAGGAAAATGCAGTGGTCTTTCACGCCCGGCGTACCGAAATCGTTCGAAGTGCTGCCCAGCGCCATCACCAGCGTGTCGTAAGGGACCTCGCGCGCCGGCACCAGTACTTCGCCCTGCGCATCGCGGATTTCTGCCAACTGCAGGCGTTTATTCTCGCGATCGATATCCACCAGCGAACCGAGCTGGAACTGGAAATGATGGTTGCGCGCATGGGCCAGATAGCTGAGCGCATCAATGCCTTCATCCAGCGAGCCGGTCGCCACTTCATGCAGCAGCGGCTTCCACAGATGGCTATGATTGCGGTCTACCAGGGTGATCTCCGCTTTTTTACTGCGGCCCAGTTTATGCCCCAGTTGCGTTGCCAGCTCCAGTCCGCCGGCGCCCCCTCCAACAATGACAATTTTCTTCAATGGCGTAGTCAAAAAGACCCCCTTAAAAATGTAAACCAAAAGTTAATTAAAGGTTAAATAAACCCTTAGTTAACATAGGGTTGCGACCTTAAATCGCGAGCTAAAGGCAGAATAACATGGCGGGGTAATTTGGTCATACCAAATTTGATGTAGATCAATTTTGACACAGAAACTCAGATAATGCCGTAAAAGAGCGGGACAGCGCGGGGCGCCGTCCCGGCAGAAAAGGCGTGTTAGCCCAGCGCTTTGAACGCGTTAATACGCTGCAGATGGGGCGAAACGGAGGGGAATTTATGCGGCTGCTGCTCGTCCCAGACAATTTCATAATAGGGCTGCAGCGCCCCGGCGCTGCGCCGGCTATCAAGGATGCCGTCATTGCGGGAGAGTAGCGTCAGGCAGCGATCGCGGTTCTTCTCGCGAAAGTTGCTGACGCATTTGGTGGCGATATCAAGATACTCTTCCGGCCGATCGATTTTGCCGGCCATATTTTCATTGGGCCACAGGTTAGGGTTGATGATCACCTGGCGGATATCGCAGAGAAAACCGATACGCTCCGCCCAGTAACCGCCCAGCCCGACGCCGCAGATCAGCGGCCGATCGTCGACGTTCAGCATCAGCATTTTGTCGGTTTCTTTTAACAAATGCTGCATGTCGTGCTTAGGGTGGCGCGTGCTGTAGCTCAGCAGCCGGACATCAGGATCGATGAACTGCAGCTGCAGCACTTTTTCGTGGTTGCCCGGACTACTGGAATCAAAACCGTGCAGATAAATAATCATGGTTATCCTCACCGTTGATTAACCTGCCGGGCACCCCGTATCAGTTGCCCGACGCCTTGTGCGCCAGCCAGCGTTGCTGCAGCGCGCTTAGCGACTGGCTGGCGCGCTGCCAGCGGGAAGCATCAAGCAGCTGCTGGCGGCTGAACGATCCCTGATGATACAGACGGCTGACCTGCTCTGCTTTGATCGGCGGCAGGTTATCCAGCACGCTGACGGCGCCCTGACGATCGTTGCAGACCAGGATCATATCGCAGCCGGCATCCAGCGACGCCTGAGCGCGCTCCGCGTAGCTACCCATGATGGCCGCCCCTTCCATCGACAGGTCGTCGGAAAAGATGATGCCGTTAAAGTTCAGCTCGCCGCGCAGCACCTGCTGCAGCCAGAAAGGCGAACCGCTGGCCGGACGCGAATCCACCTGGGTATAGACCACGTGCGCAGGCATAATGGCGTCAAGCGCCTGTTCGGCGATCAGCTGCTGGAAAATCGCCATATCATGCTGACGGATCGCCGACTCAGCGCGATCGTCACGCGGCGTCTCTTTATGCGAATCGGCGCTGACGGCGCCATGCCCCGGAAAATGCTTGCCGGTGGTTTTCATCCCCGCTTCATGCATACCTGCGATAAAGCGGCGCGCCACGCGCAGCGCGATGTGTGGCTCGTGATGAAACGCGCGATCGCCGATCGCGGCGCTGATATGGCCGATATCCAGCACCGGCGCGAAACTGATGTCGATATCCATCGCGATCATCTCTGAGGCCATCAGCCAGCCCGCCTCCTGCGCCAGCGCGTCCGCCTCTTCGGGCGCGTTCAGCGCGGCAAAGGATTGCATCGCCGGCAGCGTGGTGAAGCCGTCGCGGAAGCGCTGCACTCGCCCGCCCTCCTGATCGACCGCCACCACCAGGCGCGCATGGGAAGCGGCGCGGATCTGACGCACCAGCTCGCGTAGCTGAGCAGGATCGTGATAGTTGCGGGCGAATAAAATCAACCCGCCCACCAGCGGGTGAGCCAGAATTTCGCGCTCTTCGGCGTCCAGCTCGTAACTTGTCACATCCAGCATGACCGGACCGGGTATCGACATGATGATTTCTCCTGTAAAAACTGGCGCACATCATAGCGGGAATGCGGGATCTGCGCGCTAAATTTGTCGCCAGCCATCCTGGGCCAGCCGGCGCAGCGTGTCATCGCCGCTCTGCTCCCAGCGCAGCTGATACCAGCTGGCCATCAGCAGCCGAAGCCAGGGACGCCAGCGCGCCGTCTGCCGCCGCAGCGCAGCGGGATCAAGACGGTTCGCCCGCGCGTACCCGGCCAGCAATTCATCGCTCTGCGCTGCATTCAGCGCGTTGCCGTCGATAATCGCCGCCAGCTCCAGCGCCACGTCGCCGTCGGCGGCGTACTCCCAGTCGATCAGGCGTAAACCGGCGGGCTGCGCCAGCAGGTTACCGGGATGAATATCCATATGCAGCAGCCCCAGCCGCAGCGGTGCCGGTTCGCCGCAGCGCGTCAGCCGCCGCAGCTGACGCAACCAGCGCGGATGGCGGTGACGACACTGCAGCCAATAGTGCTGCAGCAGCGGCAGCAGCCGCAGCCGGTAGCCGCTCAGCGGCTGGTGGTGCAGCTGCGTCAGCAGCGCCACCAGCTCCGGCTGCCGCGCCGGAAAGCGATCCGGCGGCAACGTCTCGCCGGGCAGCCACTCCAGCAGCAGCCAGCGCGCGTTGATCGCCAGCGCGCGCGGCGCCAGCCCGCTGGCCGTCAGGCGGCGCAGGATACGCCATTCGCGCTGGCGCGAGATAAAGGGAATGGGGGTTGAGGGAATGCGGCGCGCCAGCCACTCGCGGCGGCCGCAGACCACCTTGCCGGAGAGGCCAGTCAGGCCGTTGAGCGGATAAAAACAACCGGCAGCTTTCGCTGCCGGTTGTTGGGCGTCAATCAGCGACTGCAGCGCCGGATCAATGCTGTACGCTACCATTGCCTGACCAGATGATCTCGCCGGTTTGTACCAGCATCAGCTGCATCTGCAGTTCAGGCGATTTAATGTCGCCCTGGGCATTGCTGTAGAGAACATACTGCGCGCCGACGTAACGCGCCAGGCCCACCGCTTTGCTGCGCGAGGTCAGGCTATCCTCCGGCGAGAGACCGAGCGTCTGCTTCGCCTGAGCCAGCTGCTGCGGCGTCACCAGCGTAAAGGTGTTGTTGTTCGCCAGCGCATTCTGCAGCGCCGCCGTCGCTTTTGTCGCCTGCAGGCTGCCGTTGGTGCTGTTCTTAATGCGATCCACCAGCAGCACGCTGCCCGGCGTAATGCCCTGCGCTTTCAGCATCTGCGCCACCAGCGGCTGCATGCTGGCATCCCAGTCGATGGTTTTCAGTTTTGGCGGCTGCGGCACCCCTTCGCCCGGCTGCTGCGCCGTAATCGGCGGCGGCTGCACGACCGGCGGCGCCGGCTGAGAAGGCTGAACAGGTTCCACCGGCGCAGGCGGCTGTTGGGACTGTTGGTTGTTGATACAACCCGCCAGAAAGAATGCCAGCAGCACAACGCCGGAAAGTTTTAAACGCCTGGACACGGTATTTCCCCTTACAGATAAAGATAAAGACGTACTTTGCTTGCCATCAGATTGCCGATTTGCGAACCGATTTCAAGCCGCTGGTTTGCGGGCACCACGACGGTGCGCGGCGATTCAAACGGCTGGATCTCCAGCCCTTTATCATCGTACCAGTAGAAACGATAGTGGACGGTCACCGGTTTGCTCTGCTGATTCTCCAGCACGCTCACCGCCCGCTGCTGCCCCGACTGTTCGGAGATTGTCGGCTTGCTGGTCAGAATGCCAGCGGAAAGCACCGAGGATTCCATGATCAGCGATTGCGAAGTATCGATCATCGCTTTATCGCTGCTGCAGCCAGCCAGAAGCATAACCAGCGGCAAGCTGGCGAAGAGCGTGCGCATGTTGAAGTTCCGCAATCAGATTAGCTCAGCATCGGCCCCAGAGGGCGACCGCCGACCAGGTGCATATGAATATGGTAAACTTCCTGCCCGCCGTGCTGGTTGCAATTCACGATCAGCCGGTAGCCATCCTCAGCAATGCCCTCTTTTTTCGCGATTTTCGCCGCAACGGTAAACATGCGTCCCATCGCCTGCTCATGCGCTTCGCTGACGTCATTGGCGGTCGGCACCAGAATGTTCGGCACGATCAGGACATGGGTCGGCGCCTTGGGCGAGATATCGCGAAAGGCGGTGACCAGTTCATCCTGATAGACGATATCCGCAGGCACTTCACGACGAATAATTTTACTGAAAATGGTTTCTTCAGCCATGATGCATATCCTTAGCAGAGAAGTAAGTCATGGGAGTATGAGCGAGAATTTCGTTTTCTTTCAACCTTCCCACCACTTTTCTTTCGTTTGCCCCGCCGTAGTGCCACTTTTTTGTACACCCTCGCGTTATCGCGCCGATTTTTTGTGCGCCTTTTCGCATTACCGTCAGCCGCCGCTATAAAAAATAAAACATCGTTTTATAAATTAGAGGCAAGGCAGGTTTTTCTTCGTTTTTTTGCCAGTCTCCTCATTTCCGTAGCAAAAACGCGAAGGTTTGCGCGCCCCCGCCCCTCTACCTTCGAGGTATCCGTCTGAGCGGTCGGAATGCAGGCGTTTTTTCAGTGGTCATGATGAGGAGATTGACAATGCCAGCGCGTAAAATTGGCTTACGGCACTACCTGGCTTACGGATCGGGCGATTTTCTGGGCGCCGGCACCACGGCCCTGACGGCGGCCTGGCTGCTCTACTTTTACACCACCTTTTGCGGGCTGACGCCAATTGAGGCGACCTTTATTTTCGCGATGGCGCGCGTGCTGGACGCAGTCATCAGCCCGCTGATGGGCTTTCTTACCGATAACTTCGGCTCGACCTGGCTGGGCAAACGTTTTGGCCGCCGTAAATTCTTTATCCTGCTTGGCATTCCCTGCGTGTTCAGTTACAGCCTGATGTGGGTCGGCGAGATGAGCTATCTCTACTATCTGCTTACCTATCTGCTGTTCGATATCGTCTACACCATGATTCTGGTGCCGTATGAAACCCTGGTGCCGGAAATGACCGACGACTTTAAAAAGAAAACCAAATTCTCCGGCGCGCGCATCGCGCTGGCGCAGCTGTCGGCCATTCTGGCGGCCTTCCTGCCCGGCGTGCTAATCAACCACTTCGGCAAAGACAACGCCGTCTCCTTCTTCTACGCCAGCCTGGTGTTTTCAATTATCTGCGCCGTGGTGCTGACGCTGGTGTGGCTGTTTACCTGGGAGCGCGCGCCGGAAGATTTTTCCGCCGAGTCACGGCGCGCGGAAGAGGAGAAGCGCCAGCTAACGCTGACGCAGAGCCTGAAGCGCCTCTATGTCGAACTCGCCTCTACGCTGCGCATTCGCATTTTCCGTCAGCACCTGGGCATGTATCTTGGCGGCTATATCGCGCAGGATGTGTTTAACGCCGTGTTTACCTGGTATGTGGTGTTTGTACTGATGCAGAGCGCGCAGATCGCCTCCAGCCTGATGGGCACGATGGCGATCCTGCAGTTTATCGCGGTAATGGGCATGATCCCGCTCTGCATCCGTCTTGGGCCTGCGCCCTCCTATCGCCTGGTGGTGACGCTGTTCGCCCTGAGCGCCCTCTCTTACGCCGCGCTCTGGTACACCGGCATGAACGATAACATGGCGCTGCTGGTGCTGATTTCCGCGCTGGCCGGGCTGGGCCGTGGTGGCATCAACTATGTACCGTGGAATATCTACACCTATATCGCCGATGTCGATGAAGTGATCACCGGCCAGCGCCGCGAGGGCATCTTCGCCGGCATTATGACACTGACGCGCAAGGCGTCGCAGGCGGGCGCCGTGATGCTGGTCGGCATCGTGCTGCAGCTCTCCGGCTTTGTTTCCGGCCAGGCGCAGCAGAGCGATAGCGTGCAGCACACCATCCTGCTGATCCTGAGCGTCGGCACCCTGTGCGTGCTGGCGATCGGCTTCTTTATCTCCCTGCGCTTCCGCCTGAACCTGCAGACCCATTCGGTACTGCGCGAAGAGACGCAAAAAATGCGTCTGGCCGGGCACCCGGTGCCGGACCGCATTACGCCCGATGCGCGCGCCACGGTCGAGACGCTCGCCGGGCTGCCCTATGAAAATCTGTGGGGAAATAACAACATCGGTTTTCTTAACCGCCATCGCCCACCCGCGCCGCCGCTGCGCCCTGCGCAGCCTGCGGACGCGGCGCTGCCGCATACTTTGAAACGATAGATAGGATCTGAACGATGACTGTATTTCCTGTAAAACAGAGCGCCCTGCTGCGCCAGCCTGAATTTCTTCTGCCGCGCCCTCAACTGGTGCAGCTGATTGAGAAGCTGACCGATAATCTGGTCGCTATTACCGATGAGAGCGGCGAGTTCCTGCTGCGGCTGGATGACGGGCGCGTTATCGATACCAAGGGCTGGGCCGGCTGGGAGTGGACGCATGGCATCGGCCTGTACGGCATGTACCACTACTACCAGCAGACCGGCGATGCGAAAACGCTGGCGATCATTGATGACTGGTTCCGGCAGCGGCTGACGGAAGGCACGCCGACCAAAAACGTTAATACCGTCTGCCCGCTGCTGACGCTGGCTTACCGTTATGAAGAGACGCGCAATCCGGCGCTGCTGCCGGTGCTGGAGCGCTGGGCAGAATGGGTGATGTATGAAATGCCGCGCACCGAACAGGGCGGCCTGCAGCACATCGTTTATAACAACGAAAACCACCAGCAGCTGTGGGACGATACGCTGATGATGAGCGTGCTGCCGCTGGCCAAAATCGGCAAGCTGCTTGACCGTCCGGACTATGTTGAGGAAGCGAGCTATCAGTTCCTGCTGCACGTACAGTATCTGATGGACAGGGAGACCGGCCTGTGGTTTCACGGCTGGAATTTCGACGGCCGCCATAACTTTGCGCAGGCGCGCTGGGCACGCGGCAACAGCTGGCTGACCATCGTTATTCCTGAGTTTATCGAGCTGATGGGCTGGCCTGAACAGCACGCTACGCGCCGCTTACTGCAGCAGGTGCTGGAAAGCCAGGTTGCCGCGCTGCGCCAGTGGCAGCATGAGAGCGGGCTGTGGCATACCCTGATTGACGATCGCGACAGCTACCTGGAAGCCTCCGCCACTGCCGGTTTCGCCTACGGCATTTTAAAAGCGGTGCGTAAGCGCTATCTGTCGCGCGACTATCTGCCGATGGCGGAGCGGGCGGTGAAGGGCGTGATGCGCCATATCAATGAGGATGGCGAGCTGACGCAGGTCTCATTCGGCACCGCCATGGGCAGCGATCTGGACTATTATCGCCAAATTCCGCTGACCTCAATGCCTTACGGCCAGGCGATGGCGCTGCTCTGCCTGACAGAATATCTGCGCGTTTATCTCTGAATTAATGACTGCTATCCATCGCTGAGTTAACCGTTGCTAATCCATGCGTCCCGCTGACGGGGCGCAGTCAGCCAACTGAGTCCTGGTTAATTTTTCCGCGTCATCTTGCCTGCGCATCAGCACCCCAGGCTTGCCATAGCGCCTTTATTCAGTGCTTTCTGCGCCTGACAAGCCTGTCCTTACCTTTTCGTATAACAGTGTTCGATATTTACACAGTTTCCGCAGCGGCCTATTATTGCCTGCGTGAATATGGAAGAAGTGCGGCACAAGGAGTGCTGAATGACCGCGTTACGCTTTCCCTGCACAATATTTAAAACGCAGAACAGAATGGATGATTACAGCGCGGAGGATATGCGTTACGGCGACCTGAGCGAGTCGCAGTTAAAAAACGATTATCACCTGCTTGATGTCTCTACCCGCGTCGATCCCTGGACCCTGACGGAAATCACCCCTTTCAGGCAGCCGCACTCGATGTTTTATGGCGCGCGCGGCGAAGGCCGGAAAGTCACGCAGCAGGCGTGTGCCAGCATCCTGTTTGATGAGATGCGTCACCTGTCGCAAAGCTTTGCGATATATGGCCCTTACAGGCATCTCATCGAAGAGATGATTAATCATATGCAGCACGGCGAAGGCGAACCGTTCAGGAGCCTGTCGCTGGATAGCGCGCTAAGAATGCAAATAGTAAATGATAATTCAATAGAGAACAGTACACGGCTCTTGCTGCAAGACGCGCTTCAGGTATTTATTGACTGGGAAAACAGAATTTACCCGGAAATAGCGAAAGAAGAATTAAGAAAAACAATATTAAAGGGAAAGCTGCCTAAATTTGATCGTTTTCAGGATAATCTCAACGGGATGGGTATCACTGTACATGATACCTGGGCGACCCATATCACTATTCAGTCCCTACATATCGATAATAATCGCTACCGTGCGTGCATTCATTATAAAATCCAGGATCACTTTGGCCTCGATGCACGAGATATTTTAGAAGCAAAGTTTAATCTGTTCCGTTTTTTCCGCATCTGGTTTGTCCTGCAGCGATACTATCGTTTTGGCTTCAAACCTTTTATCACCCATATTGAGGCTACGATAGATATCAGCGGAGAAGCGAAATGAGGAAGGAAAAGAAGAAACTTATTGGGTCAATCTTCATAATCGCCATAACAGCAGCCGGCTTCCTTTGCTTCTCCCTTCGTCCGGTAAAAATCATTGCAGTACATAATGATGGCAATTATAGCGATGTCCTGGTAGACCACTTTCCTGTTACCGTGCGAGGAAAGATAGACTGGTGGCAAAAAAACAGTGAAATGCTGAAAAAGCGTTACGACATCCCTAATCCTGCTCCTTATGGTAGCTATACTATCACTTTTTGGTATTTCGGCGACGGCTATAGAGAAAGAGGCAGACACGATGACAGGCTGTGCTTTACGGAGATAAACACACCAAAAAGCTGCATAGAAAAAGATAAAGCCTTTACGGTCAGATACAGTAAAAAAAGCGGTATCTACTTTACTACCAGCGACGGTTATTACGTTTTAAAAGAGAATGGGGAAATAATCAAGAGACCATCTAAATAATGGCAAGACAATTCAATGCATGTAAAAGTAAAATATTAACTTTTTTTATGAAGCGAAAAAAATCAATGATGATATATGCGCGATGAATAGTACCATTCAGGCCTTATGTGTCGATAATAATCGCCAGCATACGCGCACGCCCTATGTCCTTGCTAATAATGATGACTACCGCATGAAGGATAATGGAAAATAATATCCCCCGCACTGGCTCATCGGCAGCCGTAGATGTTACCGGAAAAGCAGGCGAACAAGAAAAACCAACAGCCATCATCAATACTTTAATCAGGAAAAAAAGAAATCTATGGAAAGTACATTTCTCAGAATAGAAGGGATAACAGGCGAGTCGCAGGATGCGGCTCATCAGGGGTGGATCGATGTAAAAAGCTATACATGGGGCGTCTGGAGAAACGGCGATGCCGCAGGGCCGGGCGCATCTCGTTATAAAAATCTGACAGTTCACTGCCCTGTTGATAAGGCAACCGCGGCGGTGTTGTTGTTTGCATCAAACGGTAACCGTGTAAAGGCGATTCAGCTTTCATTATGTAAAGCGGGTAACGGTATGATTGAATCCTGTCGGATAACGCTGGAAAACGTCACTGTCACTGATGTGAATTTGGATCATATCGCAGAGGCCGCCTATGCGTTTCAGGCGGACAAGGTGAAATTCCAGTACTGGGAACAGGCGGCATCCGGGATTAAAGGCGCGGAAAGCCGTATGGGCTGGGATATCAAAAACTCCACCTCCTGCTTTTAGCCGGTACGGGAGCCGCGCGCACGGCGACAACTGCCCTCTCCCTCTTTTCTCCCTGCGGCGTAACAGGCGACAGACGTAAAAAAGGCCGCCCGGAGGCGGCCTTTTGCCTACGCAACGAATTAATGGTTGCGGATATAGTCATCCATTTCGGTTT
The DNA here is from genome assembly GCF_002953195.1 of Mixta gaviniae. Lineage (GTDB taxonomy): Bacteria > Pseudomonadota > Gammaproteobacteria > Enterobacterales > Enterobacteriaceae > Mixta > Mixta gaviniae. The sequence continues at coordinate 1,800,661 of NZ_CP026377.1, read as the reverse complement.
TCAGGTTATCCGACTTGGTGCCGAAGATAGCCTGTACGCCTGAACCTGCCACTACCACGCCGGCAGCGCCCAGTTTCTTCAGGCCAGCCTGGTCAACTTTAGAGACGTCGGCCACGCTGACGCGCAGGCGGGTGATACAGGCATCAAGGTTAGTGATGTTATCTTTACCGCCAAACGCCGTTACCAGGTTCGCTGCCATCTCGTTAGAAGAGCTGGTGGTCTGCTCGCTGGTCGCTTCTTCACGGCCCGGCGTTTTCAGATCCAGCTTGGCGATCAGCACGCGGAAGATGGTGTAGTAAATCAGGCCGTAGATGATGCCGATAATCGGGAACAGCCAGATTTTGCTGCTGTTGCCGCTCAGCACGATAAAATCGATCAGACCGTGCGAGAAGCTGGTGCCATCACGCATACCGAGCAGGATACAAATCGGGAACGCCAGGCCTGCCAGAATCGCGTGGATAGCGTACAGAATCGGCGCCACGAACATAAAGGAGAACTCGATCGGCTCGGTGATGCCGGTCAGGAACGAAGTCAGCGCAGCGGAGATCATGATGCCGCCCACTTTCGCACGGTTTTCCGGTTTCGCGGAGTGCCAGATAGCGATCGCAGCAGCCGGCAGACCGTACATTTTGAACAGAAAGCCGCCGGAGAGTTTGCCTGCGGTCGGGTCGCCCGCCATATAGCGCGGGATGTCGCCGTGGAAAACCTGCCCTGCCGCGTTGGTGAATTCGCCGATCTGCATCTGGAAAGGGACGTTCCAGATATGATGCAGGCCGAACGGCACCAGAGAACGCTCAATAACGCCATAGATACCGAAAGCGACAACCGGGTTCTGATAGGCTGCCCACTGGGAGAAGTCCTGAATCGCGCTACCAATCGGCGGCCAGATAAAGGAGAGAACCACGCCCAGAATAATCGCCGTCATACCGGAAATAATCGGTACGAAACGTTTACCGGCGAAGAAGCCCAGATACTCAGGCAGCTTAATGCGGTAGAAGCGGTTAAACATGTAGGCGGCGATGGAGCCGGCAATGATGCCGCCTAATACCCCGGTATCCGCCAGATGTTTGGTAGCGATCTCTTCCGCCGGCAGATGCAGTACCAGCGGCGCCACGACCGCCATGGTTTTTACCATGATGCCGTAAGCCACAACGGCCGCCAGCGCGGAAACGCCGTCGTTATTGGTAAAGCCCAGCGCCACGCCGATGGCGAAAATCAGCGGCATGTTGGCGAACACCGATCCGCCCGCTTCCGCCATGACATGTGAAACAACAGCAGGTAGCCAGGCAAAATTCGCCGAGCCGACGCCCAGTAGAATACCGGCAATCGGGAGTACCGATACCGGCAACATGAGCGATTTACCGACCTTTTGCAGGTTTGCAAATGCGTTCTTAAACATATTGTGGAACTCCTGAGTATGAGTGCTTTTAATCGCGTTTCACGCGCGGCGAAAGAGGGAGGATCCTTCGCCATTGGGGCTTGTTAAGGCCCTCTGGATTTATTACGAAGAGTAAAATAAATCCGTTCAGTTTTGTTTGATACCTGTCACGTTTCGCCCATCAGGCGGCTAACCTTTAGAATATTTTTTATTTTTTCGCCATCTTTCAGGCAGAAAAAAGTGCCAGCGCGACTTTTTTCGCGCTGCACTTTACGATTTTCAGGGATTAATTACGAGCTATAAAAAAACGACCGCTTTCAGGCATCCGTCAGGCGCGACATCGGTACGTGGAACAGCCTGGAGAAGTTTTCCGTCGTGGCCTGCGCCAGCGTTTCCACCTCTACGCCCTTCAGTACCGCCATATAGTCGGCGACGTCGCGCGTAAAGGCCGGCTGGTTCTCTTTGCCACGATGCGGCACCGGTGCCAGGTAAGGCGAATCGGTCTCTACCAGCAGGCGATCGAGCGGCACGTAGCGCGCCGCGTCGCGCAGCGCTTCCGCATTGCGGAAGGTGACGATGCCGGAGAAGGAGATATAGAACCCCATATCCAGCAGCTTTGCCGCCGTCTCGCGATCTTCGGTAAAGCAGTGTAATACGCCGCCGCAGCCTTCCACCTGCTCTTCACGCAGGATCGCCAGCGTATCGTCGCGCGCGTCGCGTGTATGGACAATCACCGGCTTGTTCAGCTCGCGTCCGACACGAATATGTTCGCGGAAAGAAGCCTGCTGACGCGCTTTGGTTTCCTGCTGATAGTAGTAATCCAGCCCGGTTTCGCCCATGGCGATAACGCGTGGATCGGCGGCCAGCTGACGCAGCTCGGCGAAATCCCACTCCTCCTCCTGATTCAGCGGATGCACGCCGCAGGACCAGGCGATATTCGGCCGGTCGCCCAACAGCTTCGCCATCGCTTTAAAGCCGGGTAGCGTGGTCGCGACCGCCAGCATAAATTTCACATCGCGCGCCGCCGCTTTCGCCAGCACGTCATCCACGTCCTTATGCAGCGTCTCGTAGTTCAGGCCATCAAGATGGCAATGGGAATCAACTAAAAACATAACCACTCTCTTCGATTAGTGAGCCAGCGGCCTGGCCGCCGGCTTAAGCAAACTTTCCCAGTTCAGCAGCTGTTCAGTCAGCAGCAGCTCGCGATTGACCGCCACGATATGGCTCAGGCGATCGCGGCACAGTAGCCACTGGCGCAGGCTTTTATCCAGCGCGGCGGCCGGCAGCCGCTGGGCCAGCTGCTGCACCAGCTGCGGCCGGTCAGTATTGGTCAGGAAGCGATCGCCGCTCTGCTGCCATTTCAGCGCGTCCGTCAGCAGCGCAGCCAGCCAGGCGATGCGCGCGACGGCGTTATCGTGATTAAGCTGCGGCAGCAGCGCCAGCACGTCCTCTTCCAGCGCGACGGACAAGGCGTCGCACAGCGCCTGACGCTGCGTCCAGTTCTGCGTCTCCAGCAGGGTCAGCGCCGCGCCGGGCGCGCCGCTGCTCAGGCGCAGCGCGGTGCGGATCGCTTCCGGCTCCCCCTGATACTGTTTCTGCAGCCAGGCCAGGCTCTGCGCTTCGTCAGGCGGCGCCAGATGCAGGCGCAGACAGCGGCTGCGCAGCGTTGGCAGCAGCCGTGACGGCTCCGGGCTGCTGAGGAAAAACCAGGTGTTCTGCGGCGGCTCCTCCAGCGTTTTCAGCAGGGCATTGGCCGCCGCCTCGGTCAGCTGCGCCGCATCGGGTAGCCAGACCACTTTCGCGCCGCCCTGCTGCGCATGATTAAACAGCCTCTCATTAACCTCGCGTACCGCATCGATGCCCAACGCGCTTTTTCCTTTCTCGGCCGCCAGACGGTGCCAGTCAGGATGGGTGCCGGCCAGCATCAGCTGGCAGCCGTGGCACTGGCCGCAGCTTTTCAGGCCATCGCGTCGCTGACACAGCAGCCAACGGCCGATGGCCCATACCAGCTCGCCGTCGCCCATGCCGGGCAGCGCCTGCACCAGCAGCGCATGATGCGCCCGCCCCGCCTGATGCTGTTGCACCACCTGACGATAGGCCGGGTTGAGCCACGGATACCAGTTCATTATGCCTGCTCCGTCAGCCAGTCGCGCACGGCGCGCTTAAGTGACAGTGTCACTTCTTCCAGCGATTGGGTAGCGTCAATGGTTTTGATTGAGGCATCGCTGGCAGCCAGTTCCAGGTAGCGCGCACGGGTGCGCTCGAAAAAGCGCAGCGACTCCTGCTCGATACGATCGAGTTCGCCGCGCGCGCGCGCGCGCTGCAGTCCGATGGCGGGCGTGACGTCAAGATAGAGCGTCAGATGCGGGCGGAAATCGCCCAGTACGGTATCGCGCAGCGCCTGCATTAGCTGCTGATCGATGCCCCGTCCGCCGCCCTGATAGGCCTGCGACGAGAGGTCGTGGCGATCGCCCACCACCCAGGCGCCGCGCGCCAGTGCCGGTTTGATCACCGTGTCCACCAGCTGCACCCGCGCGGCGTAGAGCATCAACAGCTCCGCCTTATCAGTTATCTGCTCTCCCGCCAGCCCCTGCTTGATCAGCTCGCGCAGCTTTTCCGCCAGCGGCGTACCGCCCGGTTCACGGGTAAAAACGATATCGGTAATGCCCTGCTCGCGCAGCTGCGCCACCACGCAATCACGCGCGGTGGTTTTGCCTGCGCCTTCCAGGCCTTCAATCACAATAAACTTACCGTTCATTTTTTTCCTTCATCGTCATGCGCCAGGCCTGCACCGCCCGGTTGTGGCTGGCCAGATTGGTGGTAAAGGTATGCCCACCTTTGCCGTCGGCCACAAAATAGAGATAGTTGCTTTTTACCGGATGCGCCGCCGCTTCCAGCGAGGCCTTGCCCGGCAGCGCAATCGGCCCCGGCGGCAGGCCGTTAATGGTGTAAGTATTGTACGCGCTCGGCGTTTCCAGATCCTTACGCGTCAGCGCGCCGTTATATTTGTCGCCCATGCCGTAGATGACCGTCGGGTCGGTCTGCAGACGCATGCCAGTGCGCAGGCGATTAATAAATACTGATGCTACCTTAGTGCGTTCTTCGCTGACGGCGGTCTCTTTCTCGATGATTGACGCCATAGTCACCAGCTCATCAGGCGTTTTATAGGGCAGATCGGCCATACGGTTCTGCCAGATGGCGTCAACCTCGCTTTTCATGCGCTGATGCGCGCGCTGCAGTAGCGCCACATCGGTCGTATTGGCGGTATAGAGCCAGGTATCCGGCCACAGCCAGCCTTCCAGACGCTCCCCTTCTTTCAGCTTCAGCGCCGCGGCCGCGGTTTCCGGACGATCGTCTTTCAGGGTATGTTTAACCCAGGGCGCGTTACGCAATTCACGCAGTACATCCTGCAGCCGCGTGCCTTCGGTAAAGCGCACCGGGAACTGCGCCTCTTTGCCGCTCGCCAACAGCGTCAGCATTTGCCGCACGCTCATGCCGGTTTCCAGACGGTAGGTGCCGGCCTTAAATTTCGCCAGCTCCGGCTTCAGCTTCAACAGCGCGCCGAACCACGGCGAAGGGGCGATGATATGCTGGCTTTCCAGCTGGGCTTCCAGCGCCACGCGGCCCGTGCCGGCAGGCAGGGTGAAGATTTTTTCCTGGTTGATGGCCAGGGGCGAATCGGCGAATCGCAGCACCTGCCAGTAGCAAACGGCGGCGGCGACCACAAGCAGCAGCGCCGCGCCAGCAATGATTTTTATTTTACGGGTCATGATTCATCCACTTTCAACAATCCGGCGCCAGCAGCTGACAGAGCGCACGGGATCCATAGCGCCAGTCATCGATGCTGGCGACCGGCAATATCGGCATCAGGGCGTTAGTGATAAACACCTCATCAGCGTCGCCCAGCGTCTCGGGCAGCGCGCGCACCTCCTGACAGAGATAGCCGTGCCGCCGTGCCAGGCCGATCACATGCCTGCGCATGATGCCGTTAACGCCGGAGCCGTTCAGCGCCGGGGTAAACAGCTGATTTTCTTTGCGCCAGAATAAATTAGCCGCACAGCATTCCACCAGCTTACCCTCAGTGTCAAGCACCAGCGCCTCATCCGCCCCGCTCTGCTCAAGCTCTGTGCGGATCAGCACCTGCTCCAGCCGGTTAAGGTGCTTGATGCCGGCGAGCTGGGGGTTAATGCCGAGGCGTATCGGGCTGGTCGCCAGCCGTACCCCGGTTTCACGCAGCGCGGCGTAGTGGCCCGGCGCGGCGGACAGCATAATAATCCGCGTCGGCTGGCGACAATCGGCCGCGCTGTAGCCACGTCCGCCCGAACCGCGCGTCAGAATCACCTTCAGTACCCCTTCCGCCTGCGGCCAGCTGGCCGCGGCGACCTGCATCTCTTCTTTCAGGATACGCCAGTCAACGCCGTTGATGCGGAGCGCGGAAGTTGCCTCGCGCAGCCGCTGAAGATGCGCCTCCAGCAGCGCGATGTTGCCCTGTTGCAAACGCGCGGTGGTAAAGCAGCCATCGCCGTAGTGTAACGCGCGATCGCTGACCGCAATCTGCTGTTGCTGTTCTCCATTAATCCAAATCATGCGCACGCTCAGTTTTTGACAATATCGCTATAAGCTTACCGGTCGCGGCCCTCTGGCGACAGCCCGCGGGGATCGGAATCGTCCAGATGTAAAAAAGGCCCGCAGAGCGGGCCTTTTATCAGCAACGGGACAGTCAGACTCGACGGAAAATCAACGAGCCGTTGGTGCCGCCGAAGCCGAAGGAGTTGCACAGAGCGTACTCCAGATCCTTAACCTGACGCGCGGTGTGCGGCACGAAATCGAGATCGCAGCCTTCATCCGGGTTATCAAGGTTAATGGTCGGCGGAACAGCCTGGTCGCGCAGAGCAAGGATGGAGTAGATAGACTCTACCGCACCCGCCGCGCCAAGCAGGTGACCGGTCATCGACTTCGTCGAGCTGACCATCACGCTTGACGCCGCCGCGCCGAACACCGATTTCACCGCCTGCGCTTCAGCCTTGTCGCCCGCCGGCGTCGAGGTGCCGTGTGCGTTGACGTAGCCGATCTGCTCCGGCGTCAGCTGCGCATCTTTCAGCGCATTGACCATCGCCGCCGCAGCGCCCGCGCCGTTTTCCGGCGGTGACGTCATATGGTAGGCATCGCTGCTCATACCAAAGCCCACCAGCTCGGCGTAAATTTTCGCGCCGCGCTTTTTGGCGTGTTCATACTCTTCCAGCACGACAATGCCCGCGCCGTCGCCCAGCACAAAGCCGTCACGATCTTTATCCCACGGGCGGCTTGCCGCCTGCGGATTCTCGTTACGCGTCGACAGCGCGCGCGCTGCGCCGAAACCGCCTACGCCCAGCGGCGTACTTGCTTTCTCCGCGCCGCCCGCCAGCATCGCATCCGCATCGCCATAGGCGATCATACGCGCGGCATGACCGATATTATGCACGCCTGAAGTACAGGCGGTGGCGATAGAGATACTTGGCCCCTGCAGACCATACATAATGGTCAGGTGGCCAGCCACCATATTCACGATGGTCGAAGGCACAAAGAACGGACTGATTTTACGCGGGCCGCCCTGCACCAGCGAGGCATGGTTTTCTTCGATCAGCCCCAGTCCGCCAATGCCTGAACCGATGGCCGCGCCGATACGGGTGGCGTTTTCTTCGGTAATGACCAGGCCGGAATCCTGCATGGCCTGTACGCCAGCGACAATTCCATATTGAATGAAGGCGTCCATCTTGCGCTGATCTTTGCGCGAGATGATCTCTTCACAGTTAAAATCCTTTACTAAGCCAGCAAAACGCGTTGCGTAGGCACTAGTATCGAAATGGTCGATCAGGCTGATGCCACTCTGCCCGGCAAGGAGAGCATTCCAGGTTGACTCTACGGTATTGCCGACAGGAGACAACATGCCAAGACCGGTCACAACTACACGACGCTTAGACACGTTCGTCCTCCAGGGAGGGAAAGATTGACACTATGTGGGATGGACAAAAAACTCAGGCGGTCGAATGACCGCCTGATGGTAGTTCATTAGGCCTGATGGTTATTGATGTAATCAATAGCAGCCTGAACAGTAGTGATCTTCTCAGCTTCTTCGTCCGGAATCTCAGTATCAAACTCTTCTTCCAGAGCCATTACCAGCTCAACGGTATCAAGAGAATCAGCGCCAAGATCTTCAACGAAAGATTTTTCGTTGGTGACTTCTTCCTGCTTAACGCCAAGCTGCTCGGAGATGATTTTCTTAACGCGTTCTTCGATAGTGCTCATACTATTAAATTTCCTATCAAAACTCGCTTTCGCGATGGTTTTCGTAGTGTATAAAAAGTTGGAAAAGATGCAACTCAATCCCGGCTGGTCCAACCACGATTTGACGCTATTTTGCGGCTATTGCCGCAATTAACGCAAATAGTTTTCGCAATTATCAGACCATATACATTCCGCCATTGACATGCAGCGTCTCACCAGTGATGTACGCTGCCTCGTCAGAGGCTAAAAATGCAACGGCATTGGCGATTTCCTGCGCGTCGCCAAGGCGACCTGCAGGGACTTCCGCCAGAATGCCAGCGCGTTGATCGTCGCTCAACGCGCGCGTCATGTCGGTTTCAATGAAACCGGGAGCCACGACGTTAACGGTAATACCACGTGACGCGACTTCACGCGCCAGTGATTTGCTAAAGCCGATCAAACCCGCTTTTGCTGCCGCGTAGTTTGCCTGGCCCGCATTACCCATCGTGCCCACAACGGAACCGATGGTAATGATACGACCCACGCGCTTTTTCATCATGGCGCGCATAACCGCCTTGGAAAGGCGGAAAACGGAGGTGAGGTTGGTGTCCAGAATCGACTCCCACTCATCATCCTTCATGCGCATCAGGAGATTATCACGCGTAATGCCAGCATTATTGACTAAAATATCCACCTCGCCAAATTCGGCGCGAATATTTTCAAGTACGCTTTCAATTGACGCCGGATCGGTAACGTTCAGCAGTAAACCTTTACCGTGATCGCCCAGATAAGCGCTGATAGCCTCTGCGCCGCTCTGGCTGGTGGCTGTGCCAATCACTTTCGCACCGCGTGCTGCCAGCGTTTCCGCGATAGCACGCCCGATGCCACGACTGGCACCGGTCACCAGGGCAATTTTTCCTTCGAAGCTCATGTTTATCCTCGTATTATTGTTCAAGCGCCGCTGCCAGGCTGGCGGAATCATTCACCGCCGAAGCCGTCAGTGTGTCGACAATACGTTTCGTCAGACCGGTAAGGACCTTGCCCGGACCAACTTCCAGCAGCGCGGTAACGCCCTGCGCCGCCATAAATTCTACGCTCTCAGTCCAGCGAACGGGGCTGTAGAGCTGACGCACCAGCGCGCTGCGAATCGCCTCCGGCGAGGTTTCGCATTTTACATCAACATTGTTGACGACCGGTAAGGTTGGCGCATTAAAAGTGATATTTTCCAGCGCGACCGCCAGTTTTTCCGCCGCCGGTTTCATCAGCGCGCAGTGAGAAGGCACGCTGACCGGCAACGGCAGCGCACGTTTCGCGCCCGCCGCTTTACAGGCCGCGCCCGCGCGCTCGACTGCCTCTTTATGGCCGGCGATAACCACCTGGCCCGGCGAGTTGAAGTTGACCGGCGAGACTACCTGGCCCTGCGCCGCATCTTCGCACGCCTGCTGAATGGCGGCATCGTCAAGACCGATAATCGCCTGCATGGCACCGGTGCCAGCCGGCACCGCTTCCTGCATCAGTTTGCCGCGCAGCTCGACCAGCTTGATCGCATCGGCGAAATCAATGACGCCTGCGCACACCAGCGCAGAGTATTCGCCCAGGCTGTGGCCAGCCAACATGGTCGGCGTCTTGCCGCCCTTTTCCTGCCACAAACGCCAGATAGCGACCGAGGCGGCCAGCAGCGCAGGCTGCGTCTGCCAGGTCTTATTCAACTCTTCCGCCGGACCCTGCTGTGTCAGCTGCCACAGGTCATAGCCCAGCGCGTCGGAAGCCTGTTTAAAGGTCGCTTCGATAATCGGGTTGTCCGCAGCCAGCTCGGCCAGCATCCCAACGGTTTGGGAACCCTGTCCCGGAAAAACCATGGCAAATTGCGTCATCTTCTGTTCCTTCGGTTAAAAACGAACCAGCGCTGAGCCCCAGGTGAAGCCGCCACCAAATGCCTCCAGCAGCACCAGCTGGCCCCGCTGAATACGGCCATCGCGCACCGCTTCATCCAGCGCCGCCGGCACCGAGGCTGCAGAGGTATTGCCGTGACGATCGAGCGTCACTACCACCTTCTCCATGCCCATGCCGAGCTTTTTCGCCGTGGCGGTGATAATGCGCAGGTTAGCCTGATGCGGCACCAGCCAGTCGATCTGCGCACGATCGAGATTATTGGCTTCCAGCGTCTCATCGACGATGTGCGCCAGCTCCGTCACCGCGACTTTAAACACTTCGTTGCCGGACATGGTGAGGTAAGCAGGCTGATCCTGAGTCGCGCGGTTTTGATAAGGCAGCGTCAGCAGCTGGCCATAACGGCCATCCGCGTGCAGATGGGTAGAGATAATGCCAGGCTCTTCGCTGGCGGAAAGCACGACGGCGCCGGCGCCGTCGCCAAAAAGAATGATGGTGCCGCGATCGCTCGGATCGAGCGTGCGCGCCAGCACGTCGGCGCCGATCACCAGCGCATGTTTCACCGCGCCATTTTTGATGTATTGATCGGCGACGCTCAGGCCATAGGTAAAGCCTGCGCAGGCGGCCGCAAGGTCAAACGCGGCGCAGTCTTTGATTTCCAGCATGTTCTGGATCATACAGGCTGAGCTGGGGAACGCGTGGCTGCCTGACGTCGTGGCGACAATGATCAGCCCGATATCGTTTTTATCTACGCCCGCCATCTCCAGCGCGCGCCCGGCGGCCTCAAAGCCCATTGTCGCAACGGTCTCATCCGGTGCGGCGATACGCCGCTCGCGAATGCCGGTACGGGTGACAATCCACTCGTCCGAAGTTTCAACCATTTTTTCCAGATCGGCGTTAGTCCGCACCTGAGCGGGCAGATAGCTGCCCGTACCGATAATTTTGGTATACATGTCCGCTCAATCACTCCTGGCTAATACAGCCTCAAGGCGCGCAGCAATCCGCTCCGGGACTTGCCGCCGCACCGCCTGCTCTGCCTGTTCAATCGCTGCGGCAAACGCGCGTTGATTCGCCGCGCCGTGACTCTTGATCACCGTGCCGCGCAATCCTAACAGACAGGCGCCATTATACTGGTCGGGGTTGAGGTGGCCGAACCGCTTCGCCAGACGTTTTTTGATCCAGCGTCCCAGCAGGGTCATCCACCACGCCCCTTTTTTCCCTTCGCCGGAAGATTTCAACAGCGAAAGAAACATCCTTACCACGCCTTCCAGGGTTTTCAGCGTGACATTGCCCACGAAACCGTCGCAAACCAGCACATCAGTCTTACCGGTCAGCAGATCGTTGCCTTCAAGGTAGCCAATATAGTTGATTTGCGGCGACGCCCTGAGCTGTTCCGCAGCCTCGCGAATGGAATTCAGCCCTTTGGTCTCTTCCTGGCCGATATTCAGCAACGCCACGCGCGGCCGTTCGATGGCCAGCACCTCTTCGGCCATCACCGCGCCCATAATGGCAAACTGCACCAGCATGGCGCTGTCAGATTCTACGTTGGCGCCTAAATCCAGCACCACAGTATTGCCGTGCTGCTGATGCGGCAGCACGGTCATTAACGCCGGGCGTTCAATGCCGTCCAGCGGTTTTAATAAAAGCTTTGCCAGGCCCATCAGCGCACCGGTATTACCGGCGCTGACGCAAGCCTGCGCTCTGCCCTCTTTCACCAACTCCAGCGCGATGCGCATTGAGCTACCGCGACTGTGGCGAATAGCCTGAGAAGGTTTGGCATCACTGGCGATAACCGATTCGGCAGGGATAACCTGCAGACGCCCCTTTACAGCGGAATCAGCTTTAGCAAGTAATGGCGTGATAGCGGCGGGATCGCCGATCAGAAGAAGCTGTAGTTGCGAATGTGAGGCCAGTGCCTGCAAAGCTGCAGGCACTGTCACGCAGGGACCGAAGTCCCCGCCCATAGCATCAATGGCCAGGGTCAAACGTGTCAAAGTATCGCCTTGCGTTGCCGCAAGAATTACTTAACGATGACCTTGCGACCGCGGTAGTAGCCATCCGCAGTGATGTGGTGACGCAGATGCGTTTCGCCAGAAACTTTATCTACGGACAGAGTGGAAGTGGTCAGCGCATCGTGAGAACGACGCATGCCACGCTTGGAACGGGTTGGTTTATTCTGTTGTACGGCCATGGACCTTACTCCTATTACTTACGCTTTAAACTGGCTAATACGGCGAATGGGTTTGGTTTCTCCGCCTCTTCAGGCAGTTTGCCAAAGACCATGTCCGCGTCGGACACTTCACAGTGTTCAGAATCATGCACCGGAACTACAGGCAGGGCGAGAATAATTTCATCCTCGACCAACGCCAGCAGATCGATTTCACCGAAATCGTTGACATCGATCGGCTCGTAGGCTTCCGGCAGCGCTTCTGCCTGCGCATCATCTGCAACAGGGCTGAAGCAATACGTTACGTGAACCTGATGTGCAAATGGTTTGTTGCAGCGCTGGCAGCTCAGCGTGACGCTAACGTCCGCCGTTCCTTTCAAAACGGCTAAACGCTGGTTATCAACGGCAAACGACATAACGCATTGCACATCACTGTCCACACTGACAACAGAATCAGCCACGCGCTCTACCTGTTCAGGTGCATACACACCCTCATAATCAAGGCGTTTTTGAGCGGCGCGAACCGGATCAAGTGTCAGGGGTAATTTTACCTTTTGCATAGGGCGCGCATATTATCTTTGTAACGACAGAGAGTCAAAGAAAAAGGCCGTTTAACAGCATCTTTCACCTGATATTCGCATCCAGTGCGATGCACAGTTTAAAATGTCTGCATCCGATTCGCTATATGTTAACTAAAAATTTATGACTCAGCTTATTTTAGCTTCAACCTCGCCTTTTCGTCAGGCCCTGCTGAATAAACTTGGCCTCTCTTTTATTACCGCCGCACCGGAGGTGGATGAGACACCGCTGACGGGCGAAACGGCGCCGCAGCTGGTAGAAAGGCTGGCGCGGGCAAAAGCGCAGGCGCTGGCAGCGCGTTATCCCGATCGCTGGATTATCGGCTCCGATCAGGTCTGCGTGCTGGCGGGAAACATCACCGGTAAACCCCATACTGAAGACAATGCGCGCGCTCAGCTACGCGCCGCCAGCGGTAACGCCATCACATTTTATACTGGCCTTGCGCTCCATTGCGCTGCATACAACCGCACCCTGTCGCTGGTCGAGCCGTTTAAGGTGCATTTTCGGCCTTTAAGCGAGGCGGAAATTGACGCCTATGTCAGCCGTGAACAGCCGCTACAGTGCGCCGGCAGTTTTAAAAGCGAGGGGTTAGGCATTACGCTTTTTGAACGGCTGGAGGGACGTGATCCAAATACGCTGGTAGGGCTGCCGTTGATTGCGCTGTGCGCGCTGCTGCGCGAGGTGGGGATCGATCCTTTAACGGCGCAATAAACGCGCGCGGCGGGCAGGACGCTGTGCCCTGCCCGCCGCGAAATCACGCTGACGAGACGATTAATGCGGCCCCGCAGGGCGTTAACGCGCTACTGCTGTTTACGCAGCGCCGCCAGGCACTGCTTCAGCTCATCGTCCAGCGGCGCCTCCATGCGCATACGATCGCCGCTGTGCGGATGGGTGAACGAGAGCGCCGCCGCATGCAGGAACAGGCGACGCAGCCCGGTGGAGGCAAGCTGCTTATCGAATTCCCGCTCGCCGTAGCGATCGTCAAAGGCAATAGGATGGCCTGCATGCAGCGTATGCACGCGAATCTGATGGGTGCGGCCGGTCACCGGGCTCGCTTTCACCAGCGTGGCATGCGCGTAGCGCTCCTCTACCTTAAAGCGCGTTTCCGACGGTTTGCCTTCGCTGCTGACGCGCACCACACGCTCGCCGCTCTGCAGAATATTTTTCAGCAGCGGCGCCTGCACCACTTTCAGATGAGAAGGCCACTGCCCGCGTACCAGCGCCAGGTAATCTTTCTGCATCCCTTTTTCGCGCAGCTGCTCATGCAGCGAACGCAGCGCGGAGCGCTTCTTCGCCACCAGCAGAATGCCCGAAGTATCGCGATCAAGACGATGCACCAGCTCAAGAAAGCGCGCCTCGGGGCGCAGCGCCCGCAGCCCTTCGATTACGCCGAAGCTTAATCCGCTGCCGCCGTGTACTGCGGTACCGGAGGGTTTATTCAGCACCAGGATATAGTCATCCTCATAAAGGATGGCGCCGGCGAGGCTGGCGACGCGATCGAGCTTCGGCGAAATCGCCGCCTCTTCGCGCTCGGCCACGCGCACCGGCGGGATGCGGACTTCGTCTCCGGCGGCCAGCTTATACTCGGGCTTGATGCGTTTTTTGTTCACCCGCACTTCGCCTTTACGCAAAATGCGATAAATCATGCTTTTCGGCACGCCTTTAAGCTGCGTGCGGAGAAAATTATCGATGCGCTGCCCCGCTTCTTCTTCGGAGATGGCGACGATTCGTACTGATGGCGTGTTCATATTCATGGTCGGCGATTCTAATGAGTGGCGGATAATAGCGCCACTTCTTTTTCTGTGCTTAACTGACAGCGTACCGCCAATTTTGCGGCCTGTTCCCCGCTTTCTCAGGGAGGTGGTGAAAAAGCCTGCAAAATGAATGCGTAATGCTGCAAGAAAGTTTATCAGTAATGAAAAGTCACCTTGCTATAACAAGGTTAGCAATGGAATAATGGCTCGGTCTTCTGGCTGCCTACCGCCAGGAAACCATAAATAGCGAATTAAGAAATTTTGCCGGATAGCACATACACGCAGCAATGGCGTAAGACGTATTGTGAAATCAGGCATTTAGCGGGCTGCGGGTTGCAGCCTGGACGATAAGACGGGATTGACTCTCTCTGGTAAATTCAGTGGCGGTTCCCTCATCCGAGCGCTGTTTTTCCTTATAAAAACAGGCTGCCGAGATTTTTGCGCCCCTTGAGCGACCGACAACCGTGAGGTTGACGCTGACGCGATAAGACACGGGGCCGTCGGTTATTCTTCGTCCAGTGTTACTTAGCCCGCAGCTTAGTCACTCACGTAAGAATAACGAGTACGTTACGATGAAAAGAATGTTAATCAACGCAACTCAACAGGAGGAGTTGCGTGTTGCCCTTGTAGATGGACAACGTCTGTACGATCTGGATATCGAAAGCCCTGGACACGAACAGAAAAAGGCCAACATCTATAAAGGAAAGATCACCCGCATTGAGCCCAGTCTGGAAGCGGCTTTTGTTGATTACGGCGCTGAACGACACGGTTTCCTACCGCTTAAAGAAATTTCCCGCGAGTATTTCCCCGCCAGCTATAACGCCCATGGTCGCCCCAACATTAAAGATGTGTTGCGCGAAGGCCAGGAAGTCATTGTTCAGATTGATAAAGAAGAGCGCGGCAATAAAGGCGCAGCGCTGACGACCTTTATCAGCCTGGCCGGCAGCTATCTGGTATTGATGCCGAACAACCCGCGCGCGGGCGGCATCTCTCGCCGTATTGAAGGCGACGACCGCACCGAGCTGAAAGAGGCGCTCTCGTCTCTGGAACTGCCGGACGGCATGGGGTTAATCGTGCGCACCGCCGGCGTCGGCAAATCCGCCGACGCGCTGCAGTGGGATCTTAGCTTCCGCCTGAAGCACTGGGAAGCGATCAAAAAAGCGGCGGAAAATCGCCCGGCGCCGTTCCTGATCCATCAGGAAAGTAACGTGATCGTGCGCGCCTTCCGCGACTATCTGCGTCCCGACATCGGCGAAATCCTGATCGATAACCCGAAAGTGCTGGAGCTGGCGCGTCAGCATATCGCCGCGCTCGGCCGTCCCGATTTCAGCAGCAAAATTAAGCTCTACACCGGTGAAATCCCGCTGTTCAGCCACTATCAGATCGAATCGCAAATCGAATCCGCTTTCCAGCGCGAAGTGCGTCTGCCTTCCGGCGGCTCGATTGTCATCGACAGCACCGAGGCGTTAACTGCCATCGATATCAACTCAGCGCGCGCGACGCGCGGCGGCGATATCGAAGAGACCGCGTTTAACACTAACCTCGAAGCGGCCGACGAGATTGCACGTCAGCTGCGCCTGCGCGACCTGGGCGGCCTGATCGTTATCGACTTTATCGATATGACGCCGGTGCGCCATCAGCGCGCGGTAGAAAACCGTCTGCGCGAAGCGGTGCGTCAGGATCGCGCGCGTATTCAGATTAGCCATATTTCTCGTTTCGGCCTGCTGGAGATGTCGCGTCAGCGCCTCAGCCCGTCGCTCGGCGAGTCAAGCCATCATGTCTGTCCGCGCTGTAGCGGCACCGGCACCATTCGCGACAACGAATCGCTGTCGCTCTCTATTCTGCGTCTGATTGAAGAAGAAGCGCTGAAAGAGAACACCAAAGAAGTTCACGCTATCGTTCCGGTGCCGATCGCATCCTACCTGCTCAACGAAAAACGTGACGCTGTCAGCGCCATTGAAAAACGTCAGGGCGGCGTGAAAGCGATTATCGTACCGAACGATCAGATGGAAACGCCGCACTACTCCGTGCTGCGCGTGCGCAGCGGTGAAGAGACACAGACCCTGAGCTACCATCTGCCGAAGCTGCACGAAGCGGAAATGGCACTGCCGTCAGAAGATGAGCATGCCGAACGCCGTCGTCCGGAGCAGCCGGCCCTGGCCGCCTTTGTAATGCCGGACGCGCCGCCTGCCCCGCAGGAAGCGCCGGTTATCGAGAGCGAAGCGCCAGCACCGGCCGCCGCCAAAGCGCCCGCTGCCGAACCCGCTGCGCAAACCGGTTTTATCGGACGTCTGTTTGGCGGCCTGAAAAAACTGTTTGCCGCTGAATCCCCTGCCGCGCCGGCCGCCGCCGCTGAAAAGCCGCAGGAAGACGATGCGCAGCAGGCCAGCGAAACCGCCACGCCACCGCGTGAGCGCCGCAACGGCAACAATAACAACCGTCGCAACGGCAATAACAATAACCGTCGCGATCGTAACCGTGACCGCAACGGCGATGCCGCGCAGCCATCGACGCGCGAAAGCCGCGAACCGCGTGAAAACCGCGAACCGCGCGAAAATCGCGAGCCGCGTGAAAACCGTGAGCCGCGCGAAGAGCAGCGTCGTAACAACAAACGCCAGCAGCCGAACGCCGAAGCGCGCGACGAACGTCAAAACGTTCTGAGCGACGAAGCGCGCGCCCAGCGTGAAGAGCAGCAGCAGCAGCGCCGTGAACAGCGTGCCGAGCGTCAGCGCCGCCGTCAGGAAGAGCGCCGTCAGCAGCAGGAGGCCGCTAAAGCCGCCGCGCAGCAGGAAGAGCAGCAGCAAGCCGTCGTGCCGGTTGAAAGCGATGAAGAGAACGCAACGGAAGAGCGCGTGCAGGTCATGCCGCGTCGCAAGCCGCGTCAGCTGACGCAGAAAGTGCGTTTCGAAAGCGCTGAAGCCACCGCGACGGAAGAGGCTATCCAGCCTGCCGCCGACGAAGCGAAGCCGACCGTCGATGCGCAGCCAGACGCCCAGCAGCCGCCGCAGGCGCACGCTGACGAGCAGGAAGAGCAGGAAAACCGTGACAATGGCAATATGCCGCGCCGTTCACGCCGTTCTCCGCGTCATCTGCGCGTAAGCGGTCAGCGTCGTCGTCGTTACCGCGACGAGCGTTACCCGACGCAGTCTCCGATGCCGATCGCCTCTGGCGCCGCATCGCCGGAAATGGCGTCAGGCAAGGTGTGGATCCGCTATCCGGTTGCACAGACCCCTAACGACCACGCCGCGCCGACCGATAACGTAAATGAGACGCCGGACTACAGCCGCGAAGAGACCGCTGCCGCCATTGCGCTGCCTGCCGCCGCCAGCGAAGCCGTTGCTGAACAGCAGCAGCCGGAGCAAGCGGTACAGCACGCCGAGCCTGAGCAGGTTAGCGCGCCGATCGCACCGGTCGACACGCATGATACCTCCGCTATCGAGGTACCGGTGAACGAAGAGCCTTCCGTGATCCCGGCCGCCGCCGAAGCGCGCGCAGCGTCTGTCGCTGCGCAGGCGAAACCGGCAGACGAGGTTGAGGTTAAGGGGGCCGCGCAGGAAGAAGTTACGCCTGCAGAGACCGCGCCGTCCGTAACGCCGGATGAGCAGCAGGCCAGTACCGTTGCTGAAAGCAGCGCCGCCGACGTCAGCGAAGAGATCGTGGCGCAGGTTGAGCAGGTGCTGAACGCGCCCGCTATCGAGCCTGAAGAAACGCTGCCGGTGACCGAACCGCATGCGCCGGTGCCGGCGCGCGATGAAGCGCCTACCGCCGTTGTCAGCCAGCCGGCTGCCGTTGAGACCGCCAGCGAAAGCAAGCCGTCGGTCATGGCCGCCAGGTTCCACGCCAGCGCGCCAATGACCAAAGCGCCGGCGCCGGTATGGCAGCCTGAAGCGCCGCGTCACAGCGACTGGGTGCGCCCGGCCTTCAACTTTGAAGGCAGAGGCGCCGCAGGCGGCCACAGCGCCACACATCAGGCGACGGCTCCGGCCACCAAGCCCTGATACAGCTCGTAGATGAAAATCAACCCCGGCTCCGGCCGGGGTTTTTTATTGCCTGTAACCGCTACCCGCCTCCCCGTTTCAATGTCGCTCGCGTTGTCGCATAAAGCGGCCGACTAAAGATGTCCACCTCGCCGCTCGCAACTACCCGCCTGAAGATGCCCACCTCGCCGCTTGCAACTGCTCGCCTGAAAAAGCCCCGTCTTATCGACTGAATGCTGCTCGCGTTCTGTATAAAGCGGCCGCCCACATGCGGTTGCCGTAGTTCAGGCGCGCCCGCTTCAGGAGAAAATAGCGCGGCGGCCAGCGGTTTTTACAGGAGAGGTGACGCGCCAGCTGCGAGACTGACTGCGACAGGCGATCCGCCCCAGCCTGACGGCAGCGATAAACGGATAGCGGCGATCAGCGGCTGCGGGCGTTCGTTGTCGGCGGATAACGCGCCGGCCATGCGGAGTCACTGGCTACGGCGGCTGAGTGGCGCGACGGGCGCCAAACCGTTACGCCGCAAGCGCACGTGAGATCGTCGTTTTCAGGGCAAAAAAAACCCGTCAGCGACGATAAGCCATCGGTGACGGGGAAAAGTGAACGCGCCCGGTTTAAGCACGTTCAAAAAGGAGATAATTAACGATTCATCTGGAACAGAGACATCTGGGACATATCGCTGAATGTCTTATAAGAAGCCTGTAGCGCCTGCTGCTGCATGGTATAGGTCGAGATCGCCTTGGTGTAATCCACATCCACCAGCGAACTCATACGGCTCGACTGCAGGGTGCTGCGGTCATCACCGAGGCTGTCCAGCTTACCCAGCTCATCCAGCTGTGTGCCCAGCTCGGAGCGCACCGCCAGAATATTGTTTAGCGAGTTGCTCAGACCGCGCGTCGTTTTATCCAGCGCCTCTTTCGACACCGCTTTGGCCGCCTCGTCACCATTCTGAATCGGCTGCTTCAGGGCGTTGATGGCGGTATCCAGCGTATCAAAAATATTGTTTTCGCTGACGCCATTGTTCGGCTCTTTAACCGCATTGCTGGTCAGCGACATAAACACCTGTGCCCCGGTATGGCTGGTGGTCATGGTGCGGCTGGCGTCAACTTTCTGCGTAATGGCGTCGTTACCGCCGTTATAGACGATGCTGCCGTTCGCGTCTGCGGTGAAAGGCGCGCTGTCGCTCTTGTAGCCGGCGAAAATATAGCGGCCGTTACCGTCGGTGCTGTTCGCCAGGTTCAACAGCTGGGAGCGAATCCCCTCAAGCTGCGTGGCGTAAGAGGCACGGTCATCGTCAGAGAGCGCGCCGTTGCCTGCGGAAATCACCGCCGTCTGCGCGCTCTGCACCGCCAGGGTAACGTTCTGCAGCGTGCTTTCTTCCAGCGAAACGCTCTGGGTGGCGAAGTTGCGCGCCAGCTTATACTGGCTGTTTTCCGCCTGCGCCTGAGAAAGCACCACCGCCTGCGCGGCCGCCAGCGGATCGTCAGACGGGTTGACCACCCGTTTGCCGGTGGAGAGCTGCTCCCCCGCTTTCAGCCAACTTGACTGCGCGTTACTCACGCCGCGCATCTGCTGGTCAAACATCATGTTGGTACTGAGTCGCATGGTGCTTATTCCTTCATTAATTCAATTAGCCACGGATGTTGATCAGCGCGTCAAAAAGCGCTGACGCGGTCTGCAGAACCTGCGCGTTCGCCATATAGTACTGCTGATAACGCTGCAGGTTGGCGTACTCTTCATCGAGGTTGACGCCTGACACCGACTGTTGGCGGTTAGTCAGCTGATTCACCACGTTGGTCTGCGTCTCGCTGGTGGTTTTCAGCGTATTGGTTTTGTTGCCGATATCGCTCACCAGGCTGGCGTAGGCCTGCGACAGCGTCGCGTTACCGTTCACCAGGTTTTTGCCCTGCAGGTCAAGCAGCTTCTGCGCGTTGCGGTTATCGCTTTCGCCGCCCGCCGCAGACGCCGCGGCAATCTGCGACTCGTTGCCGATCGCCACGCCCATATTAACGATGGCGTTGCTGACCGGCTTCACCACAAAGCTGTCGTTGGCAGCCGGCGTGCCTGACGGCGTCAGCTGCAGGCCGTCGAAGTTAAGCTTGCCGTTCGCGTCGAGCGTCGCGCTGACGTTGGTGTTATCGGACAGGCGCTTGACGTTCCAGTTGCTGCCGTCCCACGACACTTTGTAATCGGTCGCCTGTGCCTTGCTGGTATCGCTCCAGCTGGCGGTCAGGGTCGTGGCAGAGCCGTTTTTGCTGTTGCCGACCACCGAAGGGCCGCCGATCGCGAAGAAATCGGTACCGGGGTTGCCTTCGCTGTCGAAGCCCGCTTTATGCTGGGTGTTGAAGCCGTCGGCGAAGTTAAGCGCCAGCTGGTTCAGCTTATTGCGCGCCGAGTCGAGGTCTTCGCTGCGGAACTTCAGCAGGCCGCCCAGCGAACCGGTGCTGACCAGGTTTTCCGGGATCTCGACGTTGCCGGCGGTTTTATCAACGTAGCCGACGGTAGTGCGGGTCGGATCGCTGCTGGAAGGCATTGCCACCAGCTGCTTGGTATCCGAACCGTTAACCAGCGCCAGGCCGTTCGACATCGAAACGATATAGCTGCCGTCCTGTTTGGAGACGTTAACCCCCACCAGGTCGTTCAGCTTGTTGACCAGCGCATCGCGCTGATCCATCAGGCTGTTGGGATCGGCGCCCGCGCCCGCCGCCTGCAGCTTGCCGATCTGACCGTTCAGGTTGGCGATCTGGCTGGAGTAGCTGTTGATCTGCTGGATCGACGAGGTCACGTTGGTGTTGATGCTGCTGTCCATATTGCGCAGATACTGGTCGGTTACTTTAAACTGGTTAACCAGACCGGACGCTTTGCCCATCAGCGTCTGACGCGCGGAGGGATCGTCGGCGTTGCTTACCACGTTCTGCAGCGTCGTGAAGAAATCGGACAGCGTGGTCGACAGGCTGTTGGAGGAGGTCGACATCAGATCGTCGATATTGGAAATCTGATTATATTGCGAAGCAATGCCGCTGTTCTGAGCAGAGGCGCTGCGCAGCTGGCCGGTAATGAACTCGTCATACTCGCGGTGAACGCCGCTGACAGTGACGCCGTTGCCGTAATAGCTGCCGCCGCTCAGGGTACTGGGCAGCGATGACAGCTCCGCAGTCTGACGCGAATAGCCAGCAACATTGTAATTGCTGATGTTGTTGCTGGTGGTATTCAGCGCAGCCTGCGCGGCGCTCAGTCCGCTCATTGCGGAGTTAATCAAGCTGGACATGTCGGTTCCTTTTTGCCCCGGTAACGCACCGGGCGGCAGTAAACGAATCGGGTGCCGCGAGCGTACTGGACGCTCTCTGGCCTGTTGTGGTTATCGGCGTGCTTAAGTGAAACTTGAGCGAAAAATCAGAACAGATCGCCGATATCATTGCCGTAGGCTTTGGCGACCTTCTCGCCCAGATTTTTAAACTGCTGAATCATGCCCACCAGCTTTTTGGCGTACTTCGGATCGGTGGCGTAGCCCGCTTCCTGCAATGCATGCGCGCCCTCTTCCGCCGTTTTTGCCGTTGTCACTTTGGCGTAACGCGAATTGTTGCTCAGCAGGTTAGCGTAGTCGGTCAGCGCATCGACGTAAGAGTCATAGACGCGGAACGCCGCCTTCACTTTTTTCGCCACGCCGTTCTCATATTCGGTGGTGGTGATTTCTGTGGTTTTCCCCTGCCAGCTGCCGGTAGCCTTGATGCCGAACAGGTTGTAGCTCGGCTTGCCGTCCTCGGTCAGGATCTGACGTTTGCCCCAGCCCGACTCCAGCGCCGCCTGGGCGAGGATCAGCTGATGCGGAATGCCGGTCTGCTGGCTGGCGAGCTGCGCCGGCTGCGTCAGTTTGGCGATAAAGTCGCTGCTGTCGCCGCTCAGCGGCGCGCTTTCGGTCGGCTGCGGCAGCTTCGGCACCGCGCGTTGCACCATCTGCAGCATCTGCGTCTGCATCTGCTCCAGCTGACGCGGCAGCAGGGTATTGACCACGACCGAACGATCGAGCGGCATCGGCACGGTGCCCGCCTTTTCGTCCGGCGCCTGGGCCGGCATCATCTGCTTAACGATGACATCCGCCAGCCCAAGCCCCTTATTGCCCATCTCCTGCGCAATCTGCTGGTCATACATTGAGGTGAACATGCGCGACTGTTCAGTGCTGAGCAGGCCATCCTGCGGCAGCGCCTGGCGCATACTTTTCAACATCATCTGCACAAACATGCCTTCCACCTGCTTCGCCACCTGCAGCGCCTTTCCTTTCGGATCGGTGCCCGCCTGGCGTTTCAGGTCATTGAGCGCCTGGCTGTCGTACGCCGCGCTCGCTACAGATTGCGTATCATTCATCAGATAATTTCCAGTTTGGCGCGCAGGCAGCCTGCGCTCTGCATTGACTGAAGAATCGACATCAGGTCCATCGGCGTCGCGCCGAGCGCATTCAGGGCGCGCACCACGCTGTTCAGGTTGGCGCTGGCGTTGACGCGTTGCAGCGCGCCGCCCTCTTGACGCATATCGATCTGCGTTTGCGGCGTCACCACAGTCTGGCCGCCGGCCAGCGGAGTATTCGGCTGACTGACGTTCTGCTGCTGGTTAACCGTCACCGACAGGTTGCCCTGCGCGACCGCACAGGAGCTAAGCGCCACTTCGCGGTTCATCACCACCGAACCGGTGCGTGAGTTGATGATCACTTTGGCGTCCTGAATCGGCACCGACACATCCAGATCCTGGATATCGGCCAGCAGACGTACCTGAGAACTGTTGTTCGTCGGCACGCGTACCTGCACGGTGCGGGCGTCCAGCGCCTGCGCCACGCCGTAGCCGCGGCTGTTAATGGCGTCGCTGATGCGCTGCGCCATGCTGAAATCTTCGTCGTTCAGCTGCAGGTTAAGCGTGCCCTGGGTGCCGAAGTTGCTCTGGATTTCGCGTTCGATCGTGGCGCCGCCGGTGATGCGGCCGCCGTTCAGCTGGTTGACCTGCACGCTGGAGCCGCCCGCCGAGGCGCCCGCGCCGCCGACCAGGATGTTGCCCTGCGCCAGCGCGTAAACCTGGTTGTCGACGCCCTTCAGTGGCGTCATCAGCAGCGTACCGCCGCGCAGGCTTTTGGCGTTACCCAGCGAGGAGACGACCACGTCGATCTGCTGGCCCTGACGGCCAAACGCCGGCAGGCTGGAGGTCACCATCACCGCCGCCACGTTTTTCAGCTGCATGTTGGTGCCGCTTGGCACCGTGATGCCAAGCTGTGACAGCATGTTGTTCAGCGACTGGGTGGTAAACGGCGTCTGCGCCGTCTGGTCGCCGGTGCCGTCAAGCCCGACCACCAGGCCGTAACCGATCAGCTGGTTATCCCGGACGCCCTGGATAGTGGCGAGATCGCGAATGCGATCGGCGCTGGCGTTAACGCTGACGGCCAACAGCAGCAGCGAAAGCGCGATACGAATAATGCGTAACTGTGACATAAAAGCCTCTTACATCGGTGAGATGTTCAGGAAGAAGCGCTGCAGCCAGCCCATATTCTGCGCTTCGTTGATGTAGCCGTTGCCGACATATTCGATACGGGCGTCGGCTACCTGCGTTGACACCACGGTATTGTTACCGCTGATGGTGCGCGGGTTGACCACGCCAGAGAAGCGAATAAATTCGGTGCCCTGGTTAATCTCGATCTGTTTCTCACCGACCACGTTCAGGTTGCCGTTCGGCAGCACCTGATTGACGGTAACCGTAATCGTACCGGTGAAGGTATTATTGGCGGAGGCGCCGCCTTTACCGGCGAAATCGTTTTTGCCTTCGCCGCTCAGCGAGGTCTTATCGCCGCCCAGCAGGCCTTCCAGCGCGCGCGGTACCGCGGTCAGACCGAGGCTGGCGCTGCCGTCGCGGCTGGCGTTGGCAGAGGAACTCTTACTGGCGCTGACGTTTTCTTGCAGCACGATAGTAAGGGTGTCGCCGATATTGCGCGGACGACGATCCTCGAACAGAGGCTGATAACCGTAGTTCATCGGCATCACCCCCTGGAAAATGGATCCGTTTACCACGGGCGGCATGGCTGGCATCGGCTGAGCCGTCGTCGGGCCATCGACCAGCGCTTTACGGGGAACTAAGGCGCAACCGTTAAGGGTCACCAGCAGCGTGGCGATGACCAAATGTCCAGGCTTGAATGCGTATTGCTTCGCCATGACCTGTATACCTTTCATTATTTCACTCTGGATCGGCGGGGCCTGCGCCCCGCCGGTTCGCGCTAACGCGCGCTTACTGCCGTTACACCTGCGTCAGTTTTTGCAGCATCTGATCGGAGGTGGTAATAGCCTTACTGTTGATCTCATAAGCGCGCTGCGTCTGGATCATGCTCACCAGCTCTTCCGCCACATTGACGTTAGAGGTTTCCACGTAGCCCTGATAAAGCAGACCGGCGCCGTTCAGGCCCGGGGTGCTGTCAGTCGGTGCGCCGGAAGCCTGCGTCTCTTTGTAGAGGTTCTCGCCCACGCTCTCGAGGCCGGTATCGTTGATAAAGGTACTCAGCGTCAGCTGACCGACCTGCACCGGCTGCGCCTGACCCTGCTGGGTCACGCTTACCACGCCGTCACGCCCGATAGAGATATTCAGGGAGTTGGCCGGAATGGTGATGCCGGGCTGAACCGGGAAGCCGGCGTTGGTCACCAGCTGACCGTTCTGATCAACCTGGAACGAGCCGTCACGGGTGTAGGCCAGGGTGCCATCCGGCATCTGCACCTGGAAAAAGCCCTGACCGTTAACCGCCACATCTTTCGAGTTGTCGGTTTTCGACAGGTTGCCCTGGGTGTGCAGGCGCTCGGTCGCCACCGGACGTACGCCGGTACCGATCTGCAGGCCAGATGGCAGCGTGGTCTGCTCAGAGGACTGAGCGCCGGGCTGACGCATGGTCTGGTACATCAGATCTTCAAATACCGCGCGCGAACGCTTAAAGCCGTTGGTGCTGACGTTGGCCAGGTTGTTGGCGATGACGTCCATATTAGTTTGCTGGGCGTCAAGACCGGTTTTGGCGATCCATAAGGAGCTAATCATGCTGTTTTCCTTTCGCCTTAGCTGCTCATATTGAGCAGCTGATTGGCGCGTTGTTCGTTTTCATCGACGCTGGAGATGACTTTCATCTGCATCTCGAAGCGGCGGGCGTTGGCGATCATGTCGACCATCGTCGCAACCGGCTTAACGTTGCTGCCTTCCAGCACCCCGGGCATCACATGCACCGTCGGGTCATTCTGCAGCACCGCGCCGCGCTGAGCCTGCGCCGCCGCGGTCAGACGGAACATGCCGTCGTCGCCGCGCGTCACTTCCTGGCCCGTCGCCTTCACCAGTTTCAGACGTCCCAGCTGTACCGTTGCGTTCGGGGCGTCGCCCGGGTTCAGCGCGGTCAGCGTACCGTCGGAGGCGATAGTGATCTCTGCGCCCTGCGGCACCGCAATCGGACCACCGTCGCCCATTACCGGGTTGCCCTGAATGGTAAGCTGCCCGGTAGGGCTGACCTGCATGTTGCCGTTGCGGGTGTAAGCCTCAGTGCCGTCCGGCGCCTGTACCGCCAGCCAACCGTCCTGCTGCACCGCCACATCCAGCGAACGCTGGGTGTAGTCGAGCGCGCCCGACGACATATCGGAGCCTGGCGTAGAGGCTGTGACCAGCGTACGCGTCGGCAGCGATAACCCTTCTACCGGCACCGCGCGCAGCGCATTGAGCTGCGCGCGAAAGCCTGGGGTGGAGGCGTTGGCCAGGTTGTTGGCCGTCACCGCCTGCATATTGAGCGTCTGGCTCGCCGCGCCCATGGCGGTATAAATCGCGTGATCCATAGCGCAATCCTGTTAGCGTTATTAACGCAGGTTAACCAGCGTGTTGAGGATCTGATCCTGGGTTTTGATGGTCTGCGCGTTCGACTGATAGTTACGCTGCGCGACGATCATATTGACCAGCTCTTTACTCAAATCGACGTTAGAGGACTCCAGCGCGCCGGCGGTCAGGCTGCCGAGGTTGCCGGTGCCCGCCAGACCAACCAGCGGCTGACCGGAGGAGGACGTGGAAGACCAGACGTTATTGCCTTCTGACTTCAGGCCTTCAGCGTTCGCGAAGTTCGCCAGCACGATCTGACCCAGCACCTGGGTTTTTTCGTTGGAGTAGTTGCCCACTACCGTACCGTCGTTGTTGATCTGGTAGCTCACCAGGTCGCCCGGCTTATAGCCATCCTGCGTCGGGTTGCCGAAGGTGTTGGCGCCGGTGTTCTGCTGCATGCTGTTGGTGAAGTCCAGCGTAAACGTCTGCGCGTTGGCACCGTTCAGCGCGCCCATCGAAATGGTCTGGTTGGCCGCAGAGGTCATAATGCCGTTCGCGTTAAAGGTCATGGTGAACGGCGTGGTCGTGGTACCGGTGCTGGAGTCGATCGGATGCACGTTCCAGTTGTTGTCCGCGGTCTTCACGAAATAGAGGTCGACGGTATGCGCGTTGCCCAGCGAGTCATAGGTGGTCATGGATGACTTGGCGTTATAGCTGGAAGCATCGGTGCTGTCGAAGTTAGCATCGACTTTGGTGCCGTCAGACGAGTTCAGGTTCGCGATCAGGCCGCCTTTGCTGGTGGCGCTGGCGGTCATCTGGGTGGTCGGCACGCTGAGCGCAACCGGGTTGGCGCCGGTCTGCACGGTCGGAGGCGAGCCGGCAACCGGGTAGCCAGTCAGCTTCATGCCCTGCATGTTAACGATGTTGCGGTTCTCATCCAGCATGAACTGGCCGTTACGGCTGTAGTAGACCGAACCGTTGTCATCCGCCATGCGGAAGAAGCCCTGCTGGCTGATCGCCACATCCAGACCACGGCTGGTGGTGGTGGTGGTGCCGTCGTTAAAGTCCTGGATCACGCCAGCCACTTTTACGCCCATGCCCACTTTCGAGCCGGCGAACATGTCGGCGAATGCTACGGTGCTGGATTTAAAGCCGGCGGTCGCGGAGTTAGAAATGTTGTTGCCGATAACGTCGAGGTTACTGGAGGCCGCGTTTAAGCCGCTGACCGCTTGTGAAAAGCCCATGTGTCACTCCTGAGTAAATTGGTGTCGTTTTTAGAGAATCTGACGAATTTTATCGAGCGTGGTGGTGCCCATCGTCCCGAGGTCAAGAATTGCCCCGCTGGAATCGGTGGTCACACCGTTCACTAAGGCATAGTTCAGTGGCTGAGCCACCAGTTGTTCTGTCCCGTCGCTGGCGGCGAGCGAGACGTTATATTTGCCATCCGGCGCCGTGGTACCGTCCGTCAGGGTGCCGTCCCACGCGAAGGTGTGGACGCCCGCGGTCAGGCCACCAAGGTCAATGGTACGTACCACTTTGCCGCTGCCATCGGTGATGGTCGCGGTGGTCGTCGTCGAGGCGCGCGTCAGGTCGACGCCGAACGGCGTAGCCTGACCTTTGCCGGCCAGGATCTGCGTGCCCGGCACCATTACGCCGTGGCCGATCAGGGTAGAAGCCTGCATCGACTGATTGCTGTTGATCTGACCAGAAATCGAACCCAGCGTGGTGTTCAGCTTCTCAATGCCGCTTACGGTATTGATCTGCGCCAGCTGCGTGGTCAGCTCATTGTTCTCCATCGGATTGGTGGGATCCTGATTTTTCAGCTGCGTCACCAGCAGGGTCAAAAAGTTGCCCTGCAGATCGGACGCGCTACTGCTGCTCGACGCCCCGGTGGTGTTGGTCAGGACACTGGGGTTGATCTTTTCGTTAACGCCAACGGCTAAGCCCATTGTTATTCTCCGTTATTGACCCATGGTCAGGGTTTTCATCATCATCGACTTGACGGTGTTCAGCACTTCGACGTTCGCCTGATAGCTGCGCGAGGCCGCCATGCTGTTGACCGTTTCGCTGACCACATCGACGTTCGGCATCTTGACGTAGCCTTTGCCGTCCGCCAGCGGGTTGCCTGGATCGTAAACCAGCTTCGCGGGCGTCTTATCTTCCACCACCTGGGCCACGCGTACGCCGCCGGTCGCCTGACCCGGCGCGGCGTCCACCTGGAACACCACCTGTTTCGCCACATAGGGCTGGCCGTCAGGCCCGGTCACGCTGTCGGCGTTGGCCAGGTTACTGGCGGCGACGTTCAATCGCTGAGACTGTGCAGTCATCGCCGAACCGGCGATATCAAAAATGTTCAGTAAGGCCATCTGTTATTGTCCTTGCAGCACGGTCATCATGCCTTTTATCTGGCTGCTGATAAGCGTGAGGTCGGTTTGATATTTCAGGCTGTTGTCCGCAAACTGCGTACGCTCGCGATCCATATCGACGGTGTTGCCATCCATCGACGGCTGATCGGGAATGCGATACAGCAGATCCATCGACGGCGGCGTCGCGGTTTGCGCAGGAATATGGCGTGCCGACGTCACCGCAAGCTGAAGGCCTGAACCCTGCGCACGCCCTTTCTCCATCGCGCGATTAAGCTCGCTGGCGAAATCGATATCTCTGGCCTGATAGCCAGGGGTATCGGCGTTAGCGATGTTGGATGCCAGGATCTCCTGACGTTGAGCCCGCAGATTCAGCGCTTCGGTGCCGAACTGTAGTGCTGCATCCAGTTTGTCGAGCATGCTCCCTCCGGAAGTGAAAATTTTGAGCTGTCAGCATAATCGGGCGGCGGCAAAGCTATCGACGGAATAGCGCTAAAAAGCAGCGCTATTTTTTGCCTTGAATAATTGCGCGCGTGGGTAGAATGAGCGCCATGACAGGTGATGGGGATAAACAGATGCGGATAATAAAAGGGT
This sequence comes from Mixta gaviniae, assembly GCF_002953195.1. Taxonomy (GTDB): domain Bacteria; phylum Pseudomonadota; class Gammaproteobacteria; order Enterobacterales; family Enterobacteriaceae; genus Mixta; species Mixta gaviniae. The sequence continues at coordinate 1,771,913 of NZ_CP026377.1, read as the reverse complement.
GGCTGACGGCGATGCTGGTCATACTGGCGATGCCGGTATGGGCGGACGATCTGACCGCGCAGCTCAACCAGTTTTTTAAAACGCGCGATCCGCAACATGCGGCCGGCATGAATGTTGTGGTGCGTACGCCGCAGCAGCAGTGGCCGACCTGCCCCGCACCACAGTTTGCACTGCCAGGCAATAGCCGCCTCTGGGGACCGATGAGCGTGGCGGCAACCTGCGATCAGCAGCGCCGCTATATTCAGGTTGAAGTCCAGGTGACCGGCAATTATGTGGTGGTGAGCCATCAGGTCGCGCGCGGCGATACGCTCAGCGCCGCCGACGTGGCGATCAAGCAGGGGCGTCTCGATACCCTGCCGGCGCGCGCGGTACTGGATCCGCAGGAGATTGTCGATGCGGTCAGCGTGCGTGACCTGCCACCCGACCAGCCGCTGACGCTCTCGATGGTGCGTCAGCCCTGGCGGGTAAAAGCGGGCCAGCCGGTCATTGTCATTGCGCAGGGCGACGGCTTTAACGCCAGCGGCGAGGGCCGGGCGCTAAATAACGCCACGGCGACGCAGCGGGTACGGGTACGAATGGGAAATGGGCAAATAGTGAGCGGTAGCGTCAGTGCGGATGGGAATATTCTTATATCGCTATAAACTGCTAAAGATGGCTGTTGTTCTGCCGATAGTGGGATCAACATACATTGTACTCTTTGCCCATCAGGCAGCACGCAGGCCTGAATTTACAGGAGCCCGACCATGAGCATTGATAAAACCAAAGCTATGCAGCCCGTCAGCACCGTTCAGCCGCGCGAAAGCAATGAAAGCGCCGGCGCGAAAGTGCGTCAGACCAGCAGCGCAGCAACGCCAGCCAGTGCCGCGCAGGTCAGCCTGAGCGGCGCTCAGTCCCAGCTAATGAAGCCGGGCAGTCAGGACATTAATACCGCGCGCGTCGAGCAGCTGAAAACCGCCATTCGCAACGGCGAGCTGAAGATGGACACCGGTAAAATCGCTGACGCCCTGATTCAGGAAGCGAAATCGTACTTACAGGATAAATAACCGCCATGAACAGCCTGATTACCGCGCTGGATAAAATGCAGGAAGTCCTCGGCTCGCTGAGCAATATTATGAAGGAAGAGCATGAGCAACTCTCTGCCGGCTTCATTAACAGCAGCCTGCTTCAGCGCATTACCGAAGATAAGAGTTCACTGCTGACCACGCTGAACTATCTGGACGGCATGCGGCGGGAATCAGAGAAACAGTATCGTCTTCAGGCGCCCTACCGCGGCCAGCCGGAGCTGGCGCGTCGCTGGCAGACGATCGAGCAGCATACGCGTCAGCTGCGCGACAACAATACCCATAACGGCATGCTGTTGAACCAGCAGGTGGCGCTGAACAGCAAAGCGCTGGCGCTGCTGAAGCCGCATCAGACCCAGGCCTTTTACGGCCCGGACGGCCAGGCGACCTCCGGCGGCTTTACTTCTCGCCGCGTTTGACCGCTGACCCCCTAACCCACCGGATTCGCTTCCGGCGGGTTTGGTGCGTCTGCTATCAGGCCACCGAGCGACGGGCGAAGTCGCGCGGGCGGAAGCCCAGCAGCGCCAGTACCGCGAAGTAGGCGCCACCGCCCACCGCGCAGACCGCCGCCAGCCGCGCCAGCCGGTATGGCATGCTGCCGATATCCCAGGCGGGCATCGCCATCAGCATCGCCACCAGCACGCCCGCCATCACCACCACCGCCAGCACCAGACGCAGCAAGAAGCCGAACCAGCCCGGCTGCGGCTGAAAAATCTGCTTTTTACGCAGCTGCCAGAAGAGCAGCGCGCCGTTCAGACAGGCGGCCAGGCCGATCGACAGCGACAGCCCGGCATGTTTCAGCGGGCCGATAAAGGCCAGGTTCATCAGCTGGGTCATAATCAGCGTAACGATGGCGATTTTCACCGGCGTTTTGATGTCCTGGCGCGAATAGAAGCCCGGCGCCAACACCTTCACCACGATCAGCCCCATCAGGCCGACCGAATAGGCGATCAGCGCGCGCTGCGTCATCGCGGCGTCAAAGGCGGTGAATTTGCCGTACTGAAACAGCGCCACGGTAAGCGGCCCGGAGAGAATACCCAGCGCCACCGCGCTCGGCAGCGCCAGCAGGAAGCAGAGGCGCAGCCCCCAGTCCATCAGACGCGAATATTCATCATGGTTGCCGCTGGCGAAGCTACGTGACAGCGACGGCAGCAGAATGGTGCCCAGCGCCACGCCCAGCACGCCGGAAGGAAACTCCATCAGGCGGTCGGCATAGTACATCCAGGAGACCGAGCCGGAGACCAGGAAAGAGGCGAAGATGGTATTGATGATCAGCGATATCTGGCTGACGGACACGCCGAGGATCGCCGGCCCCATCTGGCGCAGCACGCGCCAGACGCCTGCATCCTTCAGGTTGAGACGCGGCAGCACCAGCATGCCGATTTTCTTCAGGTGCGGCAGCTGATAGCCAAGCTGCAGCACGCCGCCGACCACCACCGCCCAGGCCAGTGCCAACACCGGTGGGTGGAAGTGCGGCGCGCCGAACAGCGCGAAGCCGATCATGCTGATATTCAGCAGCGTGGGCGCGAAGGCCGGCACGGAAAAGCGGTTCCAGGTGTTGAGGATCGCCCCCACCAGCGAGGCGAGTGAGATCAGCAGAATATAGGGAAAGGTGATACGCAGCAGGCTGCTGGAGAGCGCGAACTTATCGGCGGTATCGGCAAAGCCCGGCGCGGTGACCATGATCACCCAGGGGGCGGCGAGCATGCCGAGAAAAGTGATCAGCGCCAGCGCCAGCGTCAACAGCCCGGAGACATAGGCGACGAACACGCGTGTCGCCTCTTCGCCCTGCTTGCTTTTATACTCCGCCAGGATCGGCACGAACGCCTGTGAAAATGCGCCTTCGGCAAAGATGCGGCGCAGCAGATTGGGAAGTTTAAAGGCGACAAAAAAGGCGTCGGTAGCCATCCCGGCTCCGAACACCCGCGCCACAATCGCATCGCGGGCAAAGCCCAGCACGCGTGAGAACAGCGTCATAGAGCTGACCGCCGCCAGGGATTTCAACAAATTCATGGTTAACTGCGCATCCTGAAGGTTCTATCCGGTTAACAGACAATAGCGGACCGGCAGCGGGCCGATCCGGCGGTTAGTCTACCGATACGCAGCGAAATAACCACAACGGATTGTTACAGCAGATTATTCCCGCTCCAGGTCGCGCCAGAGTTTTTCCACGATGCGCTGCGCCCGGAGCGCCTGCTCGCCGCTGGTTTCCGGCATTGTCTGATTTTGCACGCAGGCGATGAAATGACGCGCCGCGCCGTCGAAACCGCGCAAGGCCTGTGTGGTCTGCCAGGCGGGCGGCGGCTCGATAATGCATCGGCCGTCAGCTTCATGCCGCCAGTCGCGCATCTCATCCAGCTGCCAGACACCGCCGTCGGCGATAGCGCTTACCGACTCGCGCTGCGTGCCGGCGCGCCGGTGCATGCTGGTGGTTACCTGGGTTGCGCCGACGCTGAAATGATGTTCGCCATAGAGCATCTCTCCCGCCTCGGTGGTCTGAATGTGGCCATGTTGTAGCCTGACCTTGCCTTCCGCCAGCCAGAGCGCGGTATCCACCACGTGCAGATAGTCATCCAGCAGGGTAAAGCGCAGATCGTGCGGGCCGACGCTGTCGCTGCGGTGCTTCTCCATGCGGATCGAGGCGGGCTGATGCAGCGCGGCTTTCAGCTGCTGATAGCGCGGTGCGAAGCGGCGATTAAAGCCGACCATTAGCTTGCGGCCGCGCCGCTGCGCCAGCTCCACCAGCGCCTCCGCCTCGCCGAGCGTCTCTGCCAGCGGTTTGTCGACGCAAACATCGACGCCCCGCTCCAGCAGCTCGCGCACCACACGATAGTGGCTGGCGGTGCTGCTGTGGACAAACACCGCGTCGCAGTCCGCCGCCAGCGCGTCAAGCTGCCCGTAGCAGCGCATACGGTAGCTGTCACATACCTGCTGCGCCTTCTGCTGGTTCGGCGAAAAGCCGCCCGTCAGCGTCCAGCCCTCGGCGCGCGCCAGCACCGGCAGCCAGGCCTTTTGCGCGATGCCGCCTAACCCCACCACCCCAATCTTTACCGTCATAGCAGACCTCTGTTGCGGACCCGGCCTCAGGCGCGGCGTCCGGGCGGAAGAAAAACCGTCGCGCGCGGCCTCAGCCGCGCCGCTCCGGCGTCCAGTCGCGGCAGGTCAGCGCGGTCAGCACGTGATCCTGCCAGCGGCCGTCGATCAGCAAATAATCTTTGGCGTAGCCCTCTTTTTCAAAACCCAGGCGCGCCAGCAGATCGCCACTGCGCTGATTATGCGGCATATAGTTGGCCATGATGCGATGCATGCGCTGCTGACGCTGCATATAGCGAATCGCCGCCTGTAGCGCTTCAAACATCATGCCCTGCCCCTGCCACTTTTCGCCCAGCGAGTAGCCGAGATAGCAGGCGTGAAACGAGCCGCGCAGCACATTGCTAAAATTGGCGACGCCGCGCACCTCTTTCTCCTCGGGATCCATCACGATAAAGTAAAAAGCGCTGCCCTGCTTATGCATATCGGTAATCAACCCCAGGCGCGCCTGCCAGCCGGAAGGATAACAGTGGCTCTCGTCGCGCACCGGTTCCCAGGGCTTAAGGAAAGCGCGGTTTTCAGCATAATAATCAGCCAGCCGCCATGCATCGCGCTCATGAACAAGACGTACTACCAGCCGATCGGTGGTCAGGCGCACTTTCGGCGCGGCGGAACGATAGCCAAACATCTTTTCTCCTGAAAGCCATGGCTGATAAACAAAATTGATTGATATCTGGCCGGCAGTGGCGCAGCACGGCGCGGCGGCCCGACATCCTTCATTCTGGCTTTACCGATTGCTCCGACGCAAACCCATTGCGCGGTAACGCGGCAAAGCTGGCATTACTGCCCTGAAATTACAGCACATTTTGTCAAAGATCGATAAAAAAATATCATTCTCTGTTTGCTGTTAAATTGAACAACCAACACCCAGAATAGAGCCTCTGGAAATAAGCTTTGTTTACTGTTGCTAAGGAATCAGCATGGCTTGTGTTGCGCGTGCCCGGCGTCTGGGGCGAGTTTTTCTGCTGGTCGACAATATGCTGGTGGTGCTGGGCTTTTTTGTCGTTTTTCCGCTGATTTCTATTCGTTTCGTCGACCAGCTGGGCTGGGCGGCGATCATGGTGGGCATCGCGCTCGGGCTGCGTCAGCTGGTGCAGCAGGGGCTGGGCGTCTTCGGCGGCGCTATCGCCGACCGCTTCGGCGCCAAACCGATGATCGTCAGCGGCATGCTGCTGCGCGCCGCCGGCTTCGCGACGATGGCGATGGCGCACGAGCCCTGGGTTCTCTGGTTCTCCTGCCTGCTCTCCGGCCTCGGCGGCACGCTGTTCGATCCCCCGCGCACCGCGCTGGTGGTGAAACTGATCCGGCCCGAGGCGCGCGGCCGCTTCTTTTCGCTGCTGATGATGCAGGACAGCGCCGGCGCGGTGCTGGGGGCGCTGATCGGCAGCTGGCTGCTCGCCTGGGATTTCCGCCTGGTCTGTTGGGCCGGCGCGCTGGTGTTTGTGCTGGCCGCGCTGTTTAACGCCCTGCTGCTGCCCGCATGGCGCATCTCTACCGTACCGACACCGATGCGCGAAGGGTTGAGCCGCGTGCTGAAGGATCGCCGCTTCTGCACCTATGTGCTGACCCTGACCGGCTATTACATGCTGGCGGTACAGGTGATGCTGATGCTGCCGATTATGGTGAACCAGGTCGCCGGCAGCGCCAGCGCGGTGAAATGGATGTACGCCATCGAAGCCACGCTGTCGCTAACGCTGCTCTATCCTATCGCCCGCTGGAGTGAAAAACGCTTTCGCCTGCAGCATCGTCTGATGGCGGGGCTGCTGCTGATGACCCTTAGCCTGCTGCCGGTAGGCCTGACCGACTCGCTGCAGCAGCTGTTTGTGCTGATCAGCCTGTTCTATATCGGTTCGATCATTGCCGAACCGGCGCGGGAAACCCTCGGCGCCGAACTGGCCAGCGCGCGGGCGCGCGGCAGCTATCTCGGCTTCAGCCGGCTGGGGCTGGCGCTCGGCGGCGCGCTCGGCTACACCGGCGGCGGCTGGATGTTCGACGCCGGCCGCGAGCTGGCGATGCCGGAACTGCCGTGGCTGATGCTCGGCAGCGTAGGCATGGCGACGCTGCTGGCGCTCTGGTGGCAGTTTCAGCCGCGCGCCGCAGCGCCGGCGATGCTCAGCGGCGGCTGAGTTCCGCCGTCGCGGTTTGCCCTCCCCCTGAATCTCTTCCATACTTTTTAAGACTATTCAACTGATTGTCGGCGGCGGCCGCCGCCGACAGCAGAAGTAAGGAGAGGTCTGGTGAAACTCTATATTTACGATCATTGTCCCTTCTGCGTGAAAGCGCGCATGATTTTCGGTTTGAAAAACCTGCCGGTTGAGCTGGTGGTGATGCTCAACGACGACGAGGAGACGCCGAAGCGTCTGATCGGTCAGAAAATAGCGCCGATCCTGCAGAAAGAGGATGGCAGCTGTATGCCGGAAAGCCTCGATATCGTGCGCTATGTCGATAAGCTGGACGGCGAACCGCTGCTGACCGGCAAGACCAATCCCGCCATCAGCGACTGGCTGCGCAACGTGAACGGCTATGTTAACAAGCTGCTGCTGCCGCGCATCGCGCAGGCGTCATTCGCCGAGTTCGCCACGCCCGAGGCGCGCAGCTATTTCAAAACGAAAAAGGAAGCGAGCATCGGCGATTTCGCCGAACTGAAGCAGCACGCCAACGGGCTGGTGAAAAAGATCAGTGACGATCTGCGCGATCTCGATAAGCTGATCGTTAAGCCGAATGCGGTTAACGGTGAACTCTCGGAGGATGATATTCATCTTTTCCCGCTGCTGCGCTCGCTGACGCTGGTGGCAGGGGTCAATTACCCCAGCCGCGTGACGGAGTATCGCGATAATATGGCGAAGCAGACCCAGGTTAACCTGCTCAGCTCTATCGCGGTGTGAGCCTGTAGGGCGGCCGCGTGCCGCCCCGTTTTTTCCCCTTCTTTACGTATTCTCCTGGTGACTCCCGGCGATGATTGCGGCAAGCTAGCCCCGTTTGAAAGGAGACTTTCTCCGCATTACTCTCGAGGATTGTCATGAACAAGGCGTTTCTGGCGCTCTGCGCCCTTCTGATGGCCGGTCTGTTGACCGCCTGCAACCAGCTAACCCAATACACTCTCTCCGAACAGGAGGTGAATCAGGCGCTGCAAAAACACAATAATTATGAGAAAAATATCGGCGTGTCCGGGCTGGTCAATGCGCATATCGTATTAACCAACCTCAGCAGCCAGATTGGCCGCGAAGAGCCGGGCAAGGTGACCCTTTCCGGCAATGCGAAGGTCAACATTACCTCGCTGCTCGGCCCGCAGCAGGCGGATATGCAGCTGAAGATGAAAGCGCAGCCGTTCTTTGATAAAGAGAAAGGCGCGGTGTACCTGAAAGATCTGGAGATTGTGCAGGCGGACGTGACGCCGGAAAAAATGCAGCCGGTGCTGCAAAGCCTGACGCCCTATCTTAATCAGTCGCTGAAAAGCTATTTCGATCGCGAGCCGGCCTATGTGTTAAGCAGCGATCGCAGCAAAGCGGAAGCGATGGCGAAAAAGCTGGCGAAAGGCATTGAGGTGAAACCGGGCGAGCTGGTGATCCCCTTTACCGATTAAGGCCGTTTTTAACCCTATCCTTTTTAAAGCCCCGCCGCCCGGGGCTTTTTTTTATCCGCGGCGCACAAAGCAAGTGCAATCGGTTGCCTTTATCCTTATGCTTGGTACCCGGCTAAAAACTGCCTTTCTTTTTCTTACCGCCGGAGCATAACTGATGACTGCACAACCCCAGCAACTGATCATTCGCCGCCCTGACGACTGGCATATCCATCTGCGTGACGATGAGATGCTGCGCGCCGTATTACCTTATACCAGCGCCGTGTGCGGCCGTGCCATTGTTATGCCCAACCTGGCCCCGCCGGTGACCAGCGTCGAGGCGGCCATCGCCTATCGCGAGCGCATTCTCGCCGCACTGCCGGAAGGCCACGCCTTCCAGCCGCTGATGACCTGCTATCTGACCGATTCGCTGAGCGCGGACGAAGTGGAAAAAGGGTTTAGCGCCGGCGTTTTCACCGCCGCCAAGCTCTATCCCGCGCATGCCACCACCAACTCCAGCCACGGCGTCACCAGCATTGATGCGATCGCCGCCGTGCTGGAGCGGATGCAGCGCATCGGCATGCCGCTGCTGATCCATGGCGAAGTGACCGACGCCCACATCGATATTTTCGATCGCGAAGCGCGCTTTATCGAAACGGTGATGGAGCCGCTGCGCCAGCGCTATCCGGAGCTAAAGGTGGTGTTTGAACATATCACCACCAAAGAGGCGGCGCAGTACGTCGAAGCGGGCAACGATCGTCTCGGCGCCACCATTACGCCGCAGCACCTGATGTTTAACCGCAATCATATGCTGGTTGGCGGCGTACGCCCGCACCTCTACTGCCTGCCGATCCTGAAGCGCAATGTGCATCAGGAGGCGCTGCGCCAGGTGGTCGCCAGCGGCCATCCGCGCTTCTTCCTCGGCACCGATACCGCGCCGCATCTGCGTCACCGCAAAGAGGCGAGCTGCGGCTGCGCCGGCGTGTTTAATGCCCCGACGGCGCTGCCGGCTTACGCCACGGTCTTCGAGGAACTGAATGCGCTGGCGCACTTTGAAGCGTTCTGCTCGGAAAACGGCCCGCGTTTTTATGGCCTGCCGCTGAATGAAGGGACGATTCGCCTGGTGCGCGAACCCTGGACGGTGAGCGACAGCCTCGCCGCGGCGGGCGATACGCTGGTGCCTTTCCTTGCCGGCGAAACGCTGAACTGGCGCGTCGCCTGATACGCTACCCGGCCGGCGTCACGTGCGCCGGCCTGCTTCGCTTTTTTCCTCTCATTTTCCTCTTTTGCCGCGCAGCTTTTCGTTGCTTTGCTTTCGCGTTGACTGTATAAATACCCAGTACTCACAGCGGAGGCAGATATGCGTGTTGAAGTCACTATAGCGAAAACTACTCAACTCCCTGCCGGCGCTATCGATGCGCTGACGCAGGAGCTGTCAAAACGTATCGATAAAGCATTTCCGGAAGTCAGCAACCATATTTCCGTGCGCTACGCCAGCGCCAATAACCTGACCGTGATGGGCAGTGGTAAAGAAGCGAAAGATCGCGTGACCGAAATCCTGCAGGAGACGTGGGAAAGCGCGGACGACTGGTTTATCACTGACTGATCCCCCCTCTTTGTGCCGTTGTTTGCCGGATATCGCCATCCGGCTTTTTTTTATCTTTGCCGCCTCGCCGCCGCGTCAACACGGTTATAGACTGTTTTAAGCTGATGACATATTCTTGCGCCAGTCATGCTTTACAGGAGGTGTTACTCATGACCGCTGAAAAACCGGAAGAGGCGATGACATTTGGTGAACTGCTGGCGCTGATTGGCGAACAGCAGCGTCGTCTTACCGTGCTGGAAAACGCATTCTCTTATCTTACTTTTTGCCTGGACGCTAAATCCAACCAGCTGTTAATTCACAGCCTGCGTCTGGAATCGCAGAATCAAAATCATGATGAGGGAATGCAGCTGCATTTCGCCCGCCTTGCGGAAGAGCTGGAAAAACGCAGCACGCCGGTGCAAATTCAGTCCGACGCCGGCGTTTAATTTTTATAAACTCCTGCTTTCGGCAGGAGTTTTTTTCTTACCTGCTACGTTCAGATTTTTGCTCAATTATTATTCACCTGCCGATTAAAGTAGCGATTAGCGCATTTTTCGTGCCGCTTAATTCTGTAACGCTGTTATAATCATCCTGCTCTGTGAAAAAAAGCCGCATTGAAACCTCAATTAATCACTTCGTTCTACGAGTAATAAGGGGGTTATAATGGACAGTAATAAAGAGATCATTCAGACACATCCCCTCGTTGGATGGGATATCAGTACCGTGGACTCGTATGATGCGATGATGATTCGTCTGCATTCGCTTTCATCTAATGAGCAACAGCCTGATGAAGCCGACGTAGGGCCGACTTACTGGCTGACTACGGACGTTGCCAGACAATTTATCTCCATTCTGGAAGCGGGCATCGCTAAAATAGAAGCCAGCGAAATCCTTGCTCGAGACTACAAAAAGCACTAATTAACGTCATGTTTGACAGGCACCTTTCGGGGTGCCTTTTTATTATCTGCGCCCTTTTGCTATGCTGCTAACCCTTCGCAGCGTCAGGAGAAGTTGGCTAATGGTTTATGATCTTATCGTTATCGGGAGTGGCTCCGTCGGCGCCGCAGCGGGCTGGCACGCCACCCGCGCCGGGCTGAAGGTGCTGATGATCGACAGCGCCCATCCCCCACATCAGGAAGGCAGCCATCACGGCGCAACGCGGCTTATTCGCCATGCTTACGGCGAAGGCGCGCGCTATGTGCCGATGCTGTTGCGCGCCCAGCAGCTATGGGATGAACTGGAAACGCTGAGCGGCGAACGCATTATGCACCGCAGCGGCATTATCAATCTCGCGCCTGCCGCCTCGTCGTTTATCGCTAACGTGATTGAGAGCGCGCGTCAGTTCCAGCTGGACGTGGAGGTGCTGGACGCGGCGCAGGTGCGTCAGCGCTGGCCCGATATCAGCGTGCCGGACGGCTATGTCGGCGTCTATGAGCCACGCTCCGGCTATCTCAAATCGGAAGTGGCGATCCGCAGCTGGATACGCCTGGCGCGCGAAGCGGGCTGCGCCCAGCTGTTTAACTGCCCGGTCACCGCCCTGGCCCGCGAAGGCGATCTGCAGCGCGTCACCACCCTTGACGGCGACTATTACGGCCGCAAGCTGCTGTTAAGCGCCGGCACCGCGATTAACGCCTTTTGCCCTGCGCTGCCGGTGACGCCGGTGCGCAAGGTGTTCGCCTGGTATCAGGCCGATGGCCGCTACGGCGAGAATAATAAGTTTCCCGGCTTTACCGTTGAAATGGAAGATGGCAGCCAGTACTACGGCTTCCCGGCAGAGAATAATGAGCTGAAAATCGGCCGTCACGACGGCGGCCAGCTGATGGCGCCCGGCGAGGCGCGCAAACCGTTCGGCGCGTACGCCAGCGACGGTAACGAGGTATTTAATTTCCTGCGTCGTTTTCTACCGGGCGTGGGCGTTTGTTTACATGGTGCCGCCTGCGCTTATGATAATTCCCCTGACGAAGACTTTATTATTGATACGCTGCCGGAAGATAATCAGCGCATGATAATAAGCGGATTAAGCGGTCACGGTTTTAAATTTGCCAGCGTTTTAGGCGAAATAGCCTGCGCTTTCGCCAGCGATTCGCCCTGCGAATTTGACTTAACGCCTTTTTCTCTTTCCCGCTTTAAATAAAAATAGAAAGGCACAATAAAATTGTGCCTTTCTATTTATTCCGCTTTTTCCTACCGCTCTGATTGTTTAATATCGTCGCGCATAATCAAAGCCGATATTATTGCGCCTGCATCTTTTCTTTCTGGCGACGCAGCTTCAGTTTTTTCACCAGCTTCACCGCTTCCGCTTCCGAACCTACCGCCGGCGCCGAACCGTGCAGTGGCTTACGTGCCGTCTCACGCATAAAGAAGACAGTAATCAGACCGATAACTGCGGCGCCCATCAGGTAGTAAGCGGGCATCAGCAGGTTTTGCGTTGTGTCGACCAGCCAGGCGGTCATCAGCGGCGTGGTACCGCCGAACAGCGAAACAGAGATATTAAAGCCGATCGCCAGCGCGCTATAGCGAATATCGGTAGCAAACAGCGCCGGCAGCGCGGAAGGCATGGTGCCGCTGAAGCAGCTGTGCAGCACGCCAAGGATCATCAGCCCGATAAACACGAACACCAGGTTACCGGTGGCCACCAGCATCAGGCACGGGATCGCCAGCACAATCAAGCCGACCGAACCGAGCGCGATCACCGGACGACGACCGAGGCGATCGTTCCAGTGGCCCCAGAACAGCGTCAGCGGCATCATGACGAACATCACTACCAGCACCAGCATCAGGCCGCTCAGCTCGCTCAGGCCCAGCACGCCGGTGAGGTAGCTCGGCATGTAAGAGGTCAGCATGTAGTTAGAAACGTTGAACAGCAGCACCAGGCCGATACATTTCAGCATCTGCGCGCGGTATTTCTTCAGCATCTGCCACAGCGTCATGCGCGGCTTGCTATGCTCCAGCGCTTCCTGCTTTTCCATATGTTTCTGGAACGCCGGCGTCTCTTCCAGCTTCAGACGGATATAAAGCCCGAACAGCCCCAGCGGCGCGGCGATAAAGAAAGGAATGCGCCAACCCCAGCTAAGCAGCTGATCGGTCGACAGTACCGCCGTCAGCGCCGTGACCAGCCCCGCTCCCAGCAGATAACCGCCCAGGGTGCCAAACTCCAGCCAGCTGCCCATAAAGCCGCGACGCTTATCGGTAGAGTATTCGGCGATAAAGGTGGCGGCACCGCCATATTCGCCGCCGGTAGAGAAGCCCTGCAGCAGGCGCGCCAGCAAGAGCAGCAGCGGCGCGGCGATACCGATACTGTTATAGCCGGGGATCAGCCCAATGCAGAAGGTGCCAATCGACATCAAAATCATGGTGATCGCCAGCACTTTTTGCCGGCCGATGCGGTCGCCAAGCGGGCCAAAGAACAGGCCGCCGATCGGGCGTACCAGAAACGCGGCGGCGAACGCGCCGAAAGTGGCGATCAGCTGCGCCGCCGGGCTGCCGCCCGGGAAGAAGACTTTACCAATGGTGACAGCCAGATAGCTGTATACGCCGAAATCGAACCACTCCATGGCGTTACCCAGGGCGGCGGCGCCGACGGCGCGTTTCAGCATGGCATTATCCACGATGGTGATATCGTCGACGGTAAGTTCTTTCTGACCTTTCTTCTGCCAGAAATGTTTTTTGGAATGAGTAGATGAGCCTGTAGCTACGTTCATATCGTTTCCTCACGGATGACGCGATGACGAAGAGGCAGCACCATAGCTTTCATAGCCAGCCGCTGGCAAATGGTAAGGAAAGCTATAACGCAGCATGAGTGCATGGCACAGAAATGAGATCTGCGTCACGCTTATTGACACGTTTTTACTTTATACACCGCGCGGACAAATTGCAACTTTGTTGAAATTTCCTCCTGTTGCAATGTCTTCTGCTGGCGTGGAATGCCATCTTTTAACATAAACACGGCACTAAATAGCCCTACTTCCGCTGTACCTTTTGAGTTTAGCACCCTGATTTTCTCTGCCACCGCGTCCTTTATGGTGAATATGAGCGCTGCCGGCGCGACCGCTCATTGTAAATGAAATGTTATAAATACTCCTCCCCCGTTCCAGGTTATTTACCCAGCGTAAATCCACTTTACATTGACAAAAATTGACATTGAGCTGGCAGAAACTCACATTTCATTCAAATTAACTGAAACAGTCATTCAAACCTTTCCGTTATACACACCTACTCTTTTCTTAGCAAAAAGGTGTCAGCGATCGTCATCACGCGGAATAACTCGATAAAACTGCGGAATAGCCGTCATCAATAGCCAGTTTTTTTGAACAGGATGAAAAAAGCGCGCGCTGGCCCTGATTTTTGTTGATTTTCTGTTTCAGCTTGTTCAGTCTCATGTCAAAACGTGAATGAGGGAGATGCTAATGCGGTGGAAAAACAGTCGCGGTGAATATGGACACATCGCCGTATCGCTTCACTGGCTGGTGGCTTTAGCAGTGTATGGCATGTTTGCGCTCGGGCTGTGGATGGTCACGCTGGGCTATTACGATACCTGGTATCACAAAGCGCCCGAGTTGCATAAAAGCGTCGGCATGGTGCTGTTCGCCGTAATGATCCTGCGCGTTATCTGGCGCTTTATCTCTCCGCCTCCGACGCCGCTCGCCAGCTATTCGCCGCTGGTGCGCTACAGCGCGACCGCCGCGCACCTGCTGCTCTATCTGCTGCTGTTCGCCATTTTCATCACCGGTTACCTGATCTCTACCGGCGAAGGCCAGCCGATTGACATCTTTGGCCTGCTGTCGGCGCCGGCCGTCATCAACGCCGACGCCACGCAGATCGATCTGGCGGGCGATATCCACCTCTGGCTGGCGTGGAGCGTCGTGATCCTCTCGCTGCTGCATGGTCTGGCGGCGTTGAAACACCACTTTATCGATCGTGATATCACACTGAAACGGATGCTGGGTTGCCGCATCGCTTCATCTATTGAAACGGAGAAATAGCATGTTGAAAAAAACGCTCTGCGGCCTGACCGCAGCAACCCTGTTGCTTGCCGCGCAGGCGGCGACCGCCGCGGAATATAAAATTGATAAACAGGGGCAGCACGCCTTTATCCAGTTCCGTATCAAGCATCTCGGCTACAGCTGGCTTTACGGTACGTTTAAAGATTTCGATGGCGGCTTTACCTTCGATGAGAAGGATCCCTCGGCGGATAAAGTTAACGTTACCATTAACACCAGCAGCGTGGACACCAACCATACCGAGCGCGACAAGCATCTGCGCAGCGCCGATTTCCTTAACGTTGGCAAATTCCCGCAGGCGACCTTCGTCTCTACCGGCGTGAAGAAAGATGGCGACGAGCTGGATATCACCGGCAATCTGACGCTGAACGGCGTGACGAAGCCGATTACGCTGGAAGCGAAAATGCTTGGCCAGGGCGACGATCCGTGGGGCGGCTACCGCGCCGGCTTTGAGGCGGAAGGCAAACTGGCGCTGAAAGACTTCAACATCAAAACCAATCTCGGCCCCGCCTCGCAGGAAGTGGAGCTGATGATCTCGGTGGAAGGCGTACGCCAGAAATAATTACCGTTGCACCAAAGAAAAAGGGCAGCCTGGGCTGCCCTTTTTTATGCCGTTCGCGGTATCAACTTTCCGCTTTATCCGACGGCGCGGGGATGGTCAGCGTGGCATTCAGCAGGCCGCGCGACTTATTGAAGATCTTATTGCTGGTTTCGCGGCCGGCGCGGCGCGCGCGCTGCTCTTCCGGCGGCAGTGACGCCTCTTCCATGCAGATCGGGCTGCAGCAGTGTTGATACTTCTCGGCGCAGGCCGGGCACTGGATAAACAGCAGGTGGCAGCCATCGTTGACGCAGTTGACGTGCGTGTCGCAGGGGGTACCGCACTGGTGGCAGTGCGCAATCACATCGTCAGAGATGCGCTCGCCCATCCGCTCATCGAAGACAAAGTTTTTGCCTTTGAAACGCACCGGCAAACCCTGCTCGCGCGCGCGGCGCGCATATTCAATAATTCCGCCTTCGACATGGTAGACCTGCTCAAAGCCGTTGTGGCGCATCCAGGCGCTGGCCTTCTCACAGCGAATGCCGCCGGTGCAGTACATCACGATCTTTTTATCTTTTTTATCCTGCAGCATATCCACCGCCATCGGCAGCTGATCGCGGAAGGTGTCGGCGGGAATTTCCAGCGCCTGGTCGAAATGGCCCACTTCATATTCGTAGTGGTTGCGCATATCGACGAACACCGCGTCAGGATCGTCGAGCATGGCGTTGACTTCATCCGCTTTCAGGTAGGCGCCGACCTGGCTGGCGTCAAAGCTGTCGTCGGTAATGCCGTCGGCCACAATACGGTCGCGCACTTTCAGGCGCAGCACCCAGAAAGATTTGCCGTCGTCGTCCAGCGCCACGTTCATGCGCAGATTATTCAGCGCCGGATGGAAGCCATACAGCGTCTCCTGCATGCGTGGATAGAGGCTGGCCGGCACGCTGATCTGGGCATTGATGCCCTCATGCGCCACGTAGATACGGCCGAAAACCTTCAGCCCGGTGAGCGCTTTGTAGAGCGCATCGCGAAACGCCTGCGGATCGTCGAGGGTGAAATATTTATAGAAAGAGACGGTGGTGCGCGGCTCGGTTTCGGCCAGCATGCGCGCCTTCAGCTCTTTGTTGGATACCTGGTTATGTAACACTGGCATGGTGTTCTTTCCCATTAATGAGCGGTTTTTAGCGGGCGACATCATACCTGATTTAACAGTGAAGCAAAGCGTTGCAGCATTTTTTCTACATTTGACGATCGGGCGCTACCGCACATACTGACAATTGACCTGGCTCACAATCACGTTGAGCATAGATCCTTTATTAGCGCCCTTACTATCACTTAAGTGATAACAGACGGAGAAAAAGATGAGTCAGCTATTTACGCCGATACAGTTGGGTAAGTTATCTCTCAGTAACCGCATCATTATCGCGCCGATGTGCCAGTACTCGGCGGAACAGGGTAAAGCGACGCCCTGGCACCGCATCCATCTGGGCCATCTCTCGCTCTCCGGCGCCGGACTGCTGATTATCGAAGCGACCGCCGTCGAAGCCGCCGGGCGCATTACGCCGCAGGATTTGGGCCTGTGGGATGACGAAACCGAGCAGGCGCTGGCGGAAACCATCAATGATGTGAAACGTTACGCCACCATGCCGCTGGGGATCCAGCTGGGCCACGCCGGTCGTAAAGCCTCTTGTGACGTGCCATGGCGCGGCGGCGGCTTTCTGACGCCGCAGCAGGGCGGCTGGCAAACCTCCGCGCCATCGGCGCTGCCCTACAGCGAAGGCGACGACACGCCGCTGGCGTTGACCAAAGCGCGCATCGCGGAGATCAAACAGGCGTTTATCGACAGCGCCATCCGTGCCGACCGCCTCGGCTTCGACCTGGTGGAAGTGCATGCCGCCCATGGCTATCTGCTGCACCAGTTCCTCTCCCCGCTCGCTAACCAGCGCGACGACGAATATGGCGGCTCGCTGGAAAACCGCATGCGTCTGGTGCTGGAGATTTTCGACGACGTGCGGCGCGTCTTCCCGCGCGATAAAGCGGTCGGCGTACGGATCTCCGCTTCCGACTGGGTAGAAGGCGGCTGGGACGAAGCGCAATCCATCGCGCTGAGCAAGGCGCTGGAAGCGGCTGGCTGCGACTATATCCATGTCTCCAGCGGCGGCCTCTCGCCGCAGCAGCAGATCAGCGTCGGCCCTAACTATCAGGTGCCATTCGCGGTGGGAATTAAAAAAGCGCTGACCCGCATGCCGGTGATCGCCGTCGGATTGATCACCGAGCCGAAGCAGGCGGAAGCGATTCTGGTTGAGGGCGAAGCTGACGCCGTGGCGCTGGCGCGCGCGATGCTTTACGATCCGCGCTGGCCGTGGCACGCCGCCGCCGAGCTGGGCGAAAAAGTACAGGCGCCGCCGCAGTACTGGCGCTGCGAACCGCATGAGGTGAAGGGGCTGTTTAACCTGTAAATCCTCGCCGGCGGCGCCTCGTCAGCGCCGCCGTAAAGATTGGCTGATACCATTATTTCAGCCAGGCGAAAAAAAGTGGCACAATATGCCCCTTAAACTGGACACTGCGGCAGCCTGACGCCTGCCGCAACGACTATCTGGAAGAACATGACTCAGCTGCCTCAATTTTCTCGCGATCTGCTGCATCCGCGTTACTGGTTACTCTGGCTTGGCATTGGCCTGCTTTATCTTGTGGTTCTGCTTCCCTATCCGGTGCTTTACCACCTCGGCTGCGGCCTCGGTCGTTTATCGATGCGCTTTATGAAACGGCGCGTAGCGATTGCGCGCCGCAATCTGGAACTCTGTTTTCCCACCATGCCCACCGCCGAGCGTGAAGCGCTGATCAAGCGTAACTTTGAATCGGTCGGCATGGGGCTGCTGGAAACCGGCATCGCCTGGTTCTGGCCCGACTGGCGGGTACGCAAATGGTTTACCAACTCCGGCGACGAACACATCAAGCGCGCGCTGGCGGCGAAAAAAGGGATCCTGCTGATCGGCATGCATTTTCTGACGCTGGAGCTGGGCGCCCGCATCTTCGGCATGCTCAACCCCGGTATCGGCGTCTATCGACCGAATGACAACCCGGTGATCGACTGGCTGCAAACCTGGGGACGGATGCGATCCAATAAGAGCATGATCGATCGCAAAGATCTCAAGGGGATGATCCGTGCGCTGAAGGCAGGCGATATTATCTGGTACGCGCCCGATCATGACTACGGCCCGAAAAGCAGCGTCTTTGTGCCCTTCTTTGCGGTGCCGGACGCCGCTTCGACCAAAGGCAGCTATCTGCTGATCCGCAGCGCCAGGCCGGCGGTGATCCCGTTTGTGCCGCGTCGTCTGCCGCACGGCAAAGGCTATGAGCTGGTGGTGCTGCCGAACGTGGAGGATATCTCCACCGAGAGCGAAGAGGCGACCGCCGCACGCATGAACCAAATCGTGGAAGAGGCGATCCTGATGGCGCCAGAGCAGTATATGTGGCTGCATCGCCGCTTTAAAACGCGGCCGCAAGGCCAGCCCAGGCTCTATTAATCTCCGCTGCGCCCTTTCGTTCCTGCCCGGAGCGAAAGGGCCGCTTTTCTCCCCCGTCTCTCCCCCACTTTTTTCTTGCACGAAGCCATGACGCGGCCAATCTTCGTCTATCCTTTCCTGAAACCATCCCCGAGGAGAGTAAGGAGAGACCAATGAGCATGTTTAGCACACTGGAAGAAGCGATTGATAACGCCCGTGAAGAGTTTCTGGCGAACCACCCGGAGCTGGATAATGACGAGGCGTCACCAGGACAGTTCAATCTGCAAAAATATGTGATGCAGGATGGGGAGATTATGTGGCAGGCGGAGTTCCTTGCCGATGAGAGCGATGACGGCGAACTGTTACCGCTGCGTACCGGCGAAGCGGCGCAGGCGATTTTTGACGGCGATTTCGATGAGGTTGAACTGCGTCAGGAGTGGATGCCGGAGAACACGCTGCACGAGTGGGATGAGGGCGAATTCCAGCTTGAACCGCCGCTCGATACCGAAGAAGGCGAAGCGGTAGCACAGGAGTGGGAAGACAGCGGCAGCAATAACGAATCTGACCGCTGGTAAGCGCCGCGCCGCGGCTGACTACTCATAGGGACCGTGCTGCGCATCCACCGGCAACAACAGCGTATCCAGCAGGGCCGATAGCGGCACGTCGATAATGGTCAAGAAGCGCCACGGCGTGTCGCGCACATCCCACTGCACCCCCGGATAATATTGATTGCCGTGCCCCTGCCCGGGCACCGTGCGACTGATAATGCTGCCGCAGCCGCTTAGCAGCAACGTCGCTGCCAGCAGCATGATGCTGCCTAACCTCTTCTTCACCCGCTTACCCCCTTAGCATAAACCAGGCCATTGTATCCGCCCTGCCCCTGTCCGCCAGCGTTCTGAAGGTAAAGGTAGCGTAAAGCCGGCGTCGGCAATAAAAAAGGCGGCCCGCAGGCCGCCTGTCTTTCGCACGCCACCAGCGACGGCGCGTGCGTTTTTCACTGTGGCCCGCAGGCCGCACAGCTTATTTCGCCGGCGCCAGCGCCAGCGGGTTGAGCTGCAGCGTTCGATAGTAATCGAGCCACTCATGATATTTTTCCGCATCCTGCCACAGCCGATAGTGCAGGCGCGCCAGCGTTACCGGATCGCTGATCAGCGCCAGGCGCTCATCGCGGCTCAGCTTCGCAGGCGCATCGCTTAACGCATGCTCGACCCGACGGTCGCGCGCGTGATCCAGCAGGTCGCTTTTCAGGTGACGCGACGTCGCCAAAGCGGTCGCCAGCGCGTTAAACGACGGATGGAACAGCGCATGCATAAAGCCATGCTTCAGGGCGCGTTCGCGGTTCAGCTGCAGATAGGCATCGGTATCCTGCAGCTCTTTCGGCGGCGCGTACTCTTCCGGGATCAGGAACAATTTGGCGCGTTTGGTCGCCAGGCCGTTGCTTGCGCGGCTGGAAACCACCGAGACGAACGGCGACAGGATCAGCGAGAAGACGATCGGCGACAGCCACCAGAGGAAATTCAGGTCCAGCCAGCCCATGCCGGCCGCCCAGACGATGCCCAGCAGCATCTGTGAACCGTGACGACGGAACGCTTCGCTCCACGGCGTGGCGTCATCATCGCGCTGCGGCGAGTTCCACACCACTTCCCAGCCCAGGAAGGCGCTGACCACAAACACCGTATGGAACAGCATGCGCACCGGCGCCAGCAGCACCGAGAACAGCATCTCCAGCAGCATCGATACCAGCAGACGCAGCGCGCCGCCGTAGCCTTTCGCCCCTTTGAACCAGATCAGCACCACGCTCAGCAGCTTCGGCAGGAACAGCAGCACCAGCGTGGTGGAGAACAGCGCGATCGCCAGCTCCGGACGCCACTGCGGCCACACCGGGAACAGCTGACGCGGCTGCAGGAAGTACTGCGGCTCCATCAGGGTATGCACCACCTGCAGCGCCGTCGAGAGCGCGAGGAACATAAACCAAAGCGGCGCGGAGAGATAGGACATCACGCCGGTCAGGAACACCGCGCGATGTACCGGGTGCATACCTTTCACCAGGAACAGGCGGAAGTTCATCAGGTTGCCATGACACCAGCGACGGTCGCGCTTCAGCTCGTCCAGCAGGTTCGGCGGCAGCTCTTCATAAGAGCCAGGCAGGTCGTAAGCGATCCAGACGCCCCAGCCGGCACGGCGCATCAGCGCGGCTTCGACAAAGTCGTGAGAGAGGATCGAGCCGGCGAACGACCCTTCGCCCGGCAGCGGCGCCAGCGCACAATGCTCAATAAAGGGCTGCACGCGGATAATCGCGTTGTGGCCCCAGTAGTGCGATTCACCCAGCTGCCAGAAGTGCAGACCGGCGGTAAACAGCGGCCCGTAAACGCGGGTGGCGAACTGCTGACAGCGCGCATAGAGCGTATCCATGCCTGACGCCTTCGGCGAAGACTGGATAATGCCGGCGTTCGGGTTCGCTTCCATCATGCGCACCAGACCGGTCAGGCATTCACCGCTCATGACGCTGTCGGCGTCCAGCACCACCATGTAGCTGTACTGGCTGCCCCAGCGACGGCAGAAGTCGTCGATGTTGCCGCTTTTACGCTTCACGCGGCGGCGACGGCGGCGATAGAAAATCTTGCCCGCGCCGCCCACGTCGCGCACCAGCTCCATCCACGCTTTCTGCTCCGCCATGGCGATATCGGCGTCGTAGCTGTCGCTGAGGATGTAAACGTCGAAGTGGTCGCTTTCGCCGCTGCGCACTACCGATTCCCAGGTGGCGCGCAGACCGGCGAAGACGCGTTCCACATCTTCGTTACAGATCGGCATGATCAGCGCCGTGCGGTGCGTCGGGTCGATCGGCTCGTCGCCGTTCAGCGTATAGGAGATGCTGTATTTATCGCGCCCGATCATCAGCTGCAGGAAGCCCATCAGCGCTGTCCAGAAGCCCGCCGAGACCCAGCAGAACAGAATGGCGAACAGGAACAGGATGCCGGTCTGCAGCACATAAGGCAGCAGCTGCAGCAGCGACTGTTGCCAGTTCTGGTTCAGCATATCCATCGGGTCGATCAGCGCCCAGCCCTGGTAAGGCAGAATGGTTTTCATATACCAGGTGGCGATCACCGTCTGGAACAGGGTGAGGATCAGGAGAATATAGCGACGAATGGAGCCGACGTGGCGCCATTTATCTTCCTGGCGCTGCTCTTCCGCCGTGGCATAGCGCGGCGTTGATTTGCGGCCGCGCAGCGAATCCCAGGCGCGGGCCAGCGGGTTGGTGCGCCAGGCTTCCGGGAACATTAGCGAGCGCTTTACCGGCGGCATCGCCTTCAGCGTCGTACGGTCAAGATAATCCTGACCGAACTGTTTTCCGCCGTCGACAGAGTCGGGCCAGCTCATTTCGATGCGCGCTTTGACCGAGGTCAGCGGCGCATCGTCAGGGCGAGCCTCAGCCGGGCCGCCCTGGCCCAGCTGCTGGTGCAGTTTACTGTAGACGTCACCGCCCGCCTCCTGGGCGGGCAGGCTGGACGACAGCGCCGCTTTGCGTTCCGGCGTCAGCGGCAGCGCGTCGACATAGTCGGCTGGAGTAAGCATTGATTTATTCATTGGCAGGCAACTGATAGCTCCATGTTTCCGTCAGCGCTTTATCACCGTTAACCAGTGCGGCGCGCATTTCGGTCGGCTGCTTATTGTCTTTAACGCGGATGCGCAGCATTAAGCGCCAGCCTTTGGTGACCGGGTTATAGCGTACGCTCTGTTCAACAATCTCACCGTTGTTGCCGATGCTGACCTGCGGCGCGACCGGCGTATTGTCCGCCAGCTTGCTCATCTCTTCGCCGACGAAATCGACCACGAAGGCGAGGGTGCCGTCTGGCTGACGCACCAGGTTCGACTGTTTCACATCGCCGGTGGAGCGCAGCGTATTTTTCACCCATGCCGTTTCCGGCGAATGCAGCTGGTCTTCATCACGGGTAAAGTGCAGACGATATTTAAAGTTCATTTCCTTGCCCGGATCCGGCAGGTTCTCCGGCGTCCAGAAGGCGACGATGTTGTCGTTGGTCTCATCCGCCGTCGGGATCTCCACCAGCTCGACGCGCCCTTTGCCCCAGTCGCCCTGCGGCTCGATCCAGCCGCTCGGGCGCAGATCGTAACGGTCATCGAGATCCTGGTATTGATTAAACTCGCGTCCGCGCTGCAGCAGGCCGAAACCTCTCGGGTTTTCCACGGTAAAGGTGCTGACCGCCAGATGGCGCGGATTGTTCAGCGGACGCCAGATCCACTCGCCGTTGCCGGCGTGAATCGACAACCCGTTAGAATCATGCAGCGAAGGACGGTAGTTCACTATCGGAGAAGGCTGATTCGGGCCATAGAGGAACATGCTGGTCAGCGGCGCGACGCCCAGCTTGCCCACTTTATCGCGCAGATAGACTTTCGCCTGCACGTCGACATTGGTGTCGCTGCCCGGACGCAGCACAAAGCGATAGGCGCCGGTAGCGCGCGGCGAATCGAGCAGCGCATAGATCACCAGCTGCTTATCCTGCGGCTTCGGACGCTGCACCCAGAACTCGCGGAAGCGTGGGAACTCTTCGCCGGACGGCAGCGCGGTATCGATCGCCAGACCGCGCGAGGAGAGACCATAGACCTGGCCGCCGCCGATAACGCGGAAATAGCTGGCGCCGAGGAAGCTGGTGATCTCGTCATCTTTCCCTTTGGCGTTGAGCGGATACAGAACCTTAAACCCGGCGAAGCCGAGGTTCTTAATGGTTTCCGGATCGTGCTGTACATTGCCGAAATTAAAGTAGTCCGGGCTGTATTTGATTTCACGCACCGTGTTGGCGGTGATTTCATGAAGTTTCACCGGCGTGTCGAAATACATGCCCTGATGATAAAACTCCAGCTTGAATGGCGTTTTCAGTTTGTTCCAGTACGCTTTATCGTGATTAAACTGAATCTGCTGATAGTCAGCATATTTCATGTCACGAAACTGAGAGGGCAAATTGCTCTTCGGCGCTTCAAAACTTTTTCCCGCTAACGATTTCGCCTCTTTTGCCACATCGTCAATGCTAAAAGCCCAACCGGTGTTGGCATACAAGGCAAGCAGAACTGCCGCACCTACCCAGTGCAGTTTTTTCAGTTCCGTTTTATTTTTGTTAGTAATCAGCACATCCCCCCTTTCGTGTGCTTAAATCAATCCCATCCATATTAATGGATTATTCGGTTTTCCGACAGTATATCAGCGGTTTTGTTCCCGTTTGCCCTGGGCTGGCGGCGTTAACCCTGGTTGATCGTCTGTTACAGAATCGGCTGATATTATATGGATTCCCGCTCCGGTAAAGTAAAGCGCTCACTTTTATCAGGTTCAGGGTGAACCGGAGTAAAAAACGTACTAAAACTGGATAATTATGCGTACAAAAACCCAGCAGCGTGAATATTTTTTTGACTCAATTCGCGCCTATCTGATGCTTCTTGGCGTCCCTTTTCATGTTTCACTTATTTATTCCAGCCACCAGTGGTCCGTTAACAGTGTGGAGTCGTCGCTCTGGTTAACAATATTTAACGATTTTATCCATGCTTTCCGCATGCAGGTCTTTTTCGTTATTTCCGGCTACTTCTCTTATATGCTCTATCTGCGCTACGCACCGAAAGAGTGGTGGAAGGTGCGCGTCGAGCGCGTCGGCATCCCGATGTTGACCGCCATTCCGCTGATCACGCTGCCGCAGTTTTTTATGCTGAAGGCGTGGACCGGCAAAGTGACCGGCTGGCCGCAGTTCTCGAGCTATGAAAAGTACAACACGCTGGTCTGGGAACTGATCTCGCACCTGTGGTTTTTACTGGTCCTGGTGATCTTCACGACCCTCGGTCTGTGGCTGTTCCGTCGCCTGCGCGGCGGAACAGCCAGCGAAGGAACGGAAGCGCCAGGCTGGATGACCTTAACCTTGGCAATTTTGTTCTACAGCCTCTGCTGGTGCGTCATGCGCCGGCTGATCTTTATTTTCCAGCCGGCGCTGCTGATCGACGGGCTGTTTAATTTTGTGGTGATGCAGACGCTGTTTTACCTGCCCTTCTTCTGGCTCGGCGCGCTGGCGTGGCGCAATCCGGCGCTGAAGGCGCGCTTTGTCCGCTTTAATCCCTGGACGGCGCTCGGCGCCGCGCTGGCGTTTATCGCTTATATGGCGAACCAGCGCTACAGCAGCGGCGAAGGCTGGATGTATGAAATCGACGCCGTGGTGTCGATGCTGATGGGGCTGTGGATGGTCAACGTGGTGTTTGCCTTCGGCCATCGCTTCCTGAATGCCCACTCGCCGCGCATTACCTGGCTGGTGAACGCCTCGCTGTTTATCTACCTGGTACATCATCCGCTGACGCTGCTGTACGGCATCTTTATTACGCCGCACATCCATAATAATGCGCTGGGCTTTGTCGCCGGCCTGGCGTTTGTCTTCGGTATCGCCTTTCTGCTGTATGAGATCCACCTGCGCATTCCGCTGCTGCGCTTTCTCTTCTCCGGCAAAAAGCGCCGCCCTGAGGCCTGAACCCTGAAGCCGCCGCGGCGGCTTCCAGCGTCCGGCGGGCCGCAAGGCCCGCCTACAACAGCCACTCTACCGGCAGACGCCAGACCAGACGCACCAGCAGCCGCTGCCAGAAGCGCGTTTTCGGTTCGTGCTTATGCACCACCTCGCCCGCCTCGCCCTCATATTCTACCCAGTTAATGCGCCCCCACTTATCCAGCCTCAGCGACCAGGCGCGATCGCGCATCTCTTCGACAAAACGCTGATGGATATTGCTCGCCAGCACGTCGCTCTCAATCAGCAGCCCCATTTCGGTGTTCAGCACCGCCGAACGCGGATCGAAGTTAAACGAGCCGATAAACACCTTTTCATTGTCGACGCTGAAGGTTTTGGCATGCAGACTGGAGCCGGAGTTGCCGGTCAACCCGCGATCGTGCGGCCGCTCTTCGCCGTTGTGCTGCGGCTTCAGTTCATAGAGTTTGACGCCGTGGCGCAGCAGCTTTTTGCGCCATTTGGCGTAGCCGGCATGCACCACCGACACATCGTTCGCCGCCAGCGAATTGGTCAGAATGGCGATGCTGACGCCGTTGCGCACCAACCCCAGCAACTGCGCCACCCCGGCGCGCGTCGGGACAAAATAGGCGGAGATAATGTCGAACTGCCGCTGCGGCCGTCCGATCACCTCCATCATGCGCTGCGGCAGCAGGGTGCCGCGCCGCGCTTTGCCCAATCCTTTACGCGGATCGTCGCTCAGCAGGCGCGCCGGCGCCCAAATCATCTCCAGTTCGCCGCTGTCCAGCTGCGACATATAGCCGCTCGACTGTACGCGCTGCATGTAGCGCTGCACCTGCTCGCTGTCGCGCCAGGCTTCCGGCAGGCGCACCGCGGTCTGCGATTCGTCACTCGCTTCATCCACCACCGATTCAAAGGTTTTGACCGCGCCGCTGTGCCAGTAGCGCTCAAAATCGTCCGCTACCTCCTCCACCACCGGCCCGATCGCCATCACGTCAAGATCGGAAAACAGCGGCTGCTTGCCCGCGCCAAAATATTCGTCGCCGATATTACGGCCGCCGACAATGGTCACCATATTGTCGACGATCAGGCTTTTATTGTGCATGCGCCGGTTAAGGCGCGCGAAATCGCTGAGGTAGCCCAGCGCGCGCAGCGTACGAAACGAAAAGGGATTGAACAGGCGAATGGCAATCTGCGGATGCCGGTTCAGTTCACTGAGGGTCTGGTCCAGCCCCATGGTGTTGTTATCATCCAGCAGCAGACGCACCTGCACGCCGCGATCGGCCGCCTCCAGCAGGGCGCTGAACAGCAGCCGGCCCGACATATCGTTCTGCCAGATATAGTACTGAATATCAATGCGCTCTTCCGCCATCGACAGCAGCAGATAGCGCGCGGCGAAGGCGTCAAGCCCGTCGCTGAGCGGATGCAGACCGCTGTGGCGGGGATGCTGAGCGATTCGCGGCGTCACCGCCCTGGCGAGGCGAGTGCGGCTGTCGGCAGGCGTAAAGTTATCCTGCGAATAAAGTGCTTCAGCCATTGATGGTCCTTTTTTTATGGGTCTGATCGTTATTATTCACCCTGCGTTCCCCGGGCGTCATGCGACTGTTCCGATTGCTGCTGATAAAGGTGGTACATCTCCTCATCAAAACAGACCAGCCACACCTCCTGCGGATAGTCATGATGCAGGAAAAAGTCATTAATGGTGCGCAGCGCAATGGTTGCCGCCGCCGCTTTAGGATAGCCGTAAATGCCGGTGGAGATCGCCGGAAAGGCGATGGTGGCGAAACGGTTCTCCGCCGCCAGCCGCAGGCTGTTGCGCCAGGCGTTGGCCAGCAGTTCCGCTTCGCCCTGCTGGCCGCCGCGCCACACCGGGCCGACGGTATGGATCACCGCCCGCGCCGGCAGATTGCCGGCGCCGGTCAGCACCGCTTCGCCGGTGGGACAGCCGCCGCGCGTGGCGGCCAGATGGCGACACTCGGCAAGCAGCGCCGGGCCGGCGGCACGATGGATGGCGCCATCCACCCCGCCGCCGCCCAGCAGGCTGCTGTTCGCCGCATTGACGATGGCGTCCACTTCCAGCCGGGTAATGTCGCCCCGCATAATACGCAGTCGGTTATGCATCGTTGCCTCCTCGGGAATATGTGCTGCGAAAATCAGGTCAGGATTGTCATTTAGTCTAGACTTAGCGAAACGTTCCGCGCCTGCCTTTTTCACGGGAGAAGAACCGCATGCCAACCACATCTTCGCCGATGTCGCCGCAGCGTCATCAACCGTCGCTGTTTAACAGCTTTTTTCAGGGCAGCTTCCCCTGCTCCACCGCCTGCCGCGGCGAAGGCAAACGCCTCGATATGATCATCAGCAGCGGCCATGACATGTTGGCGCATAAAGATTACGCCGCGCTGGCGGAGCATCGCCTGCTGACCGCGCGTGACGGCGCGCGCTGGTATCTGATCGAGAAAAAGCCCGGCGAGTATGACTGGTCCTCTTTTCTGCCGATGGTGCATGCCGCCAGCCAGCACGGCATTCAGATAATCTGGGAGGTGGCGCACTTCGGCTATCCGGCGCATCTCAATATCTGGTCCGCTGAATTTGTTACCGCCTTTGCCCGCTTCGCCAAAGCGATGGCCGAGGTGATGCGTAACGAAGGCATTGAACAGCCCTTCTTTACGCCGGTGAATCAGATTTCGTTCTGGTCCTGGGCGGGCGCGGAGGTCGCGTGGCTGAATCCCTACACCAGCGGACGCGGCCCGGCGCTAAAGCAGCAGCTGGTGCGCGCCAGCCTGGCGGCGATCGCGGCGATCCGCGAAGTCTATCCGCAGGCGCGCTTTGTGCTGACCGATCCGCTGGTACATGTGGCGCCGGCCAACGACAGCGCGGCGGCACGTGAAGAAGCGACGCGTCAGAACCTGGCGCAGTTCGACGCCTGGGATATGCTGTGCGGCCGCCAGTTTCCCGAGCTGGGCGGCAGCCCGGCGGCGCTGGATATTATCGGCCTGAACTACTATCCCGATAATCAGTGGCTAAGCGACGGCTCACCGCTAACCATCGCCCATCCCGCCTGGCGGCCGCTGCATCTGCTGCTGGAAGAGGTGTGGCAGCGCTATCAGCGTCCGATGCTGCTGGCGGAAACCGGGGCGGAGGGCGAAGCGCGGGCGAACTGGCTAAACGTGGTGGCCGATCAGGTGCAGCTGGCGCTGGAGCGCGGCGTGGCGATGGAGGGCATTTCGATCTATCCGGTGGTGGAGTATCCGGCCTGGGCGGACGATCGCCGCTCGCCCGGCCCGCTATTCGGCCTGCCCGACCCTAACGGCAGCCGCACGCTCTATGAGCCGCTGGCGCTGGCGCTGCGCAGCCAGCAAATTAAGATGCAGAATCAGGCTTAAGGGCGCGCGGGCGCTGAGGCAGCAGGTTCAACGGGGGCGTAGCAGGCCTGCGCCTCCGGCACTGCCTGCGCTGAGCGGCGCACGTCGTTCAGCCAGGTGACGGCGAAAAGAAAAACCACGGTAATCAGACAGGCAGAAAGCAGGCCAATCAGCGCGATAAGCTTATCCTCCCGACTCTCCATCTCCTTCTCCTTTCTCGCTCCCAACGCACAGACGGGCGGCCTCAGGACATCCACAGGGTCACCAGCAGCACGAAAATTATAAGCGTAAATGAGGTTACCGCAAGCACCACCACCGCGAACTGGGCGTCATCAAGCCTCGGCGGCTCATCTCTTTCTGGCAGGTCGGGCGGTAAAGATTCGTTCATTTTCATCATCATCACAGCAGGAAGAAAGCACGGTAAAAAAGCGCTACCGCACTGTACCTGCGCCAGGGGACTGCAGTGTAGCATAAGCCGGTTAACGGGTAACCGCCTCTGCGGCGGACGCCGACGGGCAGGCACTCCCTGCCAGCGTCGATCGGCCTTGCCCGTTACGGCTGCCAGCCGCCGCCCAGCGCGCGGTAGAGATCGATTTGCGCCTGCAGCAGGGTATTTTTCAGCTGTACCACATTCAGCTGCGCGCTGAACAGGGTACGCTGCGCGTCCAGCTCGTCAAGATAGGAGGCGTAGCCGTTTTGATAGCGGTTGCGGGCGATGCGCAGCGTGTCGGCAGCAATCTCCTGCTGCTTTTCCACTTCCTGCAGCTGCGCCTGCGTCTGTTCGATGGCATCGAGCGCGTCGTTTACCTCACTGAAGGCGTTGCGCACCACTTTCTCATAGCCATAGAGCGCCTGATTGCGCGTAGCCATCGATACGTCGACCTGTGCCGTTAGCGCCTCGCGGTTCAGCAACGGCGCCAGCACGCTGCCGCCGACGCTCCAGAGGCGGAAAGGATTATCCACCAGCTGATGCAGCACCGAGGTTTGCAGCGTGCCGGAGGCGGTAAGATTCAGCGACGGCAGCAGCTGCGCCTGCGACGAGGCGAGCGAGCGGTCGGCCGCCAGCAGCTGACGCTGCGCCTGCACGATATCCGGCCGACGCTGCAGCAGTTGCGACGGCAGCAGCGACGGCATGCGCTGCGGCATCACCTTCGTAAAGCGCGACTGGCGCGCGATATGGCGCGGATTCATGCCCACCAGAATGCTCAGCGCGTTCTCCTGCTGGCGGATCTGGTGCGTCAGCTGCGGGATCTGCGCCTTCGCCGCCTGATATTCCGACGCCGCCTGCATCCACTCCAGCCGTGAGGTATAGCCCGCTTCGAACTGGCGCTGCGCCAGATTAAGCGAGTTTTCCCGCGTCGCCAGCGTCGCCTGGGTGACGCGCAGCTGCTCATCCAGCGCTAACAGCGTCATATAGCCGGAGGCAACCGAGGTGGCGATGGTCAACTCAGCCGCCGCCGCCGCCGCCTGCTGCGCCGCCAGCGAGGCGCGTGCCGCGTCGATGCTGCTGCTGCGCGAGCCCCAGAGATCAACCTCATAATTCGCCTGTAGCAGCCCCTGATAAACCGTGCCGTCATGCGGCGCCCCGGTGGCCGCCGAGAGCGAGCGCGCGCGCGTCACGCCGACGCCGGCGTCCAGCGTGGGGAAGTTATCGCCCGTCGCAGCGCGCAGCTGCGCGCGATATTGATCGACGCGGGCGCGTGCGGTAAGGATATCGGGATTATTGCGCAGCGCCTGCTCAACCAGCCGGTTAAGATCGGGATCGGCGAAGGCGCGCCACCAGTTGGCTTCCGGCGCGGCCGTCGGCCCGACCTGATTGCGCCACTGCGGCGGCATCGGCAGCGAGGAAGGCGCCTTTTCCACTTCGGTGGCGCAGCCGGCCAGCAGCGGGATCAGCAGCGCCAGCGCGCGCAGTCGGCGTCCGCTCATCGCTGCTCCTCCACCGGTGCGGCCGAGGTATCGATGCTGACCTGCACCGACATGCCCGGACGCAGGCGTGCCTGCTCGTTGTCGTTGATTTTGATACGCACAGGAATACGCTGGGCGATTTTGACAAAGTTGCCGGTGGCGTTATCGGGCGAGATGGCGCTGAATTCCGAGCCCGCCGCCGGCGAGATATATTGCACCACGCCGTGGAAGGTCGCGCCGTTTAGCGCATCGACGCTAAAAGTGACCGGCAGACCGGGACGTACGTTGGCCATCTGCGTCTCTTTCATATTGGCGATCACCCATTTCTGCGCCGGCACCAGCGACGTCAGGCGCGTGCCCGCCGAAACGTAAGCGCCGCGCCGCATTGCGATCTGCCCCAGCTGTCCCTCTTCCGGAGCGATGATACGCGTATTGTCCAGATCGATCTGCGCCAGGCGCAGCGCCGCTTCGGCGTTAGCGACGTCCGCCTCCAGCGAGCCGCGGTTAACAATCACCGTCTGCAGATCCTGGCGCGAGACATCCACAGTCGCTTTCGCCTGCTGCACGGCGGCCACGGCCTGGCTGTTGGCGGCGCGTGCCGCGTCGCGTTCGCGGATCGACAGCGAGCCGTCCGCCACCAGGTTCTCCACGCGCTTCAGGTCGAAACCGCTTTTCACCGCCTGCGCCCTGGCGTTTTCCAGCGCGGCCTGGTTACGGGCGATCACCGCCTCGGCGCTACGCCGCTGCTGCTGGTTATTGGCCAGCGCCGCCTGCTTGATCGCCAGCTGCGCTTTCGCCTGCTCGACGCGCTGGCGGTAAATGCGATCGTCAATGGTCATCAGCACCTCGCCTTTATGTACCGGCTGCAGATCCTGCACATTGACCGCCGTGACGTAGCCGCTGACCTGCGGGCTGATAAAGGTCACCTGACCGCGCACGTAGGCATTCTCGGTGCTTTGCACCGCGCTGGTAAAAGGCCAGAGCTGCCAGGCGTAAAGGATGATCAACACGCCGACGATCACAATGCCGCTGCCGACGGCGACGGAGAGAATGCGGCGTTTGTTAGTGCGCTCGCGCTCTGCGGCTTTGATTTCTTCCTGCTGACTCATTGTTTCTCCATGCTTTCAGCGGTTGCCGGAACAGATTGCGCCACAGCGGCGGCGTCACGCTGCTGCTGGCGTCGGGTAAGGATACGCTGACGCGTCAGGCGATACAGCACCCAGACCAGGGTGCAGAACGCCATGCCGGCGGTCAGTAAATAGGTGTCATTCCAGGCCAGCACGTTGGCCTGTAGCGTGGCGACAGTCTGCAGCTGAGCGACCGCCTGCGCGCTAAGCAGCGTGGCGTCGTTCAGCTGGCTGCCGAACAGGCTGCTGTACTGACTCAGACGATCGGTAACGTTGGGATCGAGCAGCGAAAGCCGATCGCCCAGCAGGCTGGAGTGATATTTTTCACGCCAGATCTGAAAGGTACCCAGCATCGCCGAGCCGATCAGGCCGCCCAGGTTTTGGCTCATCCCGAACAGCACCACAAAGCTCACCAGGTTTTTCGGCTGGGCGACAACGCTGCCGATGCCCA
The DNA here is from genome assembly GCF_002953195.1 of Mixta gaviniae. GTDB lineage: Bacteria > Pseudomonadota > Gammaproteobacteria > Enterobacterales > Enterobacteriaceae > Mixta > Mixta gaviniae. Next base: position 1,740,229 of record NZ_CP026377.1, on the reverse strand, counting down.
ACAACATGGCGGGTGCCATAAAGAACGAACTACTGAAGCCGAGCAGAAACTGGCTGAGGTACATATCCTGCGGACGGGTCTGCGGGTTGGCGTTGGCATCCATCAGCGAGGCGACCATCATAATCAACAGCGAAGTGACGATCGGCCAGCTGAAATGCGCGGGCTTCAGGGTCAGCGCGCTGGCGGCGATACCCAGCGCCACACCGCTGACGATCGCCAGCGCCAGGCCATGCAGCTGATCGTTGATTAACCCCACCTGCTGCAAAAAGCCGATCGCGCCGGTATTCTGCTCCGCCAGCACCACGCGCATCATAATCATAACAATGCCCAGCCTGACGATCGCCCCGCTGCCCAGCCAGCGTGTATTGATCAGCGGATTGGCGCGGTTATGCTCCAGCACCACCGCGCTGACGATCAACAGCAGCGACAGCGCCAGCCCGATGCCGAGCCAGGGGGTAGAAAACCACCACTCAATGCGCCCCAGCGACAGCACGCCGCAGAGCAGCGCCATGCCCGGCGCCATTAAGATAAAGGTGAGAAAATCCATCTTTTCGAACACCTTGCTGCGATCGCTGGGCGGCAGTTTCAACATCAGCACACAGCCCAGCGCTACCACCGCCAGACCCAGCTCAAACAGATAGAGGCCGCGCCACTCCTCCAGCTGCAGCAGCTCAGATGAAAACAGCCGCGCCAGCGGTATCGCCAGCTGCGACCCGCCGATGCCGATCGCCAGCGCCTTGAGACGGTGCTTCGCCGGCCATGCCTGTACCTGATAATAGATGCCCAGCGAACTCAGCGCGGCCGCCACCATACCGTGAGCGGCGCGCACGATAATCGCCGAGCTGAGATCGTTCACGAAGAGATGGAAAAAGGCCACCAGCACATAGAGCAATAAAAAGGCTTCGGTAAAAATGCGCAGGCCGAACTGCTGGCGAAATTTCACCAGCAGCAGGTTGATGGAGATATTGCCCATCACATACACCGCCGGCAGCCAGGCGATTTCGTTGGAATAGGCGCCAAAGGTTCCCTGCAGGTTGGTCAGGTTGGCGGTCACCAGCGCATTGCTGAGCGCGCCGGTCAGGGTGATCAGCAGGCCAACCAGCCCGAAGGCGATGCGTTTGCGGGCAGGATGCAGTGGCGTTGAAGGCGAGCCGGGCAGCATCGGCTTTTCATGCGGCTGCCACTGGCGCGGCGCGTAGGGATTTGATTTCGCCACGTCAGAGTGTTCCTGTCTTATCCAGCAGCTGCTGCAATACCCGTTGGGCTATCGCCAGCTCATCCCGATCGATATCCGCCAGCAGCTCGCCGCGCAGCCGATCCGTCTCGACTTTTACCCGCTCGAAAAGCGCCTTGCCCTGCCCGGTGACCAGCAGCAGGCGTTTACGGCGATCCTCCTCCGGCTGCGAACGTTCGATCAGCCGCTGCGCCACCAGCCGATCTACCAGCGGCACCACGCTCGCCTCCTCCAGGCCCAGCACCTGCGCCAGTGCTTTTTGCGTCATAGGCTCGCTTTCGCTGGCCAGCGTCGCCACGGCCAGCCAGCTGTTCATGCTGAGGCCGCTCTCTTTCAGGCGGCGATCGATTGCCAGACGCCAGGCGTGGGCGGTGAGATGCAGCAGACGGGAGAAACGCTGTTGAGGATCCAAAATATAGGCACCTAATGATTAGACTTCAATGTAAATTGCCGTAGTTAAGTATAGGCGCTAGCATGCGCGGTTGTGAACAATCGGCGCGGCGCATTGTGGTGCAAAAAATGGCATGGCCCGCTGGGCTTTCATGATCACCCTCATGCGTCGCCTGCACTTTAACGCCCCCGTGCGCCTTTTTATTCTGTTTATCGCTGGCCTTATGGCGTATGCGTTCTAAAATGTTAGTCGAAAGATAATTTGTCGCGCAAATAAAGAGCGCCTGTTTGCCTGCGCCGCCGCTTGATTTTAGCCGCAGGCAGAGTTCAGAAGAGTCTCAAATTTTACAAAGAGGGGGCGGGGGTGGCGCTTTTTTTAAAAAACGTTGCAAGCGAAACGTTTTCGTAACGGTGTTGTATAGCTTTTGAATAATTAATTACCTAGTTAACTATATGTTTCTTAACGTATAGCACAAAATGTATAAGCTTTCTTTGTACAGCTTTGATTTTTTTGTATAACTTTACCGCTGAGCCAGATAACGGCTCTGTAACGAATGATGCATTTGCGTCGCCTCTGAAGGTGTTTAACTCGGATTTCCACCTTCAGAGGTTTTTTTTCGTCTGAAGGATGTGCTGCATCCTGTTTCGCATTGTTCGTTACCGTGTTACCCCTTTAAACCCGGCCAGGCAACGGCCGATATCGCCCGATACTATAAGCCTTAACGCGCGCTGGCCGCGTTAAAGAGGACTGACATGCAGACTATGACACCCCAGACCGACAAGGAAATTGCTGAGTACTTTAATAAGCAGGAAAGCGCGGCGATTAATGAGATGGAAATTCTTGGCACCGTTGTCGCCGAGATCCTCCAGGCGGGTCAGCCGATAAACAATAAAGCGATTATCACTAAGCTGATCCAACGCCTGGAGCTGGAAAGCGACGTGGTGACGCTGGATATTTATCGTCACGTGCTGGAACTGGTGGTGCATAAAACTGAGGACGATATCCTCAGCTAACCGCAGGCCAGCTGCCGAGACGTATTACCGTGCGGTAGCCATCTTCATCGATAAAAGTGCGGGCGGCGGTTTCCCAGTAAGGGTTGAAGGGCGTAATCGTCCGGAAGCCCGCCGCCTGCATCGCTTCGCAACGCGCCAGCCATACCGCTTCCTCAGGCAGATACAGCACCAGCAAATCTTCCGCGGTCGAGGCTGGCGCGGCCGGATGATGAAGGCAATGAGTAAATTCGAGATGCCAGCTTTCGCCCGCGTAGCCGAGCATAATGCCGCTGTGCCCCTGATGATCGCTAAACTCCCCCAGCAGTTGCATACCCATTCCCTGGCAGTAGAGCTGCTGGCTGCGGTGTAAATCGTTGACCGGTCTGGCGATACGTAGCTGCATCCTTTTCCCCTCTGACTATGATGGTGCCGGCCCCTTCACTGGACGGCGGCGGGGCTGAACTGGTGTCCATGCCCAATTAACGGTAACATACCGCGCTTGTCCTGCCCGGACAATTCATCCCTTTCAGATTTACGGTGCGCGTCGCCGCATCATACTAAGACAATAAGAGCCTGCAAATTATGACTACCCCCTCTGCGACGAGCGAGACAAAGCACGTCGACAGCGCGTTAACCGTGGCCCGCGTGCTACGCTCGCCCACATTACTGACGCGCGAGTGCCTTGCCGGCGTAATTACCGCACTGGCGCTGATCCCGGAAGTGATCTCATTTTCCGTGATCGCCGGCGTTGACCCGAAAGTGAGCCTGATCGCCTCGGTCGTGCTGGCGCTGACGCTCTCCGTGCTGGGCGGACGGCCCGCGATGGTGACCGCCGCCGCCGGTTCGGTGGCGCTGGTCATCGGCCCGATGGTGCGCGCGCACGGCATCGAATACATTATGCCTGCGGTGCTGATGGGCGGGGTTATCCAGATCCTGTTCGGCCTTGCCGGGCTGGCGCGCATGATGCGCTATATTCCGCGCTCGGTGATGCTCGGTTTTGTCAATGCGCTGGGCGTGCTGATCTTTTTTGCGCAGGTGCCGCATGTCTGGGGCCAGGCGCTGCCGGTATGGCTGCTGTTCGCGCTGACGCTGGCTATCGTGCTGCTGCTGCCGCGTCTGTTGAAAAGCGTGCCTTCGCCGCTGGTAGCGATTGTGGTGATCACCGCCATCGCCGTCTTCTGTGGACTGCAGGTGCCGAACGTCGGGGATGAAGGCCCGATGCAGGCTGGCCTGCCCGGCCTGAATCAGCTGGCGGTGCCGCTGGATCTCGCCACGCTGCAGATTGTCTGGCCGACCGCGATAAGCATCGCGCTGGTCGGCCTGATGGAATCCCTGTTGACCGCCAAGCTGGTTGACGATCTGACCGATACGCCCTCCAGCAAGCGCCGTGAGTGCTGGGGGCTGGGCGTCGGGAATATCCTCGCCGCCTTTTACGGCGGTATCGCCGGTTGCGCGATGATTGGCCAGACTATCGTCAACGTTGAGCTGGGCAAGGCGCGTACCCGCGTCTCAACCGTTGCCGCCGCGCTGGTGCTGTTATTACTGGTCACCGGCCTTAGCGCGGTGATGGCGCAGATCCCGATGGTGGTGCTGGCGGGTATTATGATGATTGTGGCGCTGAAGACCGTGAACTGGCATAGCCTGCAGCCTGCCACGCTGAAGCGCATTCCGATCTCGGAGACGGTCACCATGCTGCTGACAGTCGCAGCAACCGTCTGGACCGGCAACCTGGCGATCGGCGTGGTGGGCGGCGTGCTGTTCGCCATTTTGCTGTTTGCCCGCCGCGTGGCGCATGTGATCCATGCCGAGCGGCAGCTGAGCGCCGATGGCAAAGCGGTACGTTATACCGTGCGTGGGCCGCTCTTTTTCGGCAGCAGCAACGACCTGTTCGAACATTTTGACTACGCGCACGATCCGCAGGATGTGACCATCGATTTAACCCATGCGCAAATTTGGGACGCCTCCAGCGTGGCGGCGCTCGATGCGATTGAAAACCGCTACCAGCGTTATCAGGCGAAGGTCACCATTATCGGCCTGGATACGCGCAGCAGCGATTTCCATCGCCGGCTGAGCGGCACGCTTTAAGCAGCAGGCCGCCGCGTGGCGGCCTCTACTGTACGCGCTGGCGTCGGGCTTTGCAGAGATAGGCGAGCGCCAGTAGCGCCAGCAAAGCGCCGACCACCAGCAGAAAGGCTTCGCCCGTCAGGCGATAGAGCCAAATCCCCCCTACTCCGCCCAGTAAAAACGCCGCCAGCGTGGCGCCGTGCAGCAGCAGCCGTTGCAGATAAACCGGCGTATACTCCGGCGATTCTTTGCGCCGCACGATATCGAGCAGCATCGCCACCTCAATACCGACGTCGGTTGCGGTTCCCGACACATGCGTGGTGCGCACGCGCGCGTTAGAGATACGCGTCACCACCGCATTTTGCAGCCCCATCAAAAAGCTCAGGCTGAGGATCATCAGCGTACCGGACGAACGCGGCGCCAGCCACGCCTCTACCCAGCCCAGCAGCAGCAACAGCAGCGCCTCCAGCAAGATGTTAATGGCATAAACGGAACGGATGCCGCGCCGCCGGCCGTGGTTGATCAGCAGCGTCGAAAAGACGGAGCCGAGAATAAACAGGCAGACGATTTCAAGAAAAAAGAGCGCGACCGACAGTTCGCCGCGTGCCAGCCGCTCAGAGAGCGACGAGACGTTGCCGGTCATATTGGCGGAAAAAAAGCCGACGGCTTCAAACGCGGCGGTATTAAGCGCGCCTGCGACCAGCGCAAGCGTGGCGGCCAGCCGGCTGTCGGTAACGAATGTTCTGGCCTCATCCTGACAAATTAACATAGCGAATAGTGACAGAAGTTAGGTTATCGCCTGTCGGCAGAGCGAGCCGGCAAGGCGCGGGTTAGCTGCCCCTCCCGGCACGGCAGATGCGGCTGTGACGAAACAGGCAAGCGAACAGGATTAGGAAAGCGCCATTATGCGCCTTTCAGACGCTTCTCTTTTGCTGTTTATCAAACCCTGCCCTTTCTGTGGCTGTTTAGCCGTTGTCGGCACGCTGCCGAGTGGAGTGTTAGCTTTCTTTTTTAGTATGTTGTAACTATAAAACGCTTTTCAATGGTAAAGCCGTTACCGCCCCCTCGCCAGAACCCGGCGGCGACTCTCCTGCTGCGCGCCGTTTCGGCCGGCAGAAAAACGCCGCCGGCGGGTTAAGGGTGCCAACAGAACGCTGTCATTTACGCTTTTATCACTTACCGCCAGTCACGCCTGGCAAAAGGCAGGATCGGCCCACCACCACAGGGGCCAGGCAGCGCCCGGCGATCAAGCACTCCGGCCAGCCACGCCACAGTGGGAACCAGGGTTTGCGCTGTAAGCGCAGGGAGGAAAAGAGAGGTAAAGCGCGGACGGCCTGGGTGTAAGCAGGACAAAAACAAAAAAACCGCCCTTAGGCGGTCACGACATTACTACTTATTGCTTTGATTTTATTCGGTGCTTTATATGGTGCCCGGGGCGGGACTTGAACCCGCACAGCCATACAGCCGAGGGATTTTAAATCCCTTGTGTCTACCGATTTCACCACCCGGGCGGGTGTAAATTGGAGGCGCGTCCCGGAGTCGAACCGAGGTAGGCGGATTTGCAATCCGCTGCATGGCCACTCTGCCAACGCGCCTTTATTCTGTGTGATTGCCCGGAACCGGACAATCTAAATATTGATGGCAATCTGGAGCGGGAAACGAGACTCGAACTCGCGACCCCGACCTTGGCAAGGTCGTGCTCTACCAACTGAGCTATTCCCGCATTTCAGTAAATTACCAAGCTACTGATTTCTTTCATCTTCTGGCGAGCGTCTCGCCTGTCGATGCGTTGCATTCTACTGACCTGAAGAAATGAGTCAATAAAATTATCCGCACTTTTGCACCGTTTGCTGCTTTTTACATCGCATCGATCAACCTTCAAACAGATCGCCGCGCGCGGCGCTCAAATACTGGAACATTGACCAGAAGGTCAGCACCGCAGCGATATACAATGCAGCCACCCCGATACCGGAAACCAGCTCGTTGGGATGCCACAGCAGCGCCACCAGCGCCAGCATCTGCGCGGTTGTCTTTACCTTGCCGATCCAGGAGACGGCCACGCTGCTACGCTTGCCGATTTCCGCCATCCATTCGCGCAGCGCAGAGATAATGATTTCACGCGCGATCATGGTTGCCGCCGGCAGGGTAATCCACCAGGCGTGGAACTGCTCCGCCACCAGCACCAGCGCCATCGCAACCATTACCTTATCAGCGACCGGATCGAGAAAGGCGCCAAAGCGGGTGGACTGCTTCCAGCGTCGGGCGAGAAAGCCGTCGAACCAGTCAGTGATCGCCGCCACCACGAAGATGATGGCGCACGCCATCGGCCCCCAGTGAAACGGCAGATAGAATGCCAGTACAAAAAAAGGAATCAGGACGACACGAAACAGGGTGAGCCACGTCGGAATATTCAATTGCATAGGTACGCTAACTGTCTGGCATGAGTAGGGTTTACCCGTATGTTGCTACATTGCCACCGGCGTTTCAATGCTAGTGTTTTAACGAGTAAAAGATTTTCTCCGCCAGGGCGTGGGAAATGCCGGGTACTTTGGCTATCTCCTCCACCGAGGCGTTCATCAGCGGCTGCAGGCCGCCCATATATTTTAACAGCTGCTGGCGTCGTTTCGGGCCGATGCCCTCAATGCTTTCCAGCGCGCTGGTATTTTTCACCCTGGCGCGTTTATTGCGATGCCCGGTAATCGCATGATTGTGAGAGTCGTCACGAATATGCTGGATCACGTGCAGCGCTGGCGAATCGGGTGGCAAAGAAAAGCCCTCGCCTTCCGGCTGGAGAAACAGCGTTTCCAGGCCCGCTTTACGATCGCTGCCTTTCGCTACGCCCAGCAGCAGCGGGTGATCTTTATCCCAGCTGACCTCCAGCTCAGCGAAAACCTGCTTCGCCTGCGCCAGCTGCCCTTTGCCGCCGTCGATCAGGATCACGTCCGGCACTTTTTCCGGCTCCAGCGCCTTGCCGTAACGGCGGCGCAGCACCTGGTTCATTGCGGCATAATCATCGCCGGGCGTAATGCCGGTAATATTATAGCGGCGATATTCCGCGCGCGCCGGGCCGTTGCTGTCAAACACCACGCAGGAGGCGACCGTCTGCTCGCCCATGGTATGACTAATGTCAAAACACTCCATGCGCTTGATCTGCGGCAGATCCAGCACCTCAGCCAGCGCCGTCAATCGCTGATGGATGGTGGACTGCTGGGTTAATTTGGTCACCAGCGCCGTCGCCGCGTTGGTGCGCGCCAGCTTCAGATAGCGGGCGCGATCGCCGCGCGGCCGGCTTTGAATATGAATTTTGCGTCCGGCCAGTTCGCTCAGCGACTCCGCCAGCAGCTCCCGCTCCGGCAATTCGAAATCGAGCAGGATCTCACCCGGCAACGTACGCGCCTCGCTGCCCTGCAGATAAAACTGCCCGACAAAAGTTTGCACCACTTCCGCCAGCTCGGTGCCGCCCGGAATTTTAGGAAAATAGCTGCGGCTGCCCAGCACCTTGCCCTGACGAATGAAAAGCACGTGCAGGCAGGCCATTCCCGCATCGTAGGAGACGCCGATCACATCCAGGTCATCGCCCTGATTGGAGACGAACTGCTTTTCAGTGACGCGGCGAACCGCCTGAATCTGATCGCGCAGACGCGCGGCCTCTTCAAAACGCAGCGACTGGCTGGCCTGCTCCATGCGGCTGACCAGCATATTCAGCACCTGATCGTCTTTCCCCGACAGGAAAAGGCGCACATATTCCGTCTGCTGCGCATACTCCTCTTCGCTCACCAGCCCGGCGACGCACGGCCCCAGGCAGCGGCCAATCTGATATTGCAGACAAGGGCGCGAACGGTTGCGATAGACGCTGTTTTCACACTGCCGTACGGGAAAGATTTTCTGTAGCAGCGCCAGCGTTTCACGCACCGCGTAGCCGTTGGGGAACGGGCCGAAATATTCACCTTTGGCATGTTTAGCGCCGCGATGGATCGCCAGGCGCGGATGCGGATCGCCGCTCAGAAAGATATAGGGATAGGATTTATCGTCGCGCAGCAGCACGTTATAGCGAGGCTGGTAGAGCTTAATGTAGTTATGCTCAAGCAACAGCGCTTCGGTTTCGGTGTGCGTAACGGTGACATCAATATGCTGAATATTGGCCACCAGCGCTTCGGTTTTACGGCTGGCAAGGTTGCTGCGGAAGTAGCTGCTGAGGCGTTTCTTCAGATCCTTGGCTTTGCCAACGTAGATAACCGTGCCGCCACTGTCATACATGCGATATACGCCGGGCTGACTGGTGACAGTTTTCAGAAAAGATTTTGCGTCAAAGACTTCATTCACTACTGATCAACGACTCCGCATTAAACAGGCCATGCCGGATGGCCAGATGCGTTAACTCTACGTCGCCACTGATATTCAGTTTACTAAACATACGGTAACGGTAGCTGTTAACGGTTTTGGGGCTCAGATTAAGCTGTTCAGAAATGTCTGTCACTTTCTGCCCTTTGGTTATCATCAGCATAATCTGCAATTCCCGTTCCGACAAACAGCTGAAGGGAGATTCGCTCTTTTCAGGCTCAATCTGGCTTAACGCCATCTGCTGCGCGATATCCGAGGCGATATAACGCTGTCCCGCATGCACCGAGCGAATGGCGCTGATCACCTCTTGTGGCGCGGCGCCTTTGCTCAGGTAGCCTGCCGCCCCCGCCTGCATGACCTTCGCCGGCAGCGGATTTTCCGTATGGATGGTTAACATGATGATTTTGGCGTCAGGATTGAAGCGCACGATTTTGCGCGTCGCCTCCAGGCCGCCGATGCCCGGCATATTCATGTCCATCAGGATGACGTCAACCTGATTGGTGCGACACCATTTCACCGCATCCTCACCGCAGCATGCCTCGCCGGCTACCCGAATACCTTTGATATCTTCCAGTATGCGACGAATCCCTGCGCGTACCAGTTCGTGGTCATCCACAAGAAGAATGCTAATCAAAAGAGGATTTCTCCGGAAAGGTGATGTTTATGGGACACTTTAATTAAGCGGCTTAATGTTACTCTCTTTTGTGGGCGGTTTGAACATAATTCACCGTTTTTTTAGGGGACGGTAATAGCGCGCGGCAGCGCGATTATTCTCCGCCTGGTGAAATTTTTCCACCGCCTCAGATAATAAAAAGTTAAAAGCGTTAAAAATAAGCAAAGCGCAGTTAAAACATTAAAAACCCTTTTTATACAGCAGGTTAAATTAATCACCCAGGTGATTATTCTTTTTATTATTGCTGACGCTATGCGGCAAAACGCCTGAGAAAATAACGGCGGCGATTTATTTTATGGCGCAGGTTCAGATGGTGAATTATTCCGCAGTCGCCTGCGTCGGGTGAGAAAGCGGTCTCATAATTTATGTTATACTTTTAGCCGTTCAGGACGCGCGGAGCGACCTGAATATTTACACAGGTTTATCAAGGAGAAACTATGGGACAGAACGACTTTACCACTTCAGAAGACGCAAAAACCCTGGCGAATGAAGTCGCCTGCCTGAAAGCGATGGTCACTATGATGCTAAAAGGCATGGGCCAGGCGGACGCAGGCAAAGTGATTATCAACATGGAGCGCGTTATCGCGCAGCTGGACGATGCACAGCAGGCGGAAACCTTCAGCCAGACCATCGGCCAGATCAAGGCGGCTTATCGGCGTTAAGTCGGGCGAACCCATTGATTTTGCGGCCTGCTTCACGCATGTTAAGCCTTTTGCCGCGGATAAGATAATGGGTTTGTTGCTAAAGGCGCTGATTGGCGCGCTCATGGTGGTGGCGATCGGCCTGCTGGCGAAGAGTAAGAACTACTACATTGCGGGTCTGCTGCCGCTGTTTCCTACCTTCGCGCTGATCGCGCACTATCTGGTCGCAACCGATAAGGGCACGGCGGCGCTGCGCGCCACGCTGGTGTTCGGCATGTGGGCTATCCTGCCCTACTTTCTCTATCTGCTTTCGCTGTGGTTTTTTATCGGCATAATGCGGCTGCCGCTTGCGCTGGCCAGCGCCGTGCTTTGCTGGGTGCTGGCCGCATGGTTGCTGATTACGCTCTGGACGCGCTGGCGTTAACGCCCGTGCGACTGCCAGTTGATGGAAACCCCCAGCGAAGGCAGGACTTCTTCCGGGCTGAAGCGACGCGCGCCGCGATATTTTTCCGCCAGCTCCTGCTGCTTCACCGGGATTTTCACCGCGAACAGATTGTCCTCAGACTGAATCAGCCCCGGCGTCAGGGGCTCGAACCCCACCTTATGCTGCTCAAACATCTGCTCCAGCATCGGCGTCGCGGCGCTGACCAGATAATCGATGCCTGATAACTCCGCCAGCTGCACAGCATGCCAGAGAATGGTCAGCGGCAGCTCATTATCGACGTCAAGACGTGCGGAAAAACGCGACATCTCCCACACCGCTTCTTTACGATCGAACGGTACGCTAATCCCTTCGATATTACCCGGCTCCTGCCACTGCATCAGCCGCGCGCAGCCGCAAATGCCGAGACGCGCATGCCAGGCAATAAGCCAGGTGACGTCGGAACGGTCAAAGCGATCGTACTCCTGCCCTGGCGTACTCAGCCGCGAGGGTATCGACCACCCTTCGCCGCGCGCAAATACGCTGTAGCGATAACTGCCCAATTCCGCCAATAACGAGGATGGCATATCCTTTAGCTGGGTTTGGATAATCTTCATCATGTTCCCCTGTCGCACTCCCTCGTTTGAGCCGTATGCATACGGCGTTTACCCAGCTGATACCCCGGCCGAAGGGTAGACAACCGGTTAACCTTATGAAACTACTAAATTTAGTAGTTGCAATGCTCGTCACAGCAAGCCAATCGCAGCCGCATAGCTGGCAACCTGAGTTTTATTCGGCGCGTTAAAACGCTTCTGCAAATTCTTTTGATGGAAGTTAACCGTGTAAGGCGAGATAGAAAGTATCAATGAAATCTCCGCAGCCGTTTTTCCTTCCGCCGTCCATTTTAAAATTTCCAGTTCGCGTGGACTTAAGGTTATATCTAAAATCCGCATCGACACATCATCTAAACGCAGCAGCGTTTGTAGCGACAGATCCAAAAGATACTGCAGTCTCAACTGTTTTTGCGGCATCATGTGCAGCATATTTAACGCTTTTTTTGATGCCACCGATAATATACCTGTCGCGCGGTTGCAGGCCATCAGCGAACAGGAAAAGCCTGACGCCAATCCATACGCTTTTGCCTCCCGCCAGAATATTTCATTCTTCTCCGAAACGGCATCCCCCCAGGCTATAAATTTTCCCGGCAGACACTCACGCAAAATAGGATCGACGGCATAATAGTTTTCATTATCGTATCGCTTTATCCAGCTCGATGGGTATGTGGTGAAAAGAAAGGTTTTCGGCCGGGTAAAAGGGACAGGATGACGAATAAATAAGGCAAAGTGATCCAGCCCCAGCGCTTCAATCTGCTGTTGCAACGCGTTTGTTAACTCTTCAGTGTTATTCAGTAAAAAAAACTGAGCCTCGACCTCCCTGCGCCAGGCAAAGTAATCATCGAACGTCATTAAAGCCTCACCGGTACGCGCTGACCGCTCGCGCCGTGGTTTAAGTCAAACTGCCACCGATGTAACAAAAAATTAAATGCTCTCGAAAAATTTTTTTAATTATATTGCTTAACGGATGCGGCTTTAAAAATGCTGCATTTCTGGTCCGTTAAGCAGATGTAAACTTAATGCCTTAAGTATACCAATCAAATCCTTGTAATTTAGTAAAGTTATATTCATTAGCGCTGCTTTTATACATTCTTTACCGCCAACCTGCAGAGGGTAAGATTTTTCTTAAAACTATTCAATCCCCTTGCACTTTGGACAGAATAGATTTTTGCGATCTGCTACAAACTATAACCCAGTGGCGGGCAGACGCAATCCAGGATAATCCTGGTTTTCGTCAGAATAGAAAGCCAACACATAAAAGAGGCTAATAGATGGCTCCGTTTTGCCCCGTAAATGAAACGCAGGCAAATTAACATTCTGATTTGTGCGTAATAATCTCTGCCAATGATTATTATAATTTATATTAGAAAAACTGAGATGCGGTATTAAATTTTATTCAGGAAAACAAGGCGTCGATTACAATAATTTACGCTTCAGGGGGCCGTTTTTTCAGCAGATGCGCTAAAAAACAGCGGTACTAACGACAAATTCCGTAGCCCTGCATCCCCAGATGAAAATGCGTGGCGTGCGCCGCGTTGTAGTCCGGCCCCAGAGCATTGCCGAACCAGACGCAGCTGTCGCTGAACCACTGACGCAGCAAATCGCCCTCCGCCCCTTGCCGGCGCCAGTCTCGCCCGACGCTAATGCGCGCGCCGTTCGCCTGGCGAAACGCCGTTACATCCCACGCGTCCGCCGTCGCATGCTCGCTGCGTCGCCCCTGGGCGCGATGATAAATATTGCGGCAGGCGTAGCTGCCGACATGCTCGACCTGCCGCAGCGGTGAGCGCTGCGGCGCGGCAAGCGCGCGCCGGTTCGCCTGCAATATAAACATGGTGCTGCTCACCGCCAGCGGGCAGCTGGCGAGAAAGCTGCTGCTGAGTCCTACGCCGGCAAAGCGCTGGATGCGAATCGGCATCGCCAGCGGGCAGGCGCCATGCATCGGCGGCGGCCGGGTAAAGTTCACCAGCCCTGCCGCGCGCGCGCGTTCCAGCACCGCCAGACAGGCAGCGGGATCGTGTCGGATACGCTGCAGCTTATAGCGCGTGACCCAGCCGGGCGGATCGGTCACCGAGAGCGGCGCAAAGGGATTCAGGTAGGTCGGCAGATGATGCTTAAGCCAGGGAAAACCCGCCAGCGCGGCCACTATTATCATCAGCGCGATCGCGATGCCTTTCACCTGTTTCTCCCGTTAGCCGCCGTTGCGGTTGCTGATTAAGTGTAGTCAGTCCGCCGCCGTTTGCTGCAAAAGAGAGCAATGATGCGTTTTTTATACCCATGCTGCATAAAAGTTGCGCCTTTGCACCAGACGTAAATAAATGATGCCAACATCGGGCGAGAGATCCTGTAGGATTGGCAAAAATCATTAGCTGTTAATCCGTTAATTACACTATCTTATGCCAACTTACCTGCCGGTAAGAACGATAAATATCGGCCAGCAGAGCCGCACAACATCACAGACAGGAACCACTCCATGGTAGACAACGTGAAAAGTACACTGCAAAAAGCAGAAGGCCCGGATAAGCTCCGGCGCAGCCTGCATAATCGTCATATTCAGCTAATGGCTATCGGCGGCGCGATCGGCACCGGCCTGTTTATGGGCTCCGGGAAAACCATCAGCCTGGCGGGACCGTCGATCATTTTCGTCTATATGATCATCGGCTTTATGCTGTTTTTCGTCATGCGCGCCATGGGCGAGCTGCTGTTGTCGAATCTGGAATACAAATCCTTTAGCGATTTCGCCGCCGACCTGCTCGGCCCCTGGGCGGGCTACTTTACCGGCTGGACCTACTGGTTCTGCTGGGTGGTGACCGGCATCGCCGACGTGGTGGCGATCAGCGCCTATTTCCAGCTCTGGTTCCCCGATTTCTCCATCTGGATGAGCGCCCTGCTCTGCGTGGTGGTGTTCCTTGCGCTGAATATCGTGACGGTGAAGATGTTCGGCGAGATGGAATTCTGGTTCGCGATTATTAAAATCGTCGCCATCGTCGCACTGATTGTTACCGGCGTCGTGCTGGTGGCGATGCACTATCCCTCGCCTGGCGGCGGCACGGCGGCGCTCTCCAACATCTGGGATCATGGCGGTATGTTCCCGAAAGGGCTGAGCGGCTTCTTCGCCGGCTTCCAGATCGCCGTTTTCGCCTTTGTCGGCATTGAGCTGGTAGGCACTGCCGCCGCAGAAACCCACGATCCGCATAAGGTATTGCCGCGCGCCATCAACGCTATTCCGCTGCGCGTCATTATGTTTTATGTACTGGCACTGATGGTGATTATGGCGGTGACGCCCTGGGACAGCGTGGTGGCCGATCGCAGCCCGTTCGTTGAGATGTTTATGCTGATTGGCCTGCCGGCGGCGGCCAGCATCGTTAACTTCGTGGTGCTAACCTCTGCGGCCTCCTCCGCCAACAGCGGCATCTTCTCCACCAGCCGTATGCTTTACGGCCTGGCGGAACAGGGCGTCGCGCACCGCACCTTCGGTCGCCTCTCGGCGCGCGCGGTGCCGACCTCGGGGCTGTTCTTCTCCTGCTTCTGCCTGCTGGCGGGCGTGGCGCTGATCTACCTGATCCCTAACGTGATGACGGTTTTCACCATGGTCACCACCGTTTCGGCCATCCTGTTTATGTTCGTCTGGAGCATTATCCTCTGCTCGTACATGGCGTACCGTAAGAAGTATCCGGAGCGTCACCGCCAGTCCACCTTTAAAATGCCGCTGGGCAAGGTGATGTGCTGGGTCTGCCTGGCCTTCTTCGCCTTTGTTATCGTTCTGCTGACCCTGCAGGAAGATACCCGCAACGCGCTGATAGTCACGCCGCTGTGGTTTATTATGCTGGGCTTCGGCTGGTGGATGCGTCGCCGCAAGGCACGCTGATCGGGCGATAGCGCAAAAAGGGCGAACCGAGGTTCGCCCTTTTTCTTTATAAGCGCTGACGCAGCGTTCGCCAGCTCTCCGCCAGCGAGGGCCGCGCGGAAGGCAGACGCGTCGGATGCGGATCACGCGCCTGCGGCGTGCCCAAATCGAAGGTAAAGGTGAAGTGCGGCGCTTCGCCCATGCGCAGATCGCTGATCAGCAGATGGCCCTGCTGCTCGCGCAGCGCAAAAAAGCCGTGGCTGAACCAGGCGACCCGCTCTACCGCCCCATCCCCTTGCCACTGCGGGTAAAGCGCTGCGCCACGAGAGTGCGCGCTAAGCTGCAGCGGGCGCCGGGGCGACAACAGCGACCAGTAACCTTCGTAATATTGCTCCGGCGTCACCGCCACCACGCGCCAGACCAGGGTGTTAAAAGCGGTGGGCGTGACCAGCAGCCGCGCGTTCTCGCCTGCCAGCCGCGCGACCTGCGGCGCCGTCTGCCCGGTGGCGATGCCCTGCACCGCCACGCTCCAGAGCAGATAGAGTGAGCTTACTGCCAGTCCGGCGCGGCTCCAGCGCGCTTCGCGCCGCCAAAAAGCAGCGATCAGGCCGATAATCAGCGGCAGCGTATAGAGCGGATCGACAATAAACACGCTGCCGATAGCCCAGGGGTAATCGGTAAACGGCAGGCCGAGCTGGGTGCCATACACCGTCATCAAATCGAGCAGCGGATGGGTAATCAATGCCAGCCAGACAGCCGGCCACCAGCGAACCCACTGAAAGGTTTGCTTCAGCGCCCCGGCGAGCAGCCAGGCGAGCAGGGGAGAAATGAGCGTCAGCCAGAACAGCGCATGACTTTCGGTGCGATGCAGCGTCATATTACTGATTGCATCGCCATGATCGAGAAACACATCAAGGTCGGGCAGCGTGCCGCAGAACGCGCCCACCAGCGCCGATTGCCAAAGCGGCACCCGGCGGCCCATAACGGCCATCGACACCGAGGCGCCGAGAACCCACTGTGAAACGGAATCCATGTTTGCTCCTGCGTTGCACCCTAACGCTCTAAGCCTGGCAGGATCCCGCCGCGCTGAAAGTAAAGTTTTCGCCGACGCCTAACGGATACGGATACCTTCGATCACCATATGCTGCACATTGGCGACCGTTTGCTGGAAAAACGCCGGATCAGTCAGAGTGCGGCCGGTGATCGCCTCTACCTGCACGGAAAAGTCCGCATAGTGCTGCGTCGTCGCCCAGAGCATAAAAATCAGGTGCTGCGGCTCTACCGGCGCCAGCCGCTTCTGCACGATCCAGTTTTCTATCACCCGCGACTTCTCATCAATCAGCGCCTTAAGATCGCCCTCCAGCTCCGCCTTCAGCAGCGGCGCGCCCTGCAGCATCTCCAGGCAGAAAAGCCGCGAAGCCTGAGGATGATCGCGCGAGACCTCGAGCTTAAGCTGGATGTAGTGACGAATCGCCGCCAGCGGATCCTGATCCTCGCGCAGCGCACGCAGCGGCGCCAGCCAGACATCCAGGATCGCTTTTAACACCGCGATATAGAGCGCCTCTTTCGAAGGAAAATAGTAGAGCAGGTTTGTTTTCGACACGCCGGCGCGCTCGGCCACTTTATCCAGGCGAGTGCCGTGCATGCCGAACTGCGAAAAGTACGTCAGCGCAGCATCAAGGATCGCCGAGCGCTTCGCCGCTACCGCCTGCGCGCGCCGTGTAGGTGCCTTGTTTTCCACTCTCTCCTGCTCCTTTCTCCACTCTGTTCGCGCTGCATCTTAGCAGAGATGGGAAAAGCTGCCTCCGGCTCTGCACATGCCTGGCGCCTTTCCGCCTGCTTTTTGTGCAGCGTTTTTTGACCAAACGGTCCGTTTTGGCGCAGCGCGCGGGGTCATAAACTACGCCTTTTGAGTTATCTGGCTGAATAAATTGTCTTTATTTTTTATGGCACGCCCTTTGCTTTCTCTCCTTTGAGCGCCGCCGGAACAGGAGGCAGGATGCACCGCAGCGCGATCGGCAATCATCCAACCATGAGGGTTTCACATGAAAATAGGCGTCTTTATTCCTGTCGGTAACAACGGCTGGCTGATTTCCAGCCACGCGCCGCAGTATATGCCCACATTTGAACTCAATAAGGCGATCGTCCAAAAAGCGGAGCATTACCATTTCGATTTCGCGCTATCGATGATCAAGCTGCGCGGCTTCGGCGGCAAAACGGAGTTCTGGGATCACAACCTGGAATCTTTCACGCTGATGGCGGGCCTGGCGGCGGTAACGTCGCGCATCGAAATTTACGCCACGGCGGCGACGCTGACCCTGCCGCCGGCGATTGTGGCGCGTATGGCCGCCACCATCGACTCCATCGCCGAAGGACGCTTCGGCGTCAACCTGGTGACCGGCTGGCAGAAACCGGAGTATGAGCAGATGGGCCTCTGGCCCGGCGACGATTATTTCGCCCGGCGTTACGACTACCTGACCGAATATGTCACCGTGCTGCGCGACCTCTGGGGCAGCGGCAAAAGCGATCTGAAGGGCGAGTTCTTTACCATGAACGATTGCCGCCTCAGCCCGCGCCCGCGCAAAGCGATGAAGGTGATCTGCGCCGGCCAGAGCGACGCCGGCATGGCTTTCTCCGCCCGCCATGCCGACTACAACTTCTGTTTCGGCAAAGGGGTTAACACTCCGGCCGCCTTTGCGCCGACCGCGGCGCGCATGAAGGCGGCCGCCGATGCCGCGCAGCGCAACGTCGGCTCCTTCGTGCTGTTTATGATTATCGCCGATGAAACCGACGAGGCGGCGCGTGCTAAATGGGAGCATTACAAGGCGGGCGCCGATGAAGAAGCGCTGGCGTGGCTGACCACCCAGAGCCAGCAGGATAAGCGTTCCGGCAGCGATACCAACGTACGTCAAATGGCTGACCCGACTTCCGCCGTGAATATCAATATGGGCACGCTGGTCGGCTCATACGCCAGCGTAGCGCGCATGCTGGATGAGGTGGCGCAGGTTGAAGGCGCCGAGGGGGTGCTGCTGACCTTCGATGATTTTCTACAGGGCATCGAGGCGTTCGGCGAACGTATTCAGCCGCTGCTCGCCTGTCGCGCGCACCTCGCTCTGGCAACGCAGGAGGTGGCATGATGCAGCCGGTTATCTGCGCCAGTGCCAGCCAGCAGGCCGCCGTCACCCTCTCCGCGCGTCCTGAAGCGATCGTCTTCCCGCCCGCGCAAACCGCGCTGATCGTGGTGGATATGCAGAACGCCTATGCCACGCCGGGCGGCTATCTCGATCTCGCGGGATTTGATGTCTCCACCACGCAGCCGGTGATTGAAAATATCGCCATCGCGGTCAGCGCCGCACGCGCCGCCGGCATCCAGATTATCTGGTTCCAGAACGGCTGGGATGACCAGTACGTTGAGGCGGGCGATGCCGGTTCGCCGAACTTCCATAAATCCAACGCGCTGAAAACCATGCGTCGCCGGCCGGAGCTACAGGGCACGCTGCTGGCTAAAGGCGGCTGGGACTATGCGCTGATAGACAGCCTGCAGCCGCAGCCGGGCGATATTGTGCTGCCCAAGCCGCGCTACAGCGGCTTTTACCATACGCCGCTCGACGGGATGCTGCGCAGCCGCGGGATCCGCCATCTGGTGTTTACCGGCATCGCCACCAACGTCTGTGTGGAATCGACGCTGCGCGACGGCTTTTTCCTGGAGTATTTCGGCATCGTGCTGGAGGACGCCACCCATCAGGCGGGCCCGCCTTTCGCCCAACAGGCGGCGCTATTCAATATCGAAACTTTTTTCGGCTGGGTCTCGGACGTTAGCCGCTTCTGCGCGGCGCTAAACGATGGCGAAACGCAACAACAGCCGGCCTGCGCCGCAGCGCTATAAGGAGCCTTCTCATGCCTAAACAGGTCATTATTCCGCCCGGCAGCGGCACGCCGATAGCCCCTTTTTCACCCGGCGCGCTGGCGGACGGCGTGCTGTATGTTTCCGGCACGCTGCCGTTCGACGCGCAAAACAATGTGGTCTGTCCGGGCGATGCGGCGGCACAGACGCGTCACGTGCTGGAGATCATCAAGGGGGTGATCGAAACCGCGGGCGGCACGCTGGAGGATGTCACCTTCAATGCGCTGTTTCTTACCGACTGGCAGCACTATGCCGCCATTAATCAGGTCTATGCCGACTATTTTCCGGGAGATAAGCCCGCGCGCTTCTGCATTCAGTGCGGGCTGGTCAAACCTGAGGCGCTGATCGAAATTGCCACCACCGCCCATCTCGCTAAGTGAGGCCATGATGCGTATCGACATTTCCGGCCGCTGCGACAGCGGCGCCCCGACCATCGTGCTGGCCGCCGGTCTTGGCGGCCTGGGCAGCTTCTGGCTGCCGCAGATGTCGGCGCTGCAGCAGCGCTATCGGGTCGCGACCTACGATCAGCGCGGCACCGGCAGCAATCCGGATAGTCTGCCGGAAGGCTATAGCCTGCGCGATATGGCCGCCGAGCTGGCGCAGGCGCTAAGCGATGCGGGCATTGCACGCTTTGATCTGCTGGGGCACGCGTTAGGCGGGCTGATTGGGCTGCAGCTGGCGCTTGACTATCCCGACCGCCTGAACCGGCTGGTGGTGGTTAACGGCTGGCTGACGCTGGACGCCCATACGCGCCGCTGTTTTCGCGTGCGTCAGGATCTGCTGCTCAATGTCGGCATAGAGGCGTACGTGCGGGCACAGCCGCTGTTTCTCTATCCCGCCGACTGGCTCGCCGCCAGTCAGGCGCGGATTGAGGCCGAGGAGAGCCTGCAATGCGCCCATTTCCAGGGAATGGAAAATCTGCTGCGGCGCCTGCATGCGCTAATGAGCGCCGACTTTCATTCCCGGGCCACGGCGATTGTCCAGCCGGTGCTGGCAATTTGCGCGCGCGACGATCTGCTGGTGCCCTGGACCTGCTCGCAACAGCTCTGCCGCGCACTGCCCAACGCCTCGCTACGCCAGATGGACTGGGGCGGCCATGCGATGAGCGTTACCGACAGCGCCACTTTTAACGCCCTGCTGCTGGCCTGGCTTGACGCCGCGCCGGTAACGACTGCCCGGCACGCCAGCCGCGTCGCCTGAACCGATTAAGGAGCCATTATGTCGTCATCCGCCTTTGTCCCCGCGCTCTCCGGCGTGGAGAAACAGGATTTTCGTAACGCCATGTCGCGCCTCGGCGCCGCCGTCAATATCGTCACTACTGACGGGCCGGGTGGGCGCGCCGGATTTACCGCCTCGGCCGTGTGCAGCGTTACCGACGCGCCGCCCACGCTGCTGGTCTGTGTTAACCGATCCGCCTCGGTCTGGCCGGCGTTTTCGCAAAATCAGGTGCTGTGCGTCAACACGCTGGCGGCCGGCCATGAGGCGCTGTCGAATCTGTTCGGCGGCAAAACGCCCATGGAGACGCGCTTTCTCGCCGCCGGCTGGCACACGCTGGCAACGGGCGCGCCGATTCTGGACGACGCCGTCGCCTCTTTTGACTGCCGTATCAGCCGAACCGTCAGCGTGGGTACGCACGATATTCTGTTTTGCGAAGCCCAGGCGCTGGTCTGCAGCGCGCAGGGATCCGGCCTGATCTGGTTTGATCGTGGCTATCACCACCTGTTGCGACAGGCAGCGAGTTAACGCCGCCGCGACGGCACATTATCCCTTTGCAGGAGAAAAAAATGGCCCGTTCCTGGTTTCCTCAATGGCATAAAAAAACGGCGGTCGGTGCCGGGAGCATTATCGCACCCGATGAGACGCTGCCTGCCGGACAGACGCTGATCCTCGGCCTGCAGCACGCCGTGGCGATGTTCGGCGCCACGGTGTTGATGCCGCTGCTGATGGGGCTGGATCCCAATCTGTCGATCATGATGTCCGGCGTCGGTACGCTGCTGTTCTTTCTGATCACCGGCGGACGGGTGCCCAGCTATCTGGGATCCAGCGCCGCGTTTGTCGGGGTTGTGATCGGCGTAACCGGCTTCAACGGTCAGGGACTGAATCCGCACCTCGGCGTGGCGCTGGGCGGCATTGTCGCCTGCGGCCTGCTCTATACGCTGATCGGCGTGGTGGTAATGAAGGCAGGTACACGCTGGATCGAACGGCTGATGCCGCCGGTCGTCACCGGGGCGGTAGTGATGGCGATTGGCCTCAACCTGGCGCCGATTGCGGTGCGCAGCGTTTCAGCTTCGCTGTTCGACAGCTGGATGGCAGTGTTGACCATTCTCTGCATCGGTTCGGCGGCGGTGTTTACGCGCGGCATGATCCAGCGTCTGCTGATTCTGGTGGGGCTGATGGCGGCCTGGGGCTGCTATGCCCTGTTGACCAACGGGCTGGGGCTGGGCAAGCCGGTCGACTTTAGCCTGGTGGCGCAGGCTCCGTGGCTGGGGCTGCCGCAGATTACCACGCCGGTCTTCTCCGCCTCCGCTATCACCCTGATCGCGCCGGTCGCGGTGATCCTGGTGGCGGAGAACCTCGGCCATCTCAAGGCGGTGGCCGCGATGACCGGCCGCAATCTTGATCCTTATATCGGGCGCGCCTTTGTCGGCGACGGGCTGGCAACGCTGCTCTCCGGTAGTCTGGGCGGCAGCGGCGTGACCACCTATGCCGAGAATATCGGCGTGATGGCGGTCACGCGCGTCTATTCGACGCTGGCGTTTGTCGCCGCTGCCGTTATCGCCCTGCTGCTCGGCTTTTCGCCCAAGTTCGGCGCGCTGATCCACACCATTCCCGCGCCGGTGATCGGCGGCGCCTCGATTGTGGTGTTCGGCCTGATCGCCGTAGCGGGGGCGCGCATTTGGGTGCAAAACCAGGTGGATTTAAACCAGAACGGCAGCCTGATCATGGTGGCGGTGACGCTGGTGCTGGGCGCAGGCGATTTTGCGCTGCGCATTGGCGACTTTACGCTCGGCGGCATCGGTACGGCGACCTTCGGTGCCATTCTGCTGCATGCGCTGCTGCGGCACCGCGCCGCGTCGCTGCCCGGCGCCGATATCGCGCGCCAGCACCGCTAGCCTTTACTCTTCCCGGATCTCTTCCCGGACGGCGGGCGGCGCCTCTGCCCGCCTTTTCAACCGTATTTCGCTCACCAGTACGCCCAGCACGATCAGCGCGCCGCCAAGCAGCGCCGCGCCGGGCAGACGCTCGCCAGCGATGCGGCCCACGACGCCCGCCCATACCGGTTCGCCGGCGTAGATGACTGTCGCGCGCGTCGGCGACACGCTGCGCTGTGCCCAGTTCATGGTGACCTGGATCAGCGCGCTGGCGACACCCAGCCCCAGAGCGCTCACCCAGAGCCAGGGCGACATCGTCGGCAACTGCTCGCCGTTGGGCGCCATCAGCATAAAGGAGAAAAGCGATGCCACCGCCAGCTGCACGATTGTGACACGCCGGATATCCACTTTGCCGGCGCTGGCGCTGATTAAGATGATTTCCGCCGCGATCGCCAGCGTGCTGAGCAGCGTCGCCAGCTCGCCATGGCTAAAGGCCAGCCCGCCGCTTTCCGGCCCCGCCACCAGCAGCAGGCCGCCAAAAGCGAGCGCGATACCGCCCCAGGACATCACGCCCGGCATTTTGCCCAAAAAGGCCCACTGCAGCAGCGGCACCAGCGGCACATAGAGCGCGGTAATAAAAGCGGACTGGCTGCCGGAAATGGTCTGCATGCCCCAGGTTTGCAGGCCGTAGCCGCAGCCGATGGCGATGCCGATCCACAGCCCGGCCGTCAGCTCACGGCGCGTAAAACGCCCCAGCCCGCGCAGGGAAAATAGCAGCAGCAGCGAGGCGGCGGTGGCGAAGCGTACGCCGACGAAGAAGAATGGCCCGCTCAGGGTCATCGCGTGATGCACCACCATAAAGGTGCCGCCCCAGATCATCGTAATAAAGATCAGAATGGCTTCCGGCAGGGTGAGACGCCATTTGTAGCGTGAAAAACAGCCTATCATATTCAGAAAGTCCTGAAAAACAGTGGCGCATAGTGTGCTTTTCCCGGCGCGACAGGTCAATCCTGCGATGCGTCCAGGCAAGCTCGCTGTCTTCTTCTATACTGATTTACTGTTGTTATCTTTCATTGCTACAGGAGAACGTTATGACCCAGAAACAATCCCAGCAGAGCAAAGACGATCCGAAACAGGCGCCGGAATCTGGCGATAAAAAACCGGATACCTCGAAAAAATAAGCGGGCCGACTGACATCGTCGGGTAAGTCGTCAGCTATCACAAGACACATGCAACAGGGGGTCGAACTATGGCGAAAATTCTGGTGCTTTACTATTCAATGTATGGACATGTTGAAACCATGGCGCAAGCGGTCGCTGAAGGCGCACGTAAAGTTGACGGCGCTGAGGTTACCGTAAAGCGGGTGCCTGAAACCATGGATGCTGAGCGCTTTGCTCAGGTCGGCGGTAAAACCGATCAGGATGCGCCGGAAGCGACGCCAGAAGAACTGCCGCAGTATGACGCCATTATTTTCGGTACCCCTACCCGTTTCGGCAATATGTCCGGCCAGATGCGCACTTTCCTTGACCGCACCGGCGGGCTTTGGGCCTCCGGCGCGCTATATGGCAAGCTGGGCAGTGTCTTTACCTCTACCGGTACCGGCGGCGGACAAGAGCATACCCTCTCTTCCACCTGGACGACGCTGGCCCATCACGGCATGGTGATCGTTCCTATTGGCTACGGCACGAAAGAGCTGTTCGATATCGGCCAGGTGCGCGGCGGCACGCCATACGGCGCCTCCACCTATGCCGGCGGCGACGGCTCGCGTCAGCCTTCGGAAGAGGAACTGAATATCGCCCGCTTTCAGGGTGAACATGTCGCCCGTCTGGCGGTAAAGCTGAGCGGATAGTCTCAATCAACACAGGAGAACATTATGGCAACGCAACAATCCAAAGCACATCACGTCGGCGAATGGGCAAGCCTGCGCCATACCTCACCTGAGATTGCTGAGGCAATTTTTGAAGTGGCGAATTACGATGAAAAGCTGGCCGAAGAGATCTGGCGCCAGCAGGGCAATGACGAAGTGCTGTTCCGCGCTTTCGATAAAACCGAGGCCGACGTCCTGACCTGGGATGATACGGTCGTCGAACGTAAAAACGTCTGAGCCACGCAATGCCATTCAGGGGCGGGAATTTCCCGCCCTGTTTATTTTTAGCCAGTGAAAAGGAGCCTCCATGTCTACCTATCAATCTGTAAACCCCGCCACCAATGAGGTGATCAAAACCTGGCCTGCGCACAGCGACGACTATGTCGAATCGGCGCTGGAAAAAGCGTGGCAGCTCTGGCGGTCCGACTGGTCAAGAGGCCCGATTCAGCCGCGCATTCAGGTACTGCATAAACTGGCGGATCTGATCGACAGCCGGGCGGAGGAGTTAGCGAAAGTCGCCAGCGTTGAAATGGGTAAATTGCTGAAGCAGAGCCGCGGCGAAGTGGCGATCTGCGCGCAGATCGCGCGCTATTATGCCGAGCATGCGGAAAAGTTCCTGCAGCCGGTCCCCTATCCTACCGAGCTGGGCGAAGCCTGGGTCGAATACCATGCGTTGGGCGTGCTGGTCGCCGTCGAGCCGTGGAACTTCCCTTATTATCAGCTGATGCGTGTTCTCGCCCCTAACCTGGCGGCGGGGAATCCGGTGCTGGCGAAGCATGCCGCCATCGTGCCGCACTGCGCCAGCCTGTTTGAAGAGTTGGTACGCGAAGCGGGCGCGCCTGAAGGGGCATGGACCAACCTGTTTATCTCCAGCGATAAGGTGGCTGAACTGATCGCCGACGATCGCGTGCAGGGCGCCGCGCTGACCGGATCCGAGCGCGCTGGCAGCGCCGTGGCGCAGCAGGCGGGCAAATACCTGAAGAAAACCACGCTTGAGCTGGGCGGCAACGATGTCTTTGTGGTGCTGGATGACTGCGATCTTGATGAGGCGGTCAAACAGGGTACCCAGGCGCGCCTGAGCAACGCCGGGCAGGTCTGCACCGCGGCGAAACGCTTTATCGTGCAGCGCAGCGTTTACGATCGTTTCCTGGCGAAATTCACCGACGCCTTTAAGGCGATGAAAATCGGCGATCAGCTGGATGAAAGCACCACGCTCGGTCCGCTCTCTTCCGCCAGCGCGCGCGACACGTTAGCGGAACAGGTGGAAAATGCGGTTAAACAGGGTGCGACGCTACACTACGGTGGCACCGCGATTGACGGTCCGGGCTGTTTTTATCAGCCGACGATTTTAACCAATATTACCCGCGACAATCCGGCTTACTTCGAAGAGTTTTTCGGCCCGGTGGCGCAGGTTTACGTGGTGGAAAACGATGATGAGGTGGTAAAACTGGCGAACGATTCCCACTACGGGCTGGGCGGCGCGGTGTTTACCGGTGATATCGCCCGCGGCAAACGTCTCGCCTCGCGCATTGAAACGGGCATGGTATTTATCAACTCTGCCAGCGATACCGCCGCGGAGCTGCCGTTTGGCGGTATCAAGCGTTCCGGTTACGGACGTGAGCTGTCCGATCTCGGCATCAAAGAGTTTGTTAACCAGAAGCTGGTCGTGGTATCAGGCCAGTAGCCACAGGCGAATGGGCCGTTTGATGGCTGCAGCCTGACGGACGGCAAGCGTAAAAAAAGGGAGCCATCGGCTCCCTTTTTTACTGCGCTCAGCGGATTATGCCGCAGGCGTGGTCTCTTTTGCCGGCGACTGCGGGGCTTTATCCGCATCAGCGTTCGGCGCAGTCTGCGGTTTCGGCTGGCTGGCCGGCGCCGCTTTCTCCGCTGCAGCCTTCTCTGCCGCGGCTTTCTCTTTAGCGGCTTTCTCTGCGGCCGCCGCTTTATCTGCCGCCGCCTTATCTGCCGCCGCCTTTTCTTTAGCAGCCTTCTCTGCCGCCGCTGCTTTATCAGCGGCTTTCTTATCCGCTGCCGCTTTCTCTTTCGCTGCGTTATCGGCAGCCGCTTTGTCAGCGGCCGCTTTCTGCTGCGCTGCGGTCTCGGCAGCGGCTTTATCCGCCGCCGCATCTTGCTGCGTCGCTGCAGCGTCATTGGCCGCCGGCTTTTCCGCCGCCGGCTGCAACGCGGTGCCCTGCAGCGCCGCGTTCAGCACGCCGCTGAACTGCTGCCATGAACAGAAGCCATTGGCGTCCGTCTCGCAGCCGTTAAGCTGCAGCGTCACGCGCTGTGGCGGATTTTTCAGGCTCAACACTTCGCTGTCGCGCAGCTGATCGGCCGTCTGATAAACATATTCGATTTTGACCAGATCCTTATCCGCCTTCGCATCGTGCCAGCGTTCAAACACCACCTGGCCGCCAATCGGCGTTTTCTCATACTGGCCCGGCAGCGTATAAGGCTTCACATCCAGCGCCGCCAGCAGCGAGGCGATATTGGAATCGTGCCCAACCATCAGCATTACCTTCGGCGCAGCGGCTTTATCCTGATCAACCAGCTGGCTGCGGATATAGTCAATCAGCGGCGAAGCGACCTCGCGCGCAATCTCCGGTGAGGAGAACAGCGCATCCTGATAGCCGTTTTTAATCGCGGAAAGTGCCTGCCACTGCTCAGGGGTTTTAATCTGTCCCCAGGCGATCTGATCCAGCGGGAAGCCCTGATAATATTGCAGGGTAAAGGCATCCACCAGCGAGTTGCCCACCTTCAACGGACCCGTGACATTCGGCTCTTTGCCGTTTTCCGCACTGAATTTATTCTGGTTATCGCTGCTAAGCGTACACTGTTTTTTTCCGTCGCAGGCCGGCGAGTTTTTGTAATCGATGATTTTTTCCAGCTGCTGGAAGGCGGGCTTCAGGCTGAGCTTCTCCCCTTGCGCATTCATCGCCGCCAGCGCCTTCTTATTAAACTCGTCGCTGTCGTTAGTGATGGCCGGGTTAAATACCGGATCCATGGTGCCCATCTCATCCTGGTGGGTCACCGCAACATCGCAGCCCGGGAAGGCGCCGGTGACAAAATATTGGGCGGTGGCGACGGTGCGCTGCAGGCTGTTCGCATAAG
Source organism: Mixta gaviniae (assembly GCF_002953195.1). Lineage (GTDB taxonomy): Bacteria > Pseudomonadota > Gammaproteobacteria > Enterobacterales > Enterobacteriaceae > Mixta > Mixta gaviniae. Next base: position 1,713,040 of record NZ_CP026377.1, on the reverse strand, counting down.
CGAAAACCTCGTTTGTTTGCGGACAGGCGTCGGCTTTAATCAGCCCCTGCTGCGCCAGCCACGCGCGGGTATAGCGCCCCATATAGACTTCCAGCACGCCGCCCTTGGTGGTTAACTCGCCGCCCGGCACTTCCCACTGCGGCCAGGACTTTTTGGTGGCCTGCGCCAGTACGCTGCCATTATCCGCCAGCGGCGCGCGCAGGTTATGGCGGCTTAACATAAGTACCTGCTGGAGTTGCAGATCGCCATCAGCGGCCTGAGCGGAAAATCCTAAGGGTAACGCCGCAATAACCGACAATGCGCAAAGACTGAGTTTTTTGATCATTGTTACTGTTCCATTCGATCCGATGATGACTTGCTGACTCCTGACCGGAGGTGTGAGAGCCGATATCAGGTATGACGCGCCGCCTGGGCCGCGAATACAGGCCTTATATCGTATCAGGACTATAGCAGACGCGCGACACCGCGGTTGAGTTACGCCAGCCAATTGAAAAGCAACGGGATGTTTTTCGGACTTGCGCACCTTTTTTACCAACGGCGCCAGCGGGGGAAAAGCGGATGGCGGCGACGGGGAAAAGCGCGCTCGGGAAAAGGAGACGCACCCACCAGCGCCGAAAGCGGGCAACAAAAAAGCCAGCACGTCTGTGCTGGCTCTGAAATGTGGCGGAGGAGGAGAGATTCGAACTCTCGGATGGTTTCCCATCGGCGGTTTTCAAGACCGCTGCCTTAAGCCACTCGGCCACCCCTCCGCAAGACCATCTGCAACCGCGATTGCTGACGTGTCATATTGTGCGACGCAGTCTAACGGCTTGATTCTGCTTGTGCAAGTCCCTTTAAAACAAAAAATGTCTGACTGATTATTTTCGCAGCGCAGCGGTGAAAACCGCAGCAGCGGGACTTGACGGCAAAACGAAAACGGGCCAGCATCGCTGCTGGCCCGTCATAAATTCGATGGCGGAGGAGGAGAGATTCGAACTCTCGGATGGTTTCCCATCGGCGGTTTTCAAGACCGCTGCCTTAAGCCGCTCGGCCACCCCTCCGCAATGAGCCGAACTATAAACACCCCTCAGGGTAATGTAAATAGCAAAGCTGACCGTTCGCCTGAAAAACAGCCAACGGCGGTTTTTTTGCTGCCATTATCGCCAGTCGGCTCACAAAATCAGCGGCTTCACGCGTAAAGAAGGGTAAAACGCCTTTTCCCTTTTTCCCCCGCTTCGTATGCTCTGCGCTAAGATTGTGACCCCTGTATGAGGTGCATTATGGATCGTATCGTTTCCCGCTCTGGTGCCGGCACTTCGCTGCTCAGCACCCATAAAGTTTTACGTAATACCTATTTTCTGCTGGGGCTGACGCTGGCCTTCTCTGCCGCGACGGCGACCGCCAGCACGCTACTGAACCTGCCCGCGCCGGGCCTGATCCTGATGCTGGTCGGTTTTTATGGCCTGATGTTTCTGACCTATCGCCTGGCGAACAGCCCGACCGGCATTCTGGCCGCCTTCGCCTTTACCGGCTTCCTCGGCTATAGCCTGGGGCCGATCCTGAATTCGTTTCTCTCCGCCGGCATGGGCGACGCTATCGCGCTGGCGCTCGGCGGCACCGCGCTGGTCTTTTTCTGCTGTTCGGCCTATGTGCTGACCACCCGCCGCGATATGTCATTCCTCGGCGGTATGATGATGGCGGGCTTTGTGGTGCTGCTGGTGGCGGTGATCGCTAACCTGTTCCTGCAGCTGCCGGCCTTGCAGCTGGCAATCAGCGCGTTGTTCATTCTTTTCTCCACCGGCGCTATTTTGTGGGAAACCAGCAATATCATTCACGGCGGCGAAACCAATTATATTCGCGCCACCATCAGCCTCTATGTTTCGCTGTATAACATCTTTATCAGCTTGCTCAGCATCCTCGGCTTCTCGTCGCGCAACGACTAAGCCAGCCACGCTGCCCGCCTTATCCAGCCCCGCTCTGCGGGGCTTTGTTTTTTCGTCGGCGGCAATTTTGCTAAGATAGGCACAGTTTCCATTATTGAGGTCATACCGTGCTGTTCGAAGGCAAAGAAATCGCGCGCGATGCGCAGGGTTATCTGTTGGATCCGGCCGACTGGAGCGAGGCGCTGGCGCTGCAAATCGCCGCGGAAGAGTCGATTGAGATGAGCGATGCGCACTGGGAAGTGGTGCATTTTGTTCGGGCGTTCTATCTGGAATTCAACACCTCGCCCGCCGTGCGCATGTTGGTGAAAGCGATGGCGCAGAAGTTCGGCGAGGAGAAAGGCAACAGCCGCTATCTGTTTCGTCTCTTCCCTGACGGCCCGGCAAAGCAGGCGACCAAAATCGCAGGCCTGCCGAAACCGGTGAAGTGCCTGTAACGAAACAGGCGCCCTTCTTTACTCGTTTAGCCGGTGGTGAAGCGCTGCGGCGTTTCTGCAGGCTGATGCGGTTCAGTCAGAACGCGATCGACGCGCGCGCTACGCGGCCCACCCGCTTTTAACCACGTCAGCAGCTGCTCCAGCTGCGCGCTATCGCCGCAGGCCAGCACCTCTACGCTGCCGTCGTCCAGATTGCGCGCGTAGCCGGTTAATCCCAGCTGCTGCGCCTGCGCCTGGGTGCTGTAGCGAAACCCCACCCCCTGCACCCGGCCGTGAACCCAGGCTTTTATGCACTGCTGCGTCATTGCGCCCTCCTGCGATGTAGGTTGATTGCATTTTTCCGGTATCCACCGGACAATGTCGCCTCATTTTCCGTTGGTAAGCATAGCAAAATATGACTGTTCGATTGATTCTCGCGAAGGGCCGTGAAAAGTCCCTGCTCCGTCGTCACCCCTGGGTCTTTTCCGGCGCCGTCGCCCGGATGGAAGGCAAAGCCCAGCGTGGCGAAACCATTGACGTCTGCGACAGCCAGGGCAAATGGCTGGCCCGCGCCGCTTTTTCTCCCGATTCGCAGATCCGCGCGCGCGTCTGGAGCTGGCAGCAGGATGAATCCGTCGATATCGCCTTTTTTGTTCGTCGTCTGCAGAGCGCGCAGCAGCTGCGCGACTGGCTGGCGGCGCGCGACGGCCTCGACAGCTATCGCCTGATCGCCGGCGAATCGGACGGCATGCCGGGCGTTACCGTCGATCGTTTCGGCACCTTTCTGGTACTGCAGCTACTTTCCGCCGGCGCGGAATACCAGCGTCCGGCGATCGTCTCTGCGCTGCAGCAGTGCTATCCCGAGTGCAGCATTTACGATCGTTCCGACGTATCGGTACGTAAAAAAGAGGGGCTGGCGCTGACGCAGGGTCCGGTAAGCGGCGAGCTGCCGCCCGATCTGCTGCCGATTACCGAACACGGCATGAAACTGCTGGTGGATATCCGTACCGGCCATAAGACCGGTTACTATCTGGATCAACGCGACAGCCGTTTCGCCACGCGCCGCTATGCGCAGGACAAACGCGTGCTGAACTGCTTCTCCTATACCGGCGGCTTTGCGGTTTCCGCACTGATGGGCGGCTGCCGCGAAGCGATCAGCGTCGATACCTCTCAGGCCGCGCTGGATGTCGCGAAGCAGAACGTCGAACTGAATGGTCTGGACCTCAGCAAAGCGCAGTTCCTGCGCGAAGACGTGTTCAAACTGCTGCGCAGCTATCGCGACAGCGGCGAAAAGTTCGATCTTATCGTGATGGACCCGCCGAAGTTCGTGGAAAATAAAAATCAGCTGGCGGGCGCCTGCCGCGGCTATAAAGATATCAATATGCTGGCGATGCAGCTGCTCACCCCGGGCGGTATGCTGCTGACTTTCTCCTGCTCCGGCCTGATGCCCACCGATTTATTCCAGAAAATCATCGCTGACGCCGCCGTAGATGCCCGCCGTGATGTACAATTTATAGAGCAGTTCCGCCAGGCGGCCGATCACCCGGTGATCGCCAGCTATCCTGAAGGGCTTTACCTGAAAGGCGTCGCCTGTCGCGTGCTGTAACTTGAAAACGATGCCTTTGCCGCCATATTGGCAGTAAAGGCAATGTTTGACAGGAGGTATTGATGATTGCCAGTAAATTTGGAATTGGTCAGCAGGTGCGTCACAAGATGCTGGGCTTTCTGGGAGTGGTGGTTGATGTCGATCCCGAGTACTCGTTAGACGATCCTGGCGTGGAGGATGTTGACGCCAACGACGCGCTGCTTGCTGCGCCCTGGTATCACGTGGTCACCGAAGATGACGACGGCGAGCCGATCCATGCTTATCTTGCCGAAGCCCAGCTCTCGGGCGAACCGCAAATCCTTCATCCCGAACAGCCTTCGCTGGATGAACTGGCGGAGTCGGTGCGTCAGCAGCTTATGGCGCCGCGTTTGCGTCACTAACATCTGCCGAGGTTATGTCGGGCAGCGTCGAAGCAGGTCAGGCAGGCCTGATTTGGCGATGCTCGTCAGGCCTTTTTCTCTGCTTATTTGTGCTTCAGTAATCCCAGCCGCGGGATCTCAATCTTTGGACAGCGATCCATCACCACGTTCAGCCCGGCATCCGCCGCCAGCGTTGCCGCCTGCTCATTGATCACGCCCTGCTGCAGCCACAACGTTTTCGCGCCGATGCTAATCGCTTCCTGCGCCACGCCCCAGGCCGCCTCCGAATGACGGAACACATCCACCATATCCACCGGTTCCGGGATATCCGCCAGCGCGGCATAGACTTTCTGCCCCAGCAGCGTCTGTCCCGCCAGACCCGGATTTACCGGGATAACCTTATATCCCTGCTGCAGCAGCCAGGCCATCACGCCGTAGCTGGGGCGGTGCGGCTGGTCGCTGGCTCCCACCAGCGCAATGGTACGGGTTGAAGTCAGTACATCGGCTATCATTTGGTCGTTCATCAGCATCTCCTGAGGTGATTCGTTCTCCCATTCTAGGCGAATTCTGCTGCGTCAATGAACAGGCGGTACGGATGAGCGCATTTAGCGATTCAGGGCACAAAATAATATGTTAAAATGTTAACACGCTGCCATAATGTAAGAATTTGATACATTCACTGCCGGGTTTCCCGTGCGCCTTTTGGAGAAATAATGAAGCTGCGTTTGATCTGCTCAGGTTTGCTTGCGTTGCTGTTCGCAACATCCTGTTACGCGACTACGCTCAGGCTCGATCCCGATATCGATTTGCTGGTGCTGGACGGACGCAAAATTTCAGGCTCACTGCTTAAGGGCGCCGAAGGACTGGAACTGGACAATGGCGAGCATCAGTTGCTATTCCGCGTTGAAAAAAATCTGGGTCCGACCCACAACGGCGCACGCCGCAGCTATATCTCCGATCCGCTGATTGTGACCTTTATCGCTAAAGCGAAATCGATCTCCGTTCGCCTGCCGCAGCTTGATACCCTGCACGACCGCCGCCTGTTTGATAAAAACAGCGCCTTTATCCTGGTGGATGAAAAAGGCGAGACGGTATCAAGCCGCCGCGATCGCCTCCCCTTGCGCAACGGAGAACAAACCGACCTGGAAAAAGCGTTGATGGCCTATAACCGCAACGGCCAGATCGCTTCGGTACCGCGTTTCGCGCAGCAGCCGCCGTTAAGCGTCAGACAGGAGAAGTTCCCGGTTGATGTGGTCGGCGCTAACCTCCCTGCCGAACAGCTTTTACAGCTGTGGTTTCATCAGGTCGACAGCGCCACGCGCCAGCGCCTGGTGATCTGGATGAAGGCGCTACGGGCAAGTTGATGTTTAGCGTACGGCAGGGGTAAACTCGGTTCTGTTTCCTTTTTTACCTTATCTCAACAGGATGCCTGAATGGAGCAGACCAGCCGTACCCTTGCCGAAGCGAAAAAAATTGCCCTGGTGGCGCACGATCACTGTAAATCCTCTCTGCTCGAATGGGTCAGCCAGCATACCGCGCTGCTGGGTGCGCATACGCTCTACGCGACCGGCACCACCGGCAACCTGATCCAGCGCGAAACCGGCCTTGAGGTGAACGCCATGCTCAGTGGCCCGATGGGCGGCGACCAGCAGGTGGGCGCCCTGATTGCTGAAGGAAAAATCGACCTGCTGATTTTTTTCTGGGATCCGTTGAATGCCGTGCCGCACGACCCTGACGTCAAAGCGCTGCTGCGCCTGGCGACGGTATGGAATATTCCCACCGCCACTAACCGCTCCACCGCCGATTTTTTAATTAACTCGCCGCTGTTTAGCCAGGCGGTGGCGATTCAGATCCCCGATTATCAAAATTACCTGCGCGCGCGCCTGAAATAACCCGCCGTATCGGCGGGTCTATGGCTTACGCAATAGCGGCACGCCCAGGCGTTTAAACACCTCGACAAATACCGATGGCTGCTGCCGGTTATAGAGCAGCCATACCTGCTGTTTCGCCCGCGTCAGCGCGACATAGGCCAGCCGGCGCTCTTCCGCATCGGGAAAATCTTCCGGCTGAGGCAACAGCCCCTCTTCCAGCACCGTTTCACGCGCGGCGGCGGGAAAGCCGTCACTGCCTGCCTGCAGACCAAGCAGAATCACGTAATCCGCCTGCTGCCCTTTACTGGCGTGAATGGTCATAAAATCGAGCAACAGCTTCGGCCAGCGCGTTTTGGCTTTGCTTAGCAAAGCGGGTCGCAGATGATGATAACGCCCCAGCAGCAGCACACGCTCCTCTGGCGCGGCATAGCCGCTGATTTTATCCAGCAGCGCCTCCAGCTTATCGTCAGGCAGCAGCGAGATCGCCTTTTTAGTGCCTTTGCTCACGCTGTTAAGCGGTTTTACCAGCTGATGCGGATTTTCCTGCACGAAGCGCGTAGCGATGTCGCCGATGCGATCGTTAAAACGATAGGTGGTCTCCAGCACGCAGCGATCGCCGGCGCCGAAATAGTGATGGAACGCGGTAGTCAGGCTCATTTCCGCGCCACTGAAGCGGTAAATCGCCTGACAATCGTCGCCAACGGCAAACAGGCTGGTCTGCCGGTTTTGCTTGCGCAGCGCGGCCAACAGCGCCGCCCTTTGCGGTGAAATATCCTGAAATTCATCCACCAGAATATGCTTCCACGGGCTGATAAAGCGGCCTTTCTCCAGCAGATTGATCGCCTGATGCATCAGGCCCGGAAAATCCACGGCGCCCTCGTCTTTCAGCGCGCTTTTCCAGGCCTTCAGCAGTGGCGCCATCAGCTTTATGCGCCTGGCGAAGCTGTCGCGCACCGCTTCAGGTGCATCGGCGATCATCGCCGCCTGGGCGCCACCATGCATGCGCATCAGTCCAAGCCAGCGCTCCAGCCGGCTGGCGAGCCGCTGGGTCAGCCTTTCGTCCTGCCAGAAATCGCCTTCCGGCACTGTCCATTCCAGCTCTTCCGTCAGCCACTGGCGCCAGCCGCTGGCGTGAGCTTTTTTCTCCGCACACTGCTGGCGCCAGGTCTCAATCAGCAGCTGACGCCGCGCTTCGTCGTCGCTTTCCAGCCGCGAGATGACCGGTTGTTTCTTGCTGCCTTCGCGAATGATGTGCAACGCCAGCGAATGAAAGGTGCGCGCCTCAACAGGCTCATGCGGCAAACGCGCGCTGATACGCTGGTTCATCTCTTCCGCCGCCTCGCGGCCAAACGCCAGCAATAAAATCTGCTGCGGCTGCGCCTGTCGACGCTGCAGCAGCCAGCCCGCGCGCGCCACCAGCACCGAGGTTTTGCCGCTGCCGGCGCCCGCCAGCACCAGCAGCGCATCTTCGCCGTTGACCACCGCGCGCGCCTGCGAGGCATTGAGCGGCGTCGACTCTACCGTCGCGAAAAAATCCGCATGCTGCTCCAGCATGCGTTCGGTCCAGGCAGCGTTGCGCCGGGCCAGCATCGCTTCGCCGCTGCGCAGCCACTGCTGACACTGCAGGCCAGGCTCGCGGCAGTTGTCAAAACTGTCGAGGCGGGCGACCGGCATCGGCAGCGCGCTAAATGCCTCTTCTATTTTCGCCTGCATCTGCGCCAGCTCGCTTCGCTTCAGCCAGCTATCCTGCGCTTCGATTTGCTGCAGCTCAGCGATTGTTGCGGTTAGCACCCCGGCGCTGATAACGCTCATCTCGGCGCTCCACTGCTGCCATGCATGCGTCAGGTAGTGGTAAAAACGCTGCGTCTCCTGCCACTCGGTGCCGTGCAGCCGCACCACCTTTTCATCCGGCAGCGTGAACTCCAGCTCGCCCCAGATCACCCCGCGTTTGCATTTCACCTCCAGCAGCTGATTAAACGGGATCAGGTACTCATGTTTTTCACCGCTGACTTCCACTCCGGCGCTGAGCAGCCGCACCCGATTATAGGGATGCTGCGCCAGATGTTTGCCAAGCGAGGTTGCTTTTAATTCCATGCGTGATAACCAAAGTTAGGCGGATTCTGTTGGTGGCTAGTCTACCGGTCTGCAGTTTACCGCTCCACCGTTAAAACAGGTTACAATCAAACGCTGTTATCTTTGATTCATGCCGTTTTCTACAGGAAACCGTAATGCGTACCGTTTTGAATATCCTTAATTTTGTGCTGGGCGGTTTCTTTACCACCCTGAGCTGGCTGTTCGCCACCCTGGTCAGCATCGTGTTGATCTTTACCCTGCCGCTAACGCGCTCCTGCTGGGAAATTACTAAACTCTCTCTGGTGCCCTATGGCAATGAAGCGGTACATGTTGATGAGCTACGCCCCGATCAACGCAACGCGCTGCTGAACACCGGCGGCACGCTGCTTAACATTTTGTGGTTTATCTTCTTCGGCTGGTGGATCTGCATTTCCCATATCATGATCGGGATCGCGCAGTGCATCTCTATTATCGGCATCCCGGTCGGCATCGCTAATTTCAAGCTGGCGGCGATCGCGCTCTGGCCGGTGGGACGCCGCGTGGTCTCCACCGAAGAAGCGCGCGCCGCGCGTGAAGCTAATGCGCGCCGCCGTTATCAGTAAGGTGACAACGCTATGATAGCGCTGACCGCAGGTTTGCGTCGCTATACCGCCAACAGTACCGGGTTATATTTAACCCGGATTTTTCTTGCGCTGGCGGGTGCCGCTGCCTTTCCCTGGTGGATCCAGCAAATTGTCTGGACGCTGCCGCTGACGCTCGGCGTGGTCGCCGCCGCGCTGGCTGACCTTGACGACCGCTTTGCCGGTCGTCTGCGCAATCTGCTGATTACCCTGCTCTGCTTCTGTATCGCTTCGGTCTCGGTAGAGCTGCTTTTCCCTCATCCCTGGCTGTTTATCATTGGGCTGGCGATCTCCGCCTGGGGCTTTATTCTGCTGGGCGCGCTGGGACAACGCTACGCCACTATCGCCTTCGGCGCGCTGCTTATCGCCATCTATACCATGCTGGGCGTCAGCCTGTTTCCGCAGTGGTATCTGCAGCCGGCGCTGCTGCTGTTGGGCGCCGTCTGGTATAACTTGCTGACGCTGACGGGACATTTGCTGTTTCCTATCCGCCCCCTGCAGGAGAACCTGGCGCGCAGCTACAGCCAGCTGGCACATTACCTCGAAGCCAAGGCCAATCTGTTCGATCCGGATGTGGCGGAAAATGACGATCGCGGCCTGGTGGAAGTGGCGATGGCCAACAGCAAGCTGGTGGCGGTGCTTAACGAGACTAAAACCTCGATCCAGAGCCGTCTGCGCGGCGATCGGGGGCAGCGCGGCACACGCCGCACGCTGCACTACTATTTTGTCGCGCAGGATATCCATGAGCGCGCCAGCTCTTCGCATGTGCAGTATCACGCGCTGCGTCAGGAGTGGCGCTACAGCGAGATTCTGTTTCGCTTCCAGCGGCTGCTGACCATGCAGGCGCTGGCCTGTCGCCAGCTGTCCGATGCGATTTTGCTGCGGCAGAGCTATCAGCACGATACCCGCTTTGAACTGGCGTTCAGCCATCTGCAGGCGGCGCTGGAGCGGCTGCCGGACACCGCACAGGACAAGGCGCGGCAAAAAGCGCTGCGCTATTTGCTCAGCAACCTGAAAGCGATCGATGCCCAGCTGGCGACCATCGAATCGGAACAGGCGCTGGAGCAGGCGCACCACGGCGGTAGCGATACGCATCTCTCCAGTGAAGGGCTCACCGGCTGGAGCGATATCCGCCTGCGCATCAGCCGCCATCTGACGCCGGAATCGCCGCTGTTCCGTCACGCGGTGCGCATGTCGCTGCTGCTGTGCGTCGGCTACGCGTTTATCCAGCTTACCGGCCTGCAACGCGGCTACTGGATCCTGCTGACCGGCCTGTTCGTTTGCCAGCCCGGTTATAACGCCACCCGCCGTCGGCTGGCGCTGCGCATCATCGGTACCCTGGCGGGTATCGCCATCGGCCTGCCGGTGTTGTGGCTGGTGCCCTCGGTTGATGGCCAGCTGCTGCTGATTGTACTAACGGGCGTGCTGTTTTTCGCCTTTCGTCAGGTGCAGTACGCGCATGCGACTATGTTTATCACGCTGCTGGTACTGCTCTGTTTTAACCTGCTGGGAGAAGGTTTCGACGTCGCGGTGCCGCGCATTGTCGATACGCTGCTGGGCTGCGGCCTCGCGTGGCTGGCGGTCAGCTTTATCTGGCCGGACTGGCGCTTCCGTCGGCTGCCAGCGGTGGCGGAAAAGACCTTAACCGCCAACTGTCGCTATCTGGATGCGATCCTCGAACAGTATCATCAGGGCAAAGATAACCGCCTTGCCTACCGCATCGCCCGCCGCGACGCGCACAACGGCGATGCCGAGCTGGCTTCGGTGGTCTCTAATCTCTCTACCGAACTGCGCCCCGACCCGCTGCAGCGCGAGGCGGCTTTTCGCCTGCTCTGCCTGAATCACTCGTTCCTAAGCTATATCTCCGCGCTTGGCGCACACCGCGAAAAAATCACGCAGCCAGCACTCTTGCAGCTGCTGGATGATGCGGTCTGCTACGTGGATGACGTGCTGCAGGTCAATATCGTCAGCGAGCAGCAGGCGCAGCAGATTTTAAGCGACCTTTCGGCGCGTATCGGCCTGCTGGAGAGCGAGGCGGACTCAAAAGGACAGCTGGTATTGCAACAGATAGGCCTGCTGATCGCCCTGCTTCCGGAAATCGCCCAGCTAAAAAAACAGCTGGCAGCCCCGGAAGGTTAACCGCGGCGCGCCTTATCGGCGTTTAGCGTGGAATAAAACCAGTAACGCAGCTCTTCTGTTACCTCTGCAGGCAGCGCCGCCTGATGTTTTCCGGATATGGCGCCCTGCAGAGCGAGCAGGCAATTTAGCCCCAGATGCTGATTGAGGGCGCGCAGGCGCAGCCAGCAATCTTTAGCGCCCGCCTCGCGCAGGGCGTGGACGCTATCGATGCCGATTTCACGCAGCAGCATCTCCATGCGCACCCCCATATTCGGCAAATCTTTAACGCGCGCTTTAGCCTGCTGCTCGCTTTTCTGCCGCCGCGCCAGCGCCAGCGCGGATTTCGACAGCGCAATCAGCAGCGGCCGATCGCGCCACAGCGCCTCATCAATGCGATAGTAGCGCAGCGTCACCGGCAGCCCTCTTTTATTGATGACCAGCGGCGCCAGCGACTGTTTATCGAGATAACGGCTGAGGTTTTCGCTGGCGCGCAGATAGAGTTCGCCGTCGGCAATCAGCGCGAAAACAATTTTCTCCACCGCCAGACTGTAGCCACCAAACTGCGAACGAACGGTGATCTTCCCTAATGAAGCCAGCTGCGCTTTTGACTGGGCAATCCGTTGATGCGAATTCATATGCTGCTCCTTTTCCTTAAGAAACTGTGACTAACCCCCTGTTTTTCATCAGCTAAAAACATAGGCAATTCTGATTAACGGTTCAATTACTAAATCAGCTTGCACGCATTTACATATTAAAAGTGCGAGACGTTTTCAAAAAATGAGGTTGATCTTAACCCGTCATCGCATTACTGTATATCCATACAGTAACCACATGAGCTGATAATCATGCGTACTCATTTACTGAAGTCCTCTTTTGCCTCTTCTGTTCTGGTCGGCCACTCTCGCGTTGCCCTCTCCTCTTCAACGCTGACGACCGGCTGGATTAGCGAATTAAGCTACAGCGAAGCGCAACCCGGCCTGACGCAAATGCTGCTGCTGCCACTGCTGCAACAGCTCGGCACGCAGGCGCGCTGGCAGCTTTGGCTGACGCCGCCGCAAAAGATCAGCCGTCAGTGGCTGAAAGCTTCGGGTTTGCCGCTGAATAAGATGATGCACATGCCCTATCATCAGCGCTTCAGTACGGTAGAGGCGATGGTAAAAGCGTTGCAGACGGGAAATTACAGCGTGGTGCTGGGGTGGTTTGCGAAGGATATTAACGAAAATGAGCGTCGCCAGCTCGAAGAAGCGGCCTCGGTTGGACAGGCGCTTGGACTGATTATGCGGCCCCAATCCGGTGCGTCGTCATTTGACGGACAAAAAAACCGGCTGAAAATTCACTCAACTTTGTATCATTAAGTAAATATAAGATAAATCTCAGCTAAAAATAGTCTGTTTCCTCTGATAACCCGCTGATTCTACTCTCACGCGGCTGAGCCTCGCTTTTGCCGCGTCAGATAAGGCTTTTTTCAGCGCTAAAAAGTGCGCTGAATGTTAAAATTTGTGTATGAAACATCCTTTTTTTGCAGACCGGCCTCACATCTTACTTGTAAGTTTCTCGCCACGTTGTAGACTTTATCTCGCCAGGGTGCTCAATAACCTCCGTTTTCCGGTAGAGTAATAATCGAGCAAAAGGACCCGGCGAAGGATTACAACCAAGAGCTTAGCTTTAAGCTCCTTGCCTATTTGGATGATAACGAGGCGCAAAAAATGAAAAAGACAGCTATCGCAATTGCAGTGGCACTGGCTGGCTTCGCTACCGTAGCGCAGGCCGCTCCGAAAGATGACACCTGGTACACCGGTGCTAAACTGGGCTGGTCTCAGTATCACGATACTGGTTACTACGGTAACAACTACGTAAATAATGATGGCCCGACTCACGAAAGCCAGCTGGGCGCTGGTGCGTTCGTTGGTTATCAGGCTAATCCTTATCTGGGCTTCGAGCTGGGTTACGACTGGCTCGGCCGTATGCCTAACAAAGGCGACGTAGTAAACGGCGCTTTCAAAGCACAGGGCATCCAGCTGGCAGCTAAACTGAGCTACCCGATCATGGATGACCTGGATGTGTACACCCGTCTGGGTGGCATGGTATGGCGTGCTGACTCTACTCAGCAGAACGTCGCTACCGGCAACCGCATCAGCGACCACGACACCGGCGTTTCTCCGCTGGCTGCTGTAGGTGTTGAATACGCACTGAACAAAAACTGGGCGACTCGCCTGGACTACCAGTGGGTTAACAACATCGGCGACGCAAGCACCGTTGGCGCGCGTCCTGACAACGCCATGCTGAGCCTGGGTCTCTCCTACCGTTTCGGTCAGGATGACGCAGCTGCACCGGTTGTTGCTCCGGCTCCGGCCCCGGCTCCGGTTGTTGAAACCAAGCACTTCACTCTGAAATCAGACGTGCTGTTCAACTTCAACAAAGCGACCCTGAAAGGCGAAGGCCAGCAGGCGCTGGATCAGCTGTACTCTCAGCTGAGCTCCATGGATCCGAAAGACGGTTCTGTTGTTGTTCTGGGCTACACTGACCGTATCGGTTCAGACCAGTACAACCAGAAACTGTCTGAAAAACGCGCTCAGTCCGTGGTTGACTACCTGGTTTCTAAAGGTATCCCGTCTGACAAGATCTCTGCACGTGGCATGGGTGAATCTAACCCGGTTACCGGCAACACCTGTGACAGCGTGAAAGGCCGTAACGCCCTGATCGACTGCCTGGGTCCGGACCGTCGCGTAGAAATCGAAGTTAAAGGTCTGAAAGACGTTGTTACTCAGCCGCAGGCTTAAGTAATACGTTAAAAAACCCCGCTCCGGCGGGGTTTTTTTATGGGCGAAAAACAGGAGCAGTGAGCTGGACGGCAGCCGATGACTTAACTGACATCATCCTTTCCCGGTAAGCTGAACGGCAATAGATGACTTAACTGACGTCATCCTTTCCCAGAATTGCCTGCAGATCCTGTCGTAATGTAGACATCTGGCTGGCGTATTTTTCTTTACGCTCAGCATCCTCAATAAGCTGCACGATGGTTTCAGAAAGCGTGCTGCTGCGGCGCTGCGCCAGTCCCGCCAGCCTTTGCCACACCAGGTACTCCAGATCGATAGACTTCTTGCGCGTATGCTGATGCTCAGCGTTGAAATGACGTTTGCGCCGGGCGCGGATCGTCTGCTTCATACGATTTTCCAGCGCCGGATTGATATGTTGCTCAATCCACTTCAGCACGTCGATTGGATGGTTTTCCATGGCCAGCAACGCCTTCACGGCCTCCTGGGCGGCGCTGATTTCAACGTAGCGGGTGATCGGCTCACCCTCCCGGTGTTTCTTCACCAGGTATTTCCATTTCCATCCGCTTTCAAGGTTTTCCAGCTGCTGATATTTCATCGGAATCTCATCATGAGCAGGTAACAAACTAAGAATAACAGTTTTTTTCTTACTTGCGGCAGAGAAAGGCGCAACGCCAGCCTCGCAGGGCGAGGCCTGCCGCCAGAATCGGTAAGATCTCTGCCGTGCGTAACAGCCTGAAAAGCTGTATAATCGCGCTTTTCATTAATACAAGACAAATGCGATTACTTTGACCAGCAACCGACTTGCATGGCAGGCGCTACAGCCTGATGCCGAGAGCTTCCAGCCCCTTTTCTCCCGCGATTATAGCGATGACGACAGCGATATTCTGTCTGAGATTCAGCCTCGCCTGTTTGATGCGGCCAGTCTGCTGCAGCGCAGCAGCGCGCCTTTTCCGCTGATGCTAATCCGCTGCGCTGAAAACAGTGAGAACCTCGCCTTGCTGGCGCAGACATTACAGCATAACGGCGGGAAGAAGAAAGCACTTTACGGCGGTAACTATCTGATTAATGACGATCAGATCCGCTGGCAGCCTGCGCAAACGGCGGATGAACCGTTCGCCAGCCGCGGCGAAGCGCAGTTTGCCGACTGGATTGAACCAGAACAGCTGTTTGGCTGCGTACGACTGTTTGGTCAGCGCATCAGCCTGCAGCCCGGTCTGATCCACCGCGCTAACGGCGGCGTTCTTCTGCTGTCGCTGCGTGCTTTGCTGGCGCAGCCGCTGATGTGGCTCCGTCTGAAGCAGATTGTGACGCAGCGTCGTTTCGACTGGCTGTCGCCTGATGAAACGCGCCCGCTGCCGGTCGCCATCCCCTCCATACCCCTGGCGCTGAAACTGGTGCTTTGCGGCGATCGCGAAGCGATGGCCGATTTTCAGGAAATGGAGCCGGAGCTGGCCTCGCTGGCGATTTACAGCGAATATGAAGAAAGCCTGCGGGTAGAAGATCAGGAAGATATGGCGCTGTGGTGCCGCTGGGTTACGGCGCTGGGGCATCAGGCTGCGCTGCCGGCCATTGAGCCCGATTTCTGGCCGCTGCTGCTGCGCGAATCGGTGCGCTACAGTGGAGATCAGGAGACGCTGCCGCTCTGCCCTGCCTGGCTTGGCCGCCAGCTGCGCGAAGCGGCGCAGTATGGCGACAAGCTCGATGCGGAAGCGCTGCAGGCGGCGCTCGACGCACGCAACTGGCGCGAAAGCTATCTGCCGGAGCAGATGCGCGACGAAATCCTGCTCGATCAGATCCTGATTGAAACCGAAGGCGCCGTCACCGGGCAGATCAACGGGCTGTCGGTCATTGAGTTTCCCGGCCACCCGCGCGCCTTTGGCGAACCTTCGCGCATCAGCTGCGTGGTGCATGTCGGCGACGGCGAATTTAACGATGTCGAGCGCAAGGCTGAATTAGGCGGCAATATTCACGCCAAAGGCATGATGATCATGCAGGCGTTTCTGATCGCCGAGCTGGAACTCGATCAGCAGCTGCCCTTCTCCGCCTCGCTGGTGTTTGAGCAATCTTATTCAGAAGTTGACGGCGATAGCGCCTCGCTTGCGGAACTCTGCGCCCTGATCAGCGCGCTGGCAGAACAGCCCATTAACCAGCAGATTGCGGTAACCGGGTCGGTCGATCAGTTCGGCCGCGTCCAGCCGGTCGGCGGGCTGAATGAAAAAATCGAAGGGTTCTTCGAGGTTTGCCAGCAGCGTGGCCTGACCGGCCAGCAGGGCGTCATCATTCCCGCAGCCAACGTGCGGCATCTCTGCCTGCAGCAGGAGATTATCGACGCGGTGCGCGACGGTCAGTTCCACATCTGGGCCGTCAACGAAGTCGATGAGGCGCTGCCGCTGCTGACCGGCGCGGCGTGGCGAAAGGAGAATGCGCCCTGCCTGCTGCAAACTATTCAGGACCGCATCACAGAATTTAATCAGCAGGAAGCGCGTCAGCGCCCCTGGCCTCTGCGTTGGCTAAACTGGTTTAACCACAGCTGATCGGAGTTGTTCAGCTTACACCTGTTAGCTAACCTTCGTGATTCACTAGAAAAAGGCTTATTGAAACATGGTAGAAAAACGCGAATCCTATACAAAAGAAGATCTCATTGCCTCTGGTCGCGGTGAACTGTTTGGCGCTGAAGGCCCGCCGCTGCCGTCTGGCAATATGCTGATGATGGACCGCGTGGTCAAAATGAGCGAAGAAGGCGGTAACTTTAATAAAGGTTATGTCGAAGCCGAGCTGGATATCAATCCTGACCTCTGGTTCTTCGCCTGCCACTTTATTGGCGATCCGGTGATGCCGGGCTGTCTGGGTCTGGATGCGATGTGGCAGCTGGTAGGCTTCTACCTGGGCTGGCTGGGCGCAGAAGGCAAAGGCCGCGCGCTGGGCGTGGGCGAAGTGAAATTTACCGGTCAGGTGCTGCCGACCGCGAAGAAAGTGACCTACCGCATCCACTTCAAGCGTGTGATTAACCGCAAGCTGGTAATGGGTGTGGCGGATGGCGAAGTGTTGGTTGACGGCAATGTCATCTATACCGCCAGCGATCTGAAAGTGGGCCTGTTTAAAGACACCACCGCATTCTGATACCGCACCATAAAAAACCTCCGCTGCCGCGGAGGTTAATCCTTTTTCTGACCAGGCGTTTACGCCATCGCCGCAGCGACGCTGACCGACCTGTCCTCCATGGCTTTTCGCCAACCTCCCAACCAGTGAGACCGAGCCTCAATCATTTGATAAGGGCACATTTCTTTTGAGCGCCCGGTAATGCCTGCCTGATAACCACGTGAGTGTGCCCGTTCCAGGCGGTCTCGTTTCTGTCTCTTCATGCCTCATTTCCCTCATTCAGGTATGGTGGAACTGGTGGAAAGAAAACAGTGGTCACAAAATGCGCAACCACAATGCAGTTCTACCTCCATCGGCAGGAAAGATCAATGCGCAAATTTCACGCCATTGTCATATGAATAGGCTATTTTTAGAGGTTTTCTTGTCGGGTCGCGCGCGGGTCCAGGCAAAGAGCTGATTCGCAAATAAAAAAATTCCGGCCGACAATACAGAAACGTCTCGTCGGGCCGGAATTGATAGTTAAGAATAATTAATTATTTTTAAGCGAAGAAAAAGCCATAGCCATCCGCTGCGCTTCCTGCTGCCATCCCTGCGCCAGCGTTCTGACCATCACGTCGTAGCCATCTTCCTGCTGCGGCAGCGTCAGGTTAAAAGGCTGGCGCATAATGCGCCCGTTATGCTCCAGCGTCCAGCTGCCGCTGATCACCACCTGCCCGTCGTAGCGGCCATGAAAGCCGGTGACGTTGACGTTCAGCGTATCGTGCTGTTCGCCCAGCGGCGCGGCGGAAACCAGCCGGCCAGGCAACGCATTGCTAAGGTTGGTGACCAGCGTCTGCTGCAGCTGCTGATCGAGCGGGCTGGCCCACAGGTTATTCGCCGCAATAACATATTTCACATCGCTGGTTTGATAAACCACGCCGTTACCGGCGAGATAATCTGGCACCGCCACCCGTTCGACCCACAGCGGCAGCTGCGCTTCCGCCAGCAGCGCGCTCTGCGTCACCGGCGTGGCCGCCGACGTTCCCGCCGGCAACTGATACAGGGTGGTTTTGGTGCTGCTGCTACAGGCGCTCAGCGCCAGAGCCATCGCCAGCGGCATCCATTTCATCATTGTTTCGCCCTCTTCGGCTGCGGGTCCTCGCCCGGTTTGGCTTCAAACACCAGTGCGTTGCTCTTTTGATTGAGCGTCTTCAGCACCGGCTGCAGTTCGCGCAGCACCTGATCGAGCCGCTGCATATCCCCCACCAGCTGGTTATAGGCCGGCGAGCCAGGCTGTAGCCCTTTCATGCTGCGGTTTAGCTCGCGCAGCGTCTGCTGCATATCCTGCGGCAATTGCTGCATCGACGGGCTGGCGGTGATTTTATTCACGTTATCCAGCGTTTTTTGCAGCTCGCGCAGGGTGCGCTGGCTCTCTTTCAGCGTGCCGGTAGCCTGATTGATCATCGGGTTGAGCGGCAGATTGTTGATCTTATCCAGCGCATCCATCAGTTTCTGCTGGATCTGGCTCAGCCCGCCGCTGACGGTCGGAATGATCTCCAGCCCGGCCACTTTGTTCGGTCCTTTATACGGCGGTGTTTTGTCGTAGAAATCGAGATCGATATAGAGCGAGCCGGACAGCAGGTTGCCCGTTTTCAGCGAGGCGCGCAGGCCACGTTGTTTCCCTTCTTCCAGATGCTGTCGAATATCGAAATCAGCGCCCAGACGTTTAATAAAGCGGTCAGGCTCGATACGCACCAGCACCGGAATGCGATAGTCATTGTTCAGTGCCTGATTCCAGCCCGGAACGGTATAAGGTACTTCCGCCACCGTGCCGAGACGAATGCCACGGAATTCAACCGGCGCGCCCGCCTGCAGGCCACGAATCGAATCGTTGAAGAACATCAGGAAATCGAGATGTTTGCTGTAGAGCGAATCCTGAATGCTGCGCTGATCGTCGTAGAGATGATACTCCGCCTTGTTTTCCGCCGGTACGCCCAGCTCCCAGCCATCGGGCACGTCAAAGCTGACGCCGCCGCTGAACAGGGTGGTCAGCGATCCCATCTCGACGCGCATGCCGGAGGCGGACATCTCGACGGCGATGCCGCTGTCCTTCCAGAAACGCACGTTCGACGTCACCAGCCGATCGTATGGCGCGGCGACAAAGAGCTGATACTGCATGGCGCGTTTGTCGGCGTCGAAACTGCTGGTTTCCACCGAACCGACGCGATAGCCGCGGAACAGCACCGGATCGCCGGGATTCAGTTGACCTGCTTTAATGCTGTCGAGAACGATGCGGATGCCTTTCGCGTCCGGCGGCGCCAGCGGCGGCGCGTCCAGCAGCTTATAGTGGTTCGGCTTTTCGCCTTTATTGCCCGGCTGCAGTTCGATATAGGCGCCGGAGAGCAGCGTGCCGAGGCCGGTGATCCCTTCACGTCCGACCTGCGGTTTCACCACCCAGAAGACGCTGTCGCCGTGCAGCAGTTTTTCCATGCCGGCGTTCAGGCGCGCCTTGATCTCCACATGGTGCAGATCATCGGTCAGCACCGCGCTTTCCACCACGCCGACGTCGACGCTGCGGCTTTTGATCGCTGTCTTGCCGCCCTCAATGCCTTCGGCATTGGTCGTGATCAGGGTCACTTCCGGGCCCTGATGGCTAAAATGATAAAACAGGATCCAGGCACCGATCAGGACGGTGACGATAGGCACGATCCAGACCGGCGACCAGCGTTTGATCTGCTCCACCTTCGCGACGCCGTGATTATTTTCCGTCAAGGCTCGACTCCTTCAGATTATTTTCTGGTTCACGATCCCAGGTAAGGCGCGGATCGAAGGTCATAGCGGCAAACATCGTCAGGATCACCACTGCTGCAAACAGCAGCGCGCCTACCGCCGGGTAAATATTCATTAACTGTCCTATACGCACCAGCGCGGAAAGTACCGCAATCACAAAAACGTCGATCATCGACCAGCGGCCGACAAACTCCACCACCTCATACACCACATGCATCTTTTCGCTATCGCGGCTGCCGTGCCCGCGTGCGTCCCAGCAGAGCCAGCCGATCGCCAGCATTTTTAGCGAAGGCACCATGATGCTGGCGATAAAGATCACCAGCGCCACCGGATAGGAGCCATCGCTCCAGAGCAGGATCACCCCGGCCATAATGTTGGAACTCATCTTATCCCCCAGCGCCTCGGTCACCATAATCGGCATGATATTGGCGGGGATATAGATAAGAAACGAGGTAAGCAGCAGCGCCATTGTCCACTGCAGACTGTGGCGACGGCGGGCCAGCGCGCCGGTGCCGCAGCGCGTACAGCGATAGCGTTCGACCGGCAGCACCGCGGTGCAGCACGGGCAGGATCGCAGCCCCTGTCGCAGCCCACTGACGCCGGCGCGCGGCGGCGACGGCAGCGCCGGCTCCGGCGCGATTTGCCGCCAGAGCCAGCGCCGATCGACACACTGAAAGGCGCGCAGCTGCAGCAGGCAGAAGAGACACCAGGGCAAAAAGCTGCTGCCAATGCCGATATCGCCATAGGCCATTAGCTTGACGAAGCTTACCAGCACGCCGGCGAGAAAAATTTCCGCCATGCCCCAGCTTCTCAGCTGGAACAGGACGCGCGCCATCAGCACGCGCAGCGGCTGCGGCAACGGCAGCGGATTCACCAGCAGCAGGATCGCCACCATGCAGAAGGCGGGCACCGCCTGCACAAACAGCAGAAACAGCGTGGCGAGGCTGGCGTAATCCTCAGAGACCATCACTCTGGGGATCGCCATCAGGCTGATTTCGCTGCTCAGGCCGGAAACGTGCATATTGACGAAGGGAAACAGGTTAGCCAGCAACAGCATAAACAGCGCAGCCAGCGCATAGCCGGAGGGCCGCTTGCGCGGCTCGCTCCAGTTAGCGGTCAACGTCGTATGGCAGCGCGGACAGTTCGCCTTTTGCCCGGTATTCAGCGGCGGCAGCTGCGTCATCAGATCGCACTGCGGACAAAGCATCCAGTGTTGCGGGTGTTCAGATGAACACATACCCTACTCCCGATTTCAGGCGCCGTTTTTCAGCGATTCCAGATGTTCCCAGCGTTCAAACGCGCTTTCCAGCTGCTGCTCCGCCTGCTCCAGCGCATCCAGCACCGGCTGCGTTTTATCGTGCGGCTGGCTGAAGAAGCTGGCATCCGCCATCTGCGCCTGCAGCTGCGCAATTTGCGTTTCCAGCGCCTCCAGCTGCTGCGGCAGCTGCTCAAGCTCGCGCTGCAGCTTATAGCTTAGCTTGGCGGCGGGCTGTTTTGCGGCGTCGCTTTTAACCGTATCAACCCTGGCGCTTTTTTCCACCGGGGCCGACGCTTTTACCGCGGCGCGGCTCTGCCGGGAGGCGGCACGCTGCTGCTGGGCATCATGGTAACCGCCGACAAAGGCACCGATTTCGCCGTTGCCTTCGAAGATCCAGCATTCGGTCACGGTATTGTCGACGAACTGACGATCGTGGCTGACCAGCAGCACGGTACCCTGATAGCCGTCGATCAACTCTTCCAGCAGCTCCAGCGTTTCTACATCCAGGTCGTTGGTCGGTTCATCCAGGATCAACAGGTTGCTGGGCTTCAGGAACAGGCGCGCCAGCAGCAGACGGTTGCGCTCGCCGCCGGACAACGCACGCACCGGCGTCATCGCCCGCTTCGGATGGAACAGGAACTCCTGCAGATAGCCGAGAACGTGACGCGGCTTGCCGTTGACCATCACTTCCTGCTTACCTTCGGCCAGGTTATCCATCACCGTGCGATCGGGATCGAGAATGGCGCGGTGCTGGTCGAAGTAGGCCACTTCCAGCTTGCTACCGCCATGTACGCGGCCGCTATCCGCCTGAAGCTGGCCCAGCATCAGTTTCAGCAGCGTGGTTTTGCCGCAGCCGTTCGGGCCGATCAGCGCAATCTTATCGCCGCGCTGCACCTGGGCGCTGAAATCTTTCACCAGCTGACGGCCGGCAACGCTGTAGTTAACGTTCTCCAGCTCAAAGACAATCTTGCCGGAGCGGGAGGCCTCTTCCACCTGCATCTGCGCTTTGCCCATCACCTCACGGCGCTCTGAGCGCTCACGGCGCAGCGCCTTCAGCGCGCGCACACGGCCTTCGTTACGGGTACGGCGCGCCTTGATGCCCTGACGGATCCAGACCTCTTCCTGTGCCAGCTTGCGGTCGAATTCGGCGTTCTGCATCTCTTCCACACGCAGCGCCTCTTCTTTACCGGCAAGGTATTTATCATAGTCGCCCGGCCAGGAGACCAGCTTGCCGCGATCGAGATCGACGATGCGCGTAGCCATGTTGCGGATAAAGGAACGGTCGTGGGAAATAAAGATGATGCTGCCCTGGAAAGTTTTCAGGAAACCTTCCAGCCAGTCGATGGTTTCGATATCCAGATGGTTGGTCGGCTCATCCAGCATCAGCACGCGCGGATTGCTGACCAGCGCGCGGCCCAGCGCCGCTTTGCGCAGCCAGCCGCCGGAGAGAGAAGAAAGCTCCACTTCCGGCTGCAGGCCAATCTTCTCCAGCACGTCGTTGATGCGCGATTCCAGCTGCCAGAGATTATGGTGATCCAGCACCGCCTGCAGGCGCGCCATCTCGTTGAGGTTTTTGTCGCTGGGATCGTTCATCACCACATGCGAAATGGCGTGATAGGCTTTCAGATGCTCTGCCTGCTCCGCCACCCCTTCGGCGACGAAATCATAGACCGTACCGGCGATATTGCGCGGCGGATCCTGCTGCAGACGCGCCACCACCAGATCCTGCTCATAAATGATGCGGCCGTCATCCAGCGGCTGCTCGCCGCTGATGATTTTCATCAGTGTCGATTTACCGGCGCCGTTGCGCCCGACCAGGCAGACGCGCTCATTCTCTTCGATATGCAGCTCGGTATAGTCCAGCAGCGGCGCATCGCTGAAAGAGAGGTAAGCGTTGTGAATACTAATTAATGACATACAGCTTATTCCTTACCGGCGTGCGTAAGCAGCCAGCAGTTGTGAATATGACGGTTGCGGGCGAAATCCTGCGACTGCGTTTTGGCGGTGATCTCCTGAGCGCGCAGGCCGAGCGCGGCCAGCCCCTCATGGTCCATCTTAAAACCGCGTTTGTTATTAGAGAACATAATGGTGCCACCGGCGCGCAGCAGGCGCTTCAGATCGCGCATCAGCTGCAGATGGTCGCGCTGCACGTCAAAGCTATCCTCCATGCGCTTCGAGTTGGAGAAGGTCGGCGGATCGATAAAGATCAGATCGAACTGCTCGTGACTCTCGCGCAGCCAGCTCAGGCAGTCCGCCTGCATCAGCCGATGCTGACGGCCGCTCAGGCCGTTGAGACGCATATTGCGCTCCGCCCACTCCAGATAGGTGCGCGACATATCGACCGTGGTGGTGGAACGCGCGCCGCCCAACCCGGCATGAACGCTGGCGCTGCCGGTATAAGCGAACAGGTTAAGGAAATCTTTGCCCTTGCTCATCTGCCCCAGCATACGACGTGCCAGGCGGTGATCGATAAACAGGCCGGTGTCGAGATAGTCGGTAAGGTTGACCCAGAAGCGGGCATTAAACTCGCGCACCTCAAAATATTCGCCTTTCTCGCCCAGCTTCTGATACTGGCTTTTGCCCTTCTGCTTTTCACGCGTTTTCAGCACCAGACGGTTGGCCGGCAGCTCCAGCACCGTCAACGTAGCGCTGATAACATCAAACAGACGCTGACGCGCTTTCAGGGCATCAATGGTTTTCGGCGGCGCATACTCCTGAATCACCACCCAGTCGGCGTAGCGATCAACGGCGACGTTATATTCCGGCAAGTCGGCGTCATACAGGCGATAACATTCAATGCCCTCCTGACGCGCCCACTTATCCAGCTTTTTCATGTTTTTCTTCAGGCGGTTGGCGTAATCTTCCGCGATCTGCGCCGGTGCGCTTTCACCGCTGCTGGCCGCCAGCTGATAGTTTTTCTGCACGCACTCGAGCGGGCCGTTTTTCGCCTTGAACTGGCGTTCGGCACGCAGCTGCAGGCAGCTGAGCAGATCGGGCGAGGCGCTGAACAGCGAGAGGTTCCAGCCGCCGAACTGGCTTTTCATCACGCGGCCCAGCTGGCTGTGCAGCGCAATCAGCGCCGGTTCGCTCTCCAGACGCTCGCCGTATGGCGGGTTGCTGATTACCGTACCGGCCGGCCCTTCAGGCAGCGGATTGCGCAGCTGCGTCACATCCTGTACGCCGAAGGTGAAGAGATCGGCCACGCCGGCGCGGCGGGCGTTGCCGCGCGCGCGCTCCAGCACGCGTTCGTCATTATCATAGCCAAAGAAGCGCGAGGTAGTGTGCTGCACTCCCTGACGCGCGCGCGTCTGCGCTTCGTCGATCAGCTCGCGCCACAGCTCCGGCTGATGCGCTTTCCAGCCTTTAAAGCCCCAATGACGGCGATTCAGCCCCGGCGCGCGATCGGCGGCGATCAGCGCCGCTTCGATCAGCAGGGTGCCGGATCCGCACATCGGATCGAGCAGCGGCGCGCCCGGCTGCCAGCCGGAGCGCAGTACGGTGGCCGCCGCCAGGTTCTCTTTCATCGGCGCTATGCCGGTCTGCTGGCGGTAGCCGCGCTGATGCATCCCTTCACCGCTTAAATCCAGGGCGATGCTGGCGGTATCTTTATTCAGCCAGACATTAATGCGCACATCCGGCTGCTCGCGATCGACATCGGGACGCGGCAGGTTTTTACGCGTAAAGCTGTCGACAATCGCGTCTTTCACTTTCAGGGCGCCAAACTGACTGTTGCGGATCGCCTCATTGGTGCCGCTGAAATGCACGGCGAAGGTGCCATCGATCAGATTGGTCCAGTCGATCGCCTGCGCGCCGAGATAGAGGTCAAGATCGCTGTAGACCGAACATTCGCTCAGCGGCAGCAGAATACGCGACGCGAGGCGGCTCCACAGCAGGCTGCGATACATTAAACGATCGTCTCCCTGATAATGCACGCCGCCCTGGACAACCTGGAGGTCTTGCGCCCCCAGCGCCTCCAGTTCACTCTTTAACAGCTCTTCGAGCCCACGCGCCGTACTGGCAAACAGAGAATTCATATCGTCACTTACAGTATTGGGAAAATTGCTGCGCATTATAGCTAATCGCCGCCGCATGTCATAAAGTTAGCTTCCTTTAGCCGCAGATTCCTGTTGTCGTGGCGGGCCGTCGCGACACCCCAGCACGGAGAGCCCTATGATTGTCCTGTCACGCCTGTTTATTCATCCGGTTAAATCGATGCGCGCGCTGCAGATCTCGTATGCGCAGGTCGCGGAGAGCGGGCTGGCTTTCGATCGCCTTTTTATGCTGACTACCCCTGACGGCACCTTTATTACCGCGCGCCAGCATCCGCAGCTGGTACAGTTTATTCCGGCGCTGATGCCTGATGGGCTGTGGCTGCAGGCACCGGACGGCAGCCGCGCCGCGCTGCGTTTTGCCGATTTCCAGCCGCAGGCGGCGGAAACCGAAGTCTGGGGCAATCACTTTACCGCACGCATTGCGCCGCCGGCCATCAACGACTGGCTAAGCGGCTTCTTTCCGCGTCCGGTGCAGCTGCGCTGGGTCGGCCCGGAGATGACGCGCCGGGTGAAACGCCGTCCTGAAGTGCCGCTCGGCTTTGCCGACGGCTACCCTTTTCTGCTGGTGAATGAAGCGTCGCTCTACGATCTGCAGCAGCGCTGCGCTGCGGGCATTCGCCTTGAGCAGTTTCGCCCTAATCTGGCGGTGACCGGCGCGCGCGCCTGGGAAGAGGATAGCTGGGCGCGCGTGCGCGTCGGGGACGTCGAGTTTGAGGTGGCAAAGCCCTGCAGCCGCTGCGTTTTCACCACCATCAGCCCGGAGCGCGGCGAAAAGCATCCCGACGGCGAGCCGTTGAAAACGCTACAGGGTTTCCGCAGCGCGCAGGATGAGAGCGGCGATGTTGATTTCGGCCTCAATTTGCTGGCGTGCAACAGCGGCGTGATACGCGTCGGCGACAGGCTGGAGGTGCTGGAAACGCAGGCGCCGCGGCAGTACGGCGCAGGCAAGATAACGGAGACACTCCAGGTGGAGAGGGAGGCGGAGAGCCGCGTCACCATCAGCTATCAGGGCAGCCGCTTCAGCGGCAATAATCAGCAGGTGCTGCTTGAGCAGCTGGAAATGCAGGGCTATCGCATCCCCTACAGCTGTCGCGCAGGGCTATGCGGCAGCTGCGAGATGCGGCTGGTTTCCGGCCAGGTGAAGGCGCTGAAGCAGGATGCGGTGCGCGATGACGGCACCCTCCTCAGCTGCAGCTGCATTCCCGCCGGCGATATCGAACTCGCCTGAGGCGGCGGGCCGCTTAGCCGGCCGGGCGTAGCGCTGCGTCTGCTCAGCGTGCCACGGCTGCAGGCGATCGTGCATGATTTTAATGGCGTCGCCCAGCAGCATGGTTTTTCCGGCCACCAGCAGCTCCGGCTGGGCCAGAATACAGAGCGCCGCGCTCTCTCCCGCTTCAATCACCAGCAGGCGCGCCTCTTCGCCGTTCTCACCGAGCGTCACCGTCACCAGATCGCTTTCGCCCGGCTGCCAGTGGGCACGCGGGCAAACGCGAAAGTGCCAGCTTTTCGGCATCAGCGGCTTGAGAAACCGCCAGGCCGCCAGCGCGTTCAGCAGCAGTTCATCGCGCTGCTCTTCGCTGAGCGGCGCGGCGCGGCAGCTCTCCTGCCAGGCGAAAAACTGCGCCGCGTCGTCAACGCTGAAAACCGCGTCACGAAACGCGTCGGGCGTCAGCATTTTGCGGGGAAAACGGGAGCGAAACAGCATACCATCCGCCAGGTCGAGCATCATACGATCCTGCTCTGCGTCGAAAAACCAACGCCAGTTGTCGTCGGGTTTTATCCTCATGGTTTGCCTTACTACGGTTGAGGGTTGTGAAATCCAGGTTAATCGCCAACCTGAAGCAATAATCGATGTTCGTCAGAGACGGCAAAAATAGCGTGCGCCGTAAATAATAAATATCCTGTCAGGAACAAAGAATGTACAAAATATAAACCAGCCGGAAACAGATTAAAAGCCCCCGGCCAGATTCTTCAGGAAGGTCAGAGATGCGTCACAATCTCTTTAATCAGATCGGGGCCTTTATAAATAAAGCCGGAATAGATTTGCACCAGGGTGGCGCCCGCCGCTATTTTTTCACGCGCCGCCACCAGCGAGTCGATACCGCCGACGCCGATAATCGGCAATGCGCCCTGTAATTCAGTCGAGAGCCGGCGAATAACCTCGGTGCTGCGCAGCTGCACCGGCCGCCCGCTCAAACCGCCCGCTTCGTCGCTATATTTCATTCCGTTCACCAGCGAACGATCCAGCGTGGTATTGGTGGCGATAACGCCATCAATTTGATGGCGCACCAGGCTATCGGCAATTTGCACCAGCTCCTCTTCAGAAAGATCTGGCGCAATTTTTACCGCCACCGGCACATATTTCAGATGGCGCTTTTCCAGCAATTTCTGCTGCGCTTTTATTGCCATCAGCAGATCATCGAGCGCCTCGCCATATTGGAGTGTTCTTAATCCCGGCGTATTCGGCGAAGAAATATTCACCGCAATATATCCGGCATGCGGATAGACCTTTTCCATACAGGTCAAATAATCCTCTTTGCCCTGCTCCACCGGCGTATCTTTATTTTTACCGATATTGATGCCCAGCACGCCGTTGAAGCTGGCGCGTTTTACATTTTCGACCAGCCGATCGACGCCCAGGTTATTAAAACCCATACGATTAATAATCCCTTCCGCCTCAATCAGGCGAAACAGCCGCGGCTTGTCGTTACCCGGCTGAGGGCGCGGCGTAACCGTACCCACCTCGACAAAACCAAAGCCCATCGCGCCGAACGCATCGATGCATTCGCCGTTTTTATCCAGTCCGGCCGCCAGGCCAAGCGCATTCTTAAATGTCAGCCCCATACATTTAACGGGACGCGCCGGTAAACGCTGGCGAATCAAGCCTTCCAGCGGCGTGCCGCCGATACGGCGCAGCTGTTGCAGAGTCAGTTCATGGGCATGCTCCGCATCAAGGCGGAATAACGCTTTACGTGCGAGGGGGTAAAACATGGGCTCTCCTGAATTCCCGGTGGCAAACGGGACGTTATTATCCGGCATAACGGCGCTAAAAAGCCAGAAATGTTAAATCGTGACGCCAGTTAACCGTATAACCCGCCCGCCGCGCCCTGCTTTAGCGCAAAAACGGCTTTCTATTACCGGATAAATCATTTAAGCGTCGTCGCCCCCTCTGCCAGTATGAAGCCATAAGTTCTCAATAATATTTAACCAATAACTTATAGTTATAAGGAGCGGCTATGCGCGTTATTACTCTGGCGGGAAGCCCGCGATTCCCCTCGCGGTCCACGGCGTTATTAACCCTGTGCCAGCATGCGCTGGAGCAGCGCGGCATTGAGGTGACCCCCTGGAACATTCACAATTTTCGTCCGGAAGATCTGCTCTACGCGCGTTTCGACTCCCCCGCGCTGCTGGCGCTGAAAGAGGATTTGGCAGCGGCGGACGGCCTGATCGTCGCCACACCCATCTATAAAGCGTCGTTTTCTGGCGCGCTGAAAACGCTGTTGGACCTGCTGCCGGAGCGCGCGCTGGAGCATAAGGTGGTGCTGCCGCTGGCAACCGGCGGTACGGTGGCGCATATGCTGGCGGTAGATTACGCCCTGAAGCCGGTGCTTAATGCGCTGAAAGCGCAAGAGGTGCTGCACGGCGTCTTCGCCGACGACAGCCAGATCGCCCATTACGATCGCACGCCGGCGCTGAGCGACCTGCTCGCCAGCCGTCTCGATGATGCGCTCTCAACCTTCTATTACGCCCTGCAGCAGCGCGAAGCGCGGCTGGCGCAGGCGGTATAAGGAGAGCGCCATGAAATCTGTTGTTCGTCAGTTCATTGCCCTGTTGCTGCCCGGGCTGCTGAGTGTCAGCGCCGCGCTTCACGCCGCGCCGCAGGCGCCGGAGGCGATCCGCATCGGTTATCAGAAAGGCTCGGTCAGCATGGTGCTGGCGAAAACCCACCGCCTGCTGGAGCAGCGCTACCCCTCGACGCAGATCCGCTGGGTGGAGTTCCCCGCCGGGCCGCAGATGCTGGAGGCGCTTAACGTCGGTAGCATCGATCTCGGCAGCACCGGCGATATTCCGCCTCTTTTCGCACAGGCGGCAGGCGCCGACCTGCTGTATGTCGGCGCGGAGCCGCCCAAGCCGAAGGCGGAAGTGATTCTGGTGCCCGGCACCAGCGCGATCAAAACGGTCGCCGATCTGAAGGGCCGCAAGGTGGCGCTGCAGAAAGGCTCCAGCTCGCATAATCTGCTGCTGCGCGCGCTGCAGCAGGCGGGCCTGAGTTTCCAGGATATTCAGCCGGTCTGGCTGACCCCCGCCGACGCGCGCGCCGCGTTTCAGCAGGGCAACGTCGATGCCTGGGCCATCTGGGATCCCTACTATTCCGCCGCGCTGCAGCAGGGCAACGTGCGGGTGCTGACCGACGGCAGCGCGCTGAACCTCACCGGCTCCTTCTATCTTGCTACCCGCAGCTACGCGCAGGCCCACGGCGCTTTCATCCAGTCGGTGCTGGATATATTCAGCCAGGCGGACAGCCTGACGCAGAGCCAGCGCGCGCAAAGTACTACGCTGCTGGCGCAGAGCATGGGCCTGCCTGAAGCGGTGATCGCCAGCTATCTCGACCACCGGCCGCCGACCCATATTGCGCCGGTTAGCCAGCAGACGGCGCAGGCGCAGCAGCGCACCGCCGACCTCTTTTATCAAAATCATCTGCTTCCCGTGAAGCTCGATGTCGCCAGCCATATCTGGCGCGGCGCAACCGTTCAGTGAGTCAGGAGAACTATCATGGCGTTATCCGTATTCTGGTTTTTACCCACCCACGGCGACGGTCACTATCTGGGCACAGCGGAAGGCGCGCGTCCGGTCGATCATGGCTATTTACAGCAGATAGCGCAGGCGGCGGATCGCCTCGGCTTCGGCGGCGTGCTGATCCCGACCGGGCGCTCCTGCGAAGATGCCTGGCTGGTGGCCGCCTCGCTGATCCCGGTAACGCAGCGGCTGCGTTTTCTGGTAGCGCTGCGACCCGGCGTGATTTCGCCGACCCAGGCGGCGCGCCAGGCGGCGACGCTTGATCGCCTCTCCAACGGCCGCACGCTGTTCAACCTGGTGACCGGCGGCGATCCCGAGGAGCTGGCGGGCGACGGTGTGTTCCTCGATCACACCGAACGCTATGCCGAATCGGCCGAGTTTACCCGTATCTGGCGGCGCGTGTTGGAGGGGGAAACCGTTGATTATCAGGGCGATTATCTGCAGGTACGCGGCGCGCGACTGATGTTTAAGCCGGTGCAACAGCCGCGCCCGCCGCTCTGGTTCGGCGGCTCCTCGCCGGTGGCGCAGGATCTGGCGGCGGAGCAGGTGGATGTCTATCTCACCTGGGGCGAGACGCCGGCGCTGGTGAAAGAGAAGATTGAGCAGGTTCGCGCTAAAGCGGCGGCGCAGGGCCGAAAAGTGCGCTTCGGCATCCGTCTGCACGTTATCGTACGCGAAACCAACGCCGAAGCCTGGCAGGCCGCTGAGCGTTTAATCTCTCATCTCGATGACGAGACCATCGCCAAAGCGCAGGCGGCGCTGGCGCGCACCGACTCAGTCGGTCAGCAGCGGATGGCCGCGCTGCACAACGGCCGCCGCGACCAGCTGGAGATCAGCCCGAACCTCTGGGCCGGCGTCGGCCTGGTGCGCGGCGGCGCCGGCACGGCGCTGGTGGGCGATGGCCCAACCGTCGCCGCCAGAATGCAGGAGTACGCCGATCTCGGCATCGAAACTTTTATTCTCTCCGGCTATCCCCACCTGGAAGAGGCGTATCGCGTCGGCGAGCTGCTGTTCCCCCATCTCGACCTGGCGGTGCCTGAAGTGCCTGCACCGCGCAAGGTGCAGGCGCATGGCGAAGCGGTGGCGCACGATTTCGCGCCGCAAAAAGTCGCCCAGCGCTGAGGGGGATGACGATGAGTAAGCGTACATCGATCGCCCGGCATCCGCTGGTCCCCTGGCTGCTGCCGGTACTGCTGCTGGCGGCATGGCAGATCGCCTCACAGAGTGGATGGCTCTCCACACGTATTCTGCCTGCGCCGGAGAGCGTAGTGCTGACCTTCTGGCGCCTGAGCGCCAGCGGCGAACTGTGGCAGCACCTCGCCATCAGCAGCTGGCGCGCGCTGACCGGCTTCGCTATCGGCGGCGCCATCGGCCTGACGCTCGGCCTGATCGCCGGCGCGTCATACTGGGGCGAGCGCCTGCTGGATACTTCGGTGCAGATGCTGCGTAATATTCCGCATCTGGCGCTGATCCCGCTGGTGATTTTATGGTTCGGCATCGACGAATCGGCCAAGATTTTTCTTGTTGCCCTCGGCACCCTGTTTCCGGTCTACCTCAATACCTTTCACGGTATTCGCAATATTGATCGCGGCCTGGTGGAGATGGCGCGCAGCTACGGCCTTTCCGGCTGGCGCCTGTTTACTCAGGTGATGTTGCCCGGCGCCCTGCCCTCAATCATGGTCGGCATACGCTTCGCGTTGGGGTTAATGTGGCTGACGCTGATCGTCGCCGAGACCATTTCCGCCAACGCCGGCATCGGCTATCTGGCGATGAACGCGCGCGAGTTTCTGCAAACCGATGTGGTCGTGGTAGCGATTGTGCTTTACGCGCTACTGGGCAAGCTGGCCGACGTCAGCGCCGTACTGCTGGAGCGGCTGTGGCTGCGCTGGCATCCTGCTTATCAACAGAAGGAGGCTGCAGTATGAACCTCGTCTCAACGCCGGCGCGCCTTAACGCCGGCACCCCGGTCGGCCTGCAGGGCATCAGCAAACGCTTTGGCGATCGCGCAATTCTGCAGAACATCGATTTGCATATTCCCTCCGGCCAGTTTGTCGCCGTGGTGGGGCGCAGCGGCTGTGGCAAAAGCACCCTGCTGCGCCTGCTCGCCGGGCTGGAGTCGCCCAGCGAAGGTGCGCTGCTGGCGGGTCAGGCACCGCTTGCCAGCGCGCGCGAGGAGACGCGGCTGATGTTTCAGGACGCGCGTCTGCTGCCCTGGAAGCGGGTAATCGATAATGTCGGGCTGGGTCTGCGCGGCGACTGGCGTCCGGCGGCGATGCAGGCGCTGGAGGCGGTAAACCTTGCCGATCGCGCCGGCGAATGGCCCGCCGCGCTCTCTGGCGGTCAGCGGCAGCGCGTAGCGCTGGCGCGCGCGCTGATCCACCAGCCCGGTCTGCTGTTGCTGGACGAGCCGCTGGGGCGCTGGACGCCCTGACGCGCATTGAAATGCAGGAGCTGATTGAGAATCTCTGGCTTCAGCAAAATTTTACCGTACTGCTGGTGACCCACGACGTCAGCGAGGCGGTGGCGCTGGCCGATCGGGTATTGCTGATTGAGGAGGGAAAGATTGGGCTCGATCTGACCATCGAGCTGCCGCGTCCGCGCCGGCGCGGCTCCGCGCGTCTGGCGGAGCTGGAGGCGCAAGTGCTGGAGCGGGTGATGCAGCGCGCGCAGCCTGCGGCGGCGGAAGCGCGCTATGCCCAACGCTGAGAGCCGCGAATGGCGGGCAATAAAAAAGGGCGGCCCGGGCCGCCCTTTTTACGCATTAACGCTTGCCCGTCAGGCGTTCAGCGCTTTGCTGATTTTCTCATACAGATCGCCGGAGAGTTTCTCCAGCCCCTGCAGCTCTTCCAGCGCGCTGCGCATCATCTGCTGACGATCCGCGTCATAGCGCTTCAGGCGGATCAGCGGCTCGATCATGCGCGCCGCGACCTGCGGGTTGCGCCGGTTAAGATCGGTCAGCATCTCCACCAGGAAGCGGTAGCCGCTGCCATCTTTAGCGTGGAACGCGGCCGGGTTGGCTGAGGTGAAGGCGCCGATCAGCGAGCGGACGCGGTTCGGGTTGCCCATGCTGAAGGCGCGGTGATGCAACAGCTCGCGCACGCGCGTCAACACATCCGGTGACGGGCTGGTCGCCTGCAGCATAAACCACTTGTCCATCACCAGGCCATCCTGGTGCCAGCGCTCATCCCAGACGCGCAGCATCTCATCGCGGCACTCCAGCTGCGCCATAACCGCTGCCGTCAGCGCAGCCAGCGCGTCGGTCATGTTGTTGGCGTGCTGATACTGCGCCTGCACCAGGCGGTTGGCCAGCGCGGCATCGCCCAGCGCCAGGTAGCTCAGGCAGACGTTTTTCAGCGCGCGCTCGCCGATATCGCGATGCGCAACGCGGTATTCCGGCGTCTGGTGGGCGTTATAGACCGCCAGCCACTCGTCCGCCAGCTCGACGGCCAGCGTACGCATCAGCGCATCGCGCACCGCGGCGTTCGCTTCCGGATCGATGGTGTCGAACAGCGCGGCAATTTCGTTTTCACCCGGCAGCGTCAGGATCAGCGCCATCAGTGCCGGATCGGTTTGCTCGTCCAGCAGCACCGCGCGGAACGCGTCGGCGACATGCAGCGGCAGCGACAGCGGCTGGCCCTGCTGATAACGCGCAACGTTGAGTTTGGTATGGGTGGCAAGCAGGCTCTGCGCCGCATCCCAGCGGGCGAAATCGTTGCGGGCGTGACGCATCAGGAAGGTCAGCTGCGCGTCGCTCCAGCTGTAATCGAGCTTCACCGGCGCGGAGAACTCGCGCAGCAGCGACGGCACCGGCTGGTGATAGACCTTATCAAAAATAAAGGTCTGGAACTCTTCGGTGACGTTCAGCACATGATGCACCGTTTCGCCGTTATGCTGCAGCGGGATTGGCTCGCCTTTGTCATCATACAGCTCAATATCGAGCGGAATGTGCAGCGGCAGCTTTTCATGCTGATCGGCGGTCGGCGGCGTCGCCTGAGTAACGTGCAGCGTGTACTGCTCCAGCTCCGGGTTATAGTCGTCGCGCACGGTGATAACCGGCGTGCCGGACTGGCTGTACCAGCGGCGGAACTGCGTCAGATCGATATGCGAGGCGTCTTCCATCGCCTGCACGAAATCATCGCAGGTAGCGGCGCTGCCGTCATGGCGCTCAAAGTAGAGCTGCATGCCTTTCTGGAAATTCTCTTCGCCCAGCAGGGTATGCATCATGCGGATCACTTCCGACCCCTTCTCATACACCGTCAGGGTATAGAAGTTATTCATCTCAATCACCTGATCAGGGCGGATCGGATGCGCCATCGGGCTGGCGTCTTCGGCAAATTGTGCGCCGCGCATAATGCGTACGTTATCGATACGGTTCACCGCGCGCGAGCCGAGATCGGAGCTGAACTCCTGATCGCGGAACACCGTCAGCCCCTCTTTCAGGCTAAGCTGGAACCAGTCGCGGCAGGTGACGCGGTTGCCGGTCCAGTTATGGAAATATTCGTGGCCGATCACCGCCTCGATGCCGAGATAATCTTTATCGGTAGCGGTCTCCGCCTTGGCCAGCACATATTTGGAGTTAAAGATATTCAGCCCTTTATTCTCCATCGCGCCCATATTGAAGAAATCGACCGCGACAATCATAAAGACGTCAAGGTCATACTCCAGCCCGAAGCGCTCCTCATCCCATTTCATGCTGTTCTTCAGCGAGGTCATCGCCCAGTCGGCGCGGTCGAGGTTGCCGCGATCGACATAGATCTCCAGCGCGACGTCGCGGCCGGAACGGGTGGTGAAACTGTCACGCAGGATATCGAAATCACCGGCCACCAGCGCAAACAGGTAGCAGGGTTTAGGGAAGGGATCCTGCCATTTGATCCAGTGGCGGCCATCATCCATCTGCCCCGCTTCCAGGCGGTTGCCGTTGGAGAGCAGGAAGGGGTAGCGCGCGCGATCGGCGATCAGCGTGGTAGTGAAGCGCGCCAGCACGTCGGGACGATCCAGATACCAGGTAATGTGGCGGAAGCCTTCCGCTTCACACTGGGTGCAGAGCGCCTCGCCGGACTGATAAAGCCCTTCCAGCGCGGTGTTGGCATCGGGATGAATATCATTAACGATGGTCAGGGTGAAGCTGTCCGGCAGGTTGGTCAGCACCAGCGCGCCCTCTTCCAGACGGTAATCCTGCCACGGGCGTTCATCCACCATCAGCGAAATCAGCGTTAAATCTCCACCGTCAAGGCGCAGCGCGGCCTGACTCTCACCGAGGCGTTTCACTTTGCTGACCGCCGTGACGCGCGTGCTGCTGGCGTCAAGATTAAAGGTCAGATCGATATCGGTAATGGTGTAATCCGGCGCACGGTAGTCATGGCGGTACTTCACTTGCGGCTTTTGCGTCATACATTCTTCTCGCGTCTACAATGATTTAACCCGCTAAGTCTATTCCGGTTGCCTGCAGCTTGCCACGTCGAAACGGCGCTTTTCGCAGTTAATGCTACATCCTGTTAACAGCCATACGTTTCTCCTCGACCTTTCCCCCGTTTTATGCTGTGATTGGCTTCAATAAATCTGCTGGCAGGTTATACTTTTTGTCCTGAAGACCTGTTTACCCCTACGGAAACGCCCCGCGCGAGAGGATGCTGAAACGCACCATGACACGATACGCTTCCCCGATTTTAACCACGATGCTTGATACCGATGCCTACAAGCTTCATATGCAGCAGGCTGTATTTCATCGCTATCACAACGTGACCGTTACCGCAGAGTTCCGTTGCCGGGGCGACGATCTGTTAGGTATCTATGCCGATGAGATCCGCGCCGAGATTGCGCATATGCAACAGCTGGCGCTGAGCGATGAGGAGTACGCTTACCTCGCCGGCCGCCCCTTCTTTAAACAGGATTACCTCGACTGGCTGAAGGCGTTTCGTTATAACCCCGATCAGGTTCAGGTACGCAACCACGACGGCAAGCTCGATATTCGTATCAGCGGGCCGTGGCGCGAAGTGATCATGTGGGAAGTGCCGCTGCTGGCGCTGATCAGCGAAGTGGTGCATCGCCACCGTTCGCCGCAGGCGACGCCGGAGATGGCGGTGGAGCGCCTGCTGCAGAAAATCGACGACTTCAGGCAGGTCACGGCGGATATCGATCTGTCGCGCTTCCGCCTGATGGATTTCGGCACCCGCCGCCGTTTTTCCCGCGACGTACAGTTCGCTATCGTCAGCACTCTACAGCGCGATTTCCCGTGGCTGGTGGGCTCAAGCAACTACGATATCGCCCGCCGGCTCGACATTACGCCGGTCGGCACTCAGGCGCACGAGTGGTTCCAGGCGCATCAGCAAATCAGCCCGGTGCTGGCCAATAGCCAACGCGCGGCGCTGCAGGCCTGGCTGGATGAATATGATGATAAGCTCGGCATCGCGCTGACCGACTGCATCACCATGGACGCCTTCCTGCGCGATTTCGGTCCCGGCTTCGCCAATCGCTATCAGGGGCTGCGCCACGATTCTGGCGATCCGGTGCAGTGGGGCGAGAAAGCGCTGGCGCACTATGAAAAGCTGGATATCGATCCGCACAGCAAGACGCTGGTCTTCTCCGACAATCTGGATTTCAACAAGGCAGTCGATCTCTATCGCCATTTCGGCCAGCGCACCAATGTGGTGTTCGGCATCGGCACGCGTCTGACCTGCGATATTCCGCAGGTCAAACCGCTTAATATCGTCATCAAGCTGGTGGAGTGCAACGGCAAGCCGGTGGCGAAGCTCTCCGACAGCCCAGGCAAAACCATCTGCCACGATAAAGCCTTTGTCCGCGCCCTGCGCAAAGCCTTTGATCTGCCGCTGGTGAAAAAAGCCAGCTGATGGGTGCGTCAGCACGTTTTTTCCGCGTGCTGACGCCCTTCTCCACCCCGCCCGCCCGCTAATCGACGAAATAACCAGAAAACTTTCCGCCAGCGGCGAATTCTGCTTGTGTCCTGCCCGACGGCAAGTAACATAGATTAGCCCTAAATTCGGGGTTAACCTGTTTATTTTCGAACTAATAAAGAGAGAACTTTATGAGCGTAGTGCCTGTAGCGGACGTACTGCTCGGCCAGGTTGCGGTTGGCGATGAAGTCACCGTGCGCGGTTGGGTGCGTACCCGAAGAGATTCAAAAGCCGGTATTTCCTTTGTCGCCGTGTATGACGGCTCCTGCTTTAATCCCGTTCAGGCTGTCGTCAATAATTCTCTGCCTAATTACCAGAGCGAAGTGCTGCGTTTAACGACCGGTTGTTCCGTTATCGTTACCGGCAAAGTGGTTGAATCTCCGGGCCAGGGACAGAGTTTTGAGATTCAGGCGACTGCAATAGAAGTGGTGGGCTGGGTGGAAGATCCCGACACCTATCCGATGGCGGCGAAACGTCACAGCATCGAATATCTGCGTGAAGTGGCGCATCTGCGTCCGCGCACCAACCTGATCGGCGCCGTCGCGCGCGTGCGTCATACGCTGGCGCAGGCGCTGCATCGCTTTTTCCATGAAAATGGCTATTTCTGGGTCTCCACGCCGCTGATCACCGCTTCCGATACCGAAGGTGCCGGCGAGATGTTCCGCGTCTCCACGCTGGATATGGAAAACCTGCCGCGCGACGCACAGGGTAAAGTCGACTTCAATGAAGATTTCTTCGGCAAAGAAGCGTTCCTGACCGTATCCGGCCAGCTGAACGGCGAAACCTACGCCTGCGCGCTGTCAAAAATCTACACTTTCGGCCCCACTTTCCGCGCTGAAAACTCTAACACCAGCCGCCATCTGGCAGAGTTCTGGATGCTGGAGCCGGAAATCGCCTTCGCCTCGCTGGATGACGCCGCTGACCTGGCGGAAGCGATGCTGAAATATGTCTTTAAGGCAGTACTGGATGAGCGCGCCGATGACATGGCCTTCTTCGCCGAGCGCGTAGACAAAGAAGCGGTCAGCCGCCTGGAAAAATTCGTTACCGCCGATTTCGCGCGCGTGGATTACACCGACGCCATCGATATCCTGCTGGCCAGCGGACAGACGTTTGAGAATGCGGTTGAATGGGGTATCGACCTCTCTTCCGAACACGAACGCTATCTGGCGGAAAAACATTTCAAAGCGCCGGTGGTGGTAAAAAATTATCCGAAAGAAATTAAGGCTTTTTATATGCGCCTTAACGAAGACGGGAAGACCGTGGCGGCGATGGACGTGCTGGCGCCGGGTATCGGTGAAATCATCGGCGGCTCGCAGCGTGAAGAGCGCCTGGACGTGCTGGACCAGCGCCTCAATGAGATGGGCCTGAATAAAGAAGATTACTGGTGGTATCGCGATCTGCGCCGTTACGGCACCGTGCCCCATTCCGGCTTCGGTTTAGGTTTCGAACGTTTGATCGCTTATGTCACCGGCGTACAAAATGTAAGGGACGTTATCCCATTCCCACGTACGCCGCGCAACGCCAGTTTCTAAAATCTGGCATTAAATATAAGAAATTCATATATATACAAAGGCTGACTCTGTCAGCCTTTTTTTATTTTTGTAAATTTTGAGATATCTCACAAAGTTCCCCTGTTTTTACATTTTGTAATACATATTTTCCTATTGAAACTACTATTAGAGTTTAGTAGCATTTTCGGAGTAGAATTACCTGCCGGCGAATGGAAAGATGCCAGCAGACACAGGAAGACACCAAACTCTGATCAGGCATTTGTAAAGAATTCTTGACGGCAGTGGCAGGTGTCCAAATAACTCCAATGAGGGTAATAAAAAATGATGAAGCGCAACATTCTGGCAGTGGTTATTCCTGCTCTGTTAGCTGCCGGAGCAGCAAATGCAGCGGAAATCTATAATAAAAACGGCAATAAGCTGGATCTGTATGGTAAAGCTGTCGGTCTGCATTACTTCTCTGATGATGACGGTTACGCCAGCGACGGCGACCAGACCTATGTTCGTTTCGGCTTTAAAGGCGAAACCCAGATCAATGATCAACTGACCGGTTACGGCCAGTGGGAATATAACGTTCAGGCTAACAACTCTGAAGGCAGCAGCGACGCGCAGAACGGCAACAAAACCCGTCTGGGCTTTGCCGGTCTGAAATTCGGCGACTTCGGCTCCATCGATTACGGCCGTAACTACGGCGTCGTGTATGACGCTATCGGCTGGACCGATATGCTGCCTGAATTCGGCGGTGATTCCGGTTACTCCGATAACTTTATGAACGGCCGCAGCACCGGTCTGCTGACCTACCGTAACACTAACTTCTTTGGCCTGGTGGATGGCTGGAACTTCGCGGTTCAGTATCAGGGCAAAAACGAACGTACCGACACCCGTCGCGCCAACGGCGACGGCTGGGGCCTGTCTACCAGCTACGAAACGCCAATTGGCGTCGGTTTCGCTGCAGGCTACAGCAACAGCGACCGTACGAATTTACAATCTGCCGGCGCACGTACTACCTACACTGACAACGCGGCTGGCCTGGGCGACCGTACCGATACTACCGGCGAAGGCGCAGGTGAGCGCGCTGAGTCCTGGGCAACTGCCATCAAATATGACGCCAACAACCTCTACCTGGCGGCGATGTATGGCGAAACCCGTAACGCTACGCCGTTCTCCTACTCTCGCGCTGGTACCTTTGTTGCCACTAACGGCGTGACGTACGAAAACGCATCCACGTCTGGCTTCGTAAACAAAGCACAGAACATCGAACTGGTTGCACAGTATCAGTTCGACTTCGGTCTGCGTCCGTCTATCGCCTACGTGCAGTCTAAAGCGAAAGATGTTGAAGGCATCGGCGACGTTGACCTGGTTAAATATTTCGAAGTGGGCGCCACCTACTACTTCAACAAAAACATGTCTACCTACGTTGACTACATCATCAACCAGATTGATGACGACAACCGCCTGGGCGTGAACTCTGGCGACACCGTAGCACTGGGCCTGGTTTACCAGTTCTAAGAGCGTGTTAATGCAGAGGGTATACTCTGTATCAACGTGAAAAACGGGGCCTCTGGCCCCGTTTTTGTTTCCTTATTTTCAACGTTATATTTCGCGCGCTCTTTTTCTCGCAAACGGTTGGCATTTAAACATTCTGGCGTTAACCTGAGGCTTCATTCGCTTTTCTTGAAGCTTACGGACCTCTCATATGTTTGAAAATATTAGTGCTGCACCCGCCGACCCTATTCTTGGCTTAGCCGATCTTTTCCGCGCTGACGATCGCCCAAATAAAATAAACCTTGGCATCGGCGTTTATAAAGATGAAACCGGCCAGACGCCGGTATTAACCAGCGTTAAAAAAGCCGAGCAGTATCTGCTGGAAAACGAAACCACTAAAAATTATCTCAGCATTGATGGCCTGGCCGATTTCGCGCGCTGTACGCAGGCGCTGCTGTTTGGTCAGGATAGCGCGATCATTAGCGAAAAGCGTGCCCGCACCGCGCAAACCCCAGGCGGCACCGGCGCGCTGCGTGTCGCTGCTGACTTCCTGGCGACGCAAACCGAAGCGAAACGCATCTGGATCAGCAACCCAAGCTGGCCCAACCATAAAAATGTGTTCAGCGCGGCAGGCCTTGAGGTCTGCGAATATCACTATTATGACGCTGAAAACCACCAGCTCGATTTCGACGCCATGCTGGCCAGCCTGCGCGGCGCCAAAGCGGGCGACGTGGTACTGTTCCACGGCTGCTGCCACAACCCGACCGGTATCGACCCAACGTCAGAGCAGTGGGCACAGCTGGCGGAGCTGTCGAAAGCGAGCGGCTGGCTGCCGCTGTTCGACTTTGCCTATCAGGGCTTCGCGCGCGGTCTGGAAGAGGATGCGGAAGGCCTGCGTATCTTCGCGGCCAGCCACAGCGAACTGATCGCCGCCAGTTCTTACTCGAAAAACTTCGGTCTCTATAATGAGCGCGTAGGTGCCCTGACGCTGGTGGCTGCCGATAATGGCGTGGCCGATACCGCTTTCAGCCAGGTGAAGTACACCATTCGCGCCAACTACTCTAACCCGCCGGCTCACGGCGCGGCCGTCGTTGCCACCATTCTCGGCAACGATACGCTGCGCGCTATCTGGGAGCAGGAGCTGACCGATATGCGTCAGCGCATTCATCGTATGCGTCAGCTGTTTGTAAATACGCTGCAAGAAAAAGGCGCGAACCGCGACTTCAGCTTTATTATTCGCCAGAACGGCATGTTTTCATTTAGCGGCCTGAATAAAGATCAGGTGATTCGCCTGCGTGAGGAGTTTGGCGTGTATGCGGTTAATTCCGGGCGCGTTAACGTGGCCGGTATGACGCCAGATAATATGGCGGCGTTGTGCGAAGCGATCGTCGCAGTACTCTGAGTTTTTATCAGCAATAAAAAATGGGCCGCCTGGCCCATTTTTTTGACGCTGTCAGTTTAAGAAAGGATTACTGATGCGTTCACGCCCCAGCGTTGATATCGGCCCGTGGCCAGGAATAAAGGTAATATCATCGCCAAGCGGCAGCAGTTTAGTTTTAATCGCCTTTATCAGTGCCTGATGGTCGCCCTGTGGGAAATCGGTGCGCCCTACGCCGCCGCTAAAAATCACATCGCCGGAGATCAGCAAGCGGCCCGCGCGATCAAAAAAGACGATGTGCCCGGGGGTATGGCCGGGGCAGTGTAAGACTTCCAGCGTGGTCTCTCCGACCTCTACCGTCTCCCCCTCCTCCAGCCAGCGATCGGGCGTTAACGGGGCACATTCCGCCAGTCCAAACATCTGGCTCTGCACCGGCAAAGCATCCAGCCAGAAAGCGTCCAGTTTATGCGGCCCCACTATCGATACCTTGTAGTGCGCCGCCAGCTCTGCCGCCGCGCCAACGTGGTCAAGATGGCCGTGCGTCAGCAGTACCGCTTTAACCGTCACATTCTGCGCCGCCACCTGCTGTTTGATCAGCTGCGCATCGCCGCCCGGATCGACCAGCGCCGCCTCGCGCGTTTTGCCACACCAGATTAATGAACAGTTCTGCGCGAACGCCGTTACGGGAATAATGTGATAATCCATAATGCTCCATTATCCGCAGCCAGCCCGGCTGCGGAATAGCTCTCACTTACCAGTGCCTTACCGGCCCGGTATCAATATGCACAAAGTTACTGCTGGGGTAATATCCTACACCACCGGCGCGCATTTTCAGCGCCGCTTTGCGCACATTGCTCAGAGATATCCCTTCAATATGGAAATCCATCGCCTGACCCAGCGTGTGATAACTGTGTTTGGCGACGCCACTGCCTTTTTCACGCAGCATATTATTGGTGGAGAGCGAGCGGTAGCCGGAAATCAGCTGAACCGGCTTACGTGTCTCCAGCATTGCCTGCAGGCGATAAAGTTGATCGAACAATTTCGGGTCGATACTTTTAATTTTATTTGCCCGATAGTCGCGGAAAAAATGGTTTAACCGTGCCAGTTCATCTTTATCGTAACTTTTACCGTTAAAAAACTCGGTTTTCAGCGTTTCGCCAGTATGAAGGTTGTTAAGCATCAGGATGCGGGGGCGAGAGGTCGAAACTGAGGCAAGAGCTGAGCCAGGAAGCAGCGCAAGCCCTGCTGCCGCACCACCAAGAACCAGCAGCTTACGACGTTGGGAATCAATATTAGCCATAAAATGCGTTTACCTACAAAAAGAAAGCGAAGCGTGCAAAAAGTACACAAGCCCGCACCATAACCGCCACTTTTGTTAACGTCAAGCTACCGAATGGCAGGAATGTGAAGATAAACGGAAAAGGGAGTGAAGAGCCGGCCGCCTGATCGGGCAGGCGGGCCGGATAAAAGAACAAAAAATCAACCATTAAAGCAACAGCTGGCCCGCCTGCGCCAGAATGCGCGTCCCCGACTGAGCGGTGGTATCGTAATTGTAAATATCTGTTCGGAACTGTGTCTCGCCGTCATCAGTAACCCAGGCGGTGAGGTAGAACAGGTTGACCGGAATGCGATGACGAATAGGCACATAGCGCGTATCACCCTGCTTCAGACTGCTGGAGATGCGCACATCATTCCAGCCGGCGTCCTGCAGCAGTAGATTAGCCAGCTCCGAGGCTTTGTTTACCCGCACGCAGCCTGAACTTAGCGCGCGAATATCCTTCTGGAACAGGCCATGATTCGGCGTATCGTGCAGATAGATGGCGTCTGAACTGGGCATATTAAATTTAAAGCGGCCCAGCGAGTTAGTGGCGCCCGGTGCCTGGCGCAGCCGATACGGGAAGTTGGATGCCGACACCATACTCCAGTCAATCATGCTGGGGTCGATCACCTCCGCGTCATTGCTCCAGCCCGATAGCAGCGTATAGCCATGCTTATAAAGATAGCTGGGGTCACGCTTCACCTTGGGAATAATATCCTGGCGCACCAGCGTCGTCGGCACATTCCACGGCGGGTTCAGTACCACGTTATTCAGCGCGCTGCGCATCAACGGCGTTTTACGATCCGGACGTCCGACAATCACCCGCGACGAGAGGATTTTATTGCCGTCGGCATAGTAAACCAGCGAATAGTTAGGAATATTCACCATGATGCCGTTGCGCATATCGTCCGGCAGCAGACGCAGGCGCTGGATGTTTAACGCCAGCAGCGCGGCGCGCAGCTGCGGCGAGACGTTTAGCCACTCACGCGTGCGCGGGCCGACGGAGCCGTCCGGCTCCAGCCCCTGCCAGCGTTGAAAACGTTTTACCGCTTCGATCAGCTCAGGGCTGTAGACGTTATCACCATTGGCCGCCGGCGAGGACGCCGCAACGTTACCGGGGTTTTCCGGCGTCGCGGCAGGCAGGTCGGCCACATTTACCGCCGATGGGCTAACGGCTGCCGACTGGCTGCTCTGACTTACGGCGCGGGCGTCAGCCGGCGTTGCATCATCGTTGGGAGCAGGCGTATCGCTGCGCGCGAACATACCGGTGCGCTGCAGAATTTCTCTCAGCGCCGGCACGTCATCGCTAACCTGGCCGGGACGCAGCGTCTGCTTGTCTTTAAGCTGTGGCCAGGGATGATTGTCCGCCAGCAGCGTTTTCAGCGCTTTATGCATGCGAGCGTATTGCGGATGCTGCGGCGCCAGCGAATGCACGAAAGTCGCCAGATGCCCGGCATCGGCGGCGGAAAG
Organism: Mixta gaviniae; assembly: GCF_002953195.1. Classification (GTDB taxonomy): domain Bacteria; phylum Pseudomonadota; class Gammaproteobacteria; order Enterobacterales; family Enterobacteriaceae; genus Mixta; species Mixta gaviniae. Next base: position 1,669,236 of record NZ_CP026377.1, on the reverse strand, counting down.
CCACTGATTGGTTACCGACATTGCCGGCAGCGCCATTTTGTAAGGCACCCGGCTGTACAGCCACTCTTCGCCCTGTTTAGGCACGCTGGAGACAAACTGCAGATAGCCGAGCATGGCGTCCGACAGGATCACATCGCGCGCCAGGCCATTAATATCAGGATGCGTTAACTGCTGCACCCACTGGGTAAACTGCGGCTGCACGCCGGAAAGCGCCACTTCCGCCAGCTGCTGCTGAAACTGCTGCACCGCCTCTCTGTCCTGCCAGATCGGCTGCATATGGCGTGCAGCATAAATGGAGGCCAGCGTGCCGGTATAAAATGGCTTAACGCCCTGCGGCAATGCGGCCAGCATTTTTTGTTGCGCGTCGGCAGCGCTCATCGCGCCGCCTGCGATATGGCCCGGTACGGCGGTGATAATTGCCGCCTGAGCCGTCAACATCGGTAGCAGGCTAATGGCGACCGCCCAGGCCAGCGCTGTTCTTTTTACTGCGTTACTCTTTGCCAGCAACATCCTTGCCCCCTGCCTGTTTTTATCGACGGTGAACAAACCGTCAAGACTGTTAATTATTATAATAGGTATATAAACGAACAACGGCATTTGTCTCAGAGAGCAAATGCCGTTGGTTAGATTAAACGTGACGCAACATTTTTACTACATCAAACCTGCGTTTTTTCATCCTCACGCTGGCCCTGCTCCGCCTGCGACAGACCGGCGCCCGGCACCGGATCGGCAGAGAAGCCGCGCAGCCCGACCACATGCACATGCTCCGTATTATTAAAGACTTTACGGACCAGTTTGTAGGTGGTGCCTTTCTCCGGACTGATGTTTTCCGGCGCAGCGATAATCAGCTGCATCTCCAGCCGCTCACACAGCTCAAACAGCGTGGCGATAGATTTGGCGTCAAGACGTGCCGCTTCATCAAGGAACAGCAGGCGGCAAGGGCTAATGTCTTTACCGCGCAGGCGGCGTGCCTCTTCTTCCCAGCTCTGCACCACCATGACCAGAATCGACATACCGGTACCAATCGCCTCACCGGTGGAGAGCGCCCCGCTCTCCGCACGCAGCCAGCCGTCCGAACCGCGGTTCACCTCCACTTCCATCTCCAGGTAGTTACGGTAATCCAGCAGCTCTTCGCCGATGGTCTGCGCCGTGCGCTGGCCCATATCAATCTGCGGATTCAGACGCTGCCACAGCTTCGCCAGCGCTTCCGAGAAGGTCAGGCGATTGCTGTTGAACAGATCCTGATGCTGCTCATGCTGTTCCGACAGCACATCCAGCAGCGTGGCGTGGCTTTCGCGCACGTTGACATTCAGCCGCACGCTGCGCACCTGGCCGAAGCTGACGCTTTGCAGCCCCTGGTTCAGTTGACGGATACGGTTCTGCTCGCGCTGGATGGTTTTGCGAATAATATTCGCGACGCTGCGCGAGCTGATCGCCAGCATTTTTTCGCGCGCGGTCAGCTCTTCGGTCAGGCGGCTCAGCTCGATCTCCATCTGCTCAATCGCCTCTACCGGATCGTCGGTACGGATAATATCCTGGCGGATACGCTCGCGCAGATGCTGGTAAACCGCGATAAAGAACTGGATTTTGCGCTCCGGCCGCTTCGGATCTTCCGAAAGACGCAGCACGTCACGCAGATGTTCATTATCGGCCACCGCCAGACGCAGCGCCCCCAGCGCTTTATCGGACATCGAGCGCAGCTCATCGCCGCCGAGATAGGCCAGCTCACGTCGGTGCAGACGACGTTCGACGCCGTTATCTTTCACCATTCGCATCACCGCGCACCAGCCCGCTTTGGCGCTGACCACCTGTTCACGGCTGAGATGGTAATCGCGCTCCAGGCGACGCAGTTTTTTCTGCAGCCCATCCATTTCCGCTTCGCAGAAGGTCAGCTGTTTTTCCAGCTGATTGCGGCGCGAGCGGTTATGGCTGAGCGCATTATGCAGCTCGTCGCGACGGATGCGCGCGCGCTCTTCGGCGCTGGCGTCCGCCTGCACGCCGATATCCAGCATCTCCTGCTGCAACTCTTTGAGCATGTCGCGCTTGGCGTCGTATGCGCTTTTCAGCGAGGCTAACACCTGCGAATACTGGGTCAGCTTCGTCTGATGTTCGCGCAGCTGCTCACGCGCGCGCGCGCGCTCCGCCTCGGCATGTTCCAGACGCTGACGCAGTTTTTCGTTGAGATCGCTGGTGCCGGTCAGCATACCGGCCGAATCCGCGTAGCCGAAATGGGCGCGACGCTGCACCACTTCGGTGATGGCGAAGGCCTGTTGACGCGCCTCGCGCTGCGCCTGCTGCGCCTGCTGATAATCCGCTTTCAGCTGCTCATGCTGCTGCGGATCGCTCTGCAGCACACTCAGCAATGGCTCAAGGCGCGACAGGTGATTGCCGTGCTGCTGAATAAAGCGCGCCGCCTCCTGCGCCTCGCTTAACAGCTCGCGCAGCTCTTCGCAGCGATCGGCCAGCGTCTCGTCAAGCAGCAGGTTCACGCGCGGCAGCAGGCGGTTAAGCTGCGCCACGCCCTCTTTCGCCTGCTCATACTGCTGACGCTGCTGCTGGTTTTCGCTTTCATGGGCGTTCAGCGCGCGTTCGATTTCGCTGCGACGCGCGTTGAACTGACGAATTTGCGCTTCCGGATCTTCTTCAAACGCCACCGCCAGATGGCTGCCGATAAAGCGGCTGAAGGATTGATGCAGACGCTGGGTTTTCTGCACGTCGAATGAAAGCGTGGCGTAAGTTTCCGCCAGCTGCTCGCGCTGGTTATGCAGCAGCTCCAGCTGCTTCTCGCGCGCGGCGCGGCCGAACAGCGGCACTTTTGGGAAGCGGGAGTAGCGCCACTGGCGCTCCGCCACTTTCACCACGACCGCTCTTTCCAGCTCTTCGGTGCTGAACACGCTGTCGTCGAAGGATTGCGGATCGCCCTCGATCAGGTAGAGATCTTCCGGGCAATCTTCCAGCCCGTCCAGCTGCTCGCGCACCAGCGATAGATCGGGCACCACGATAGCGTGGCGCGACGGACCGTAGAGCGCCGAGAAGTAAGGCGCGTCTTCAAAGGTGACGTCATCATAAATTTCAGAGAGCAGCACGCCGCCGAAACGTTCGGCCAGCGCGTTAAGGCGCGGATCTTCCGAGCCGCCAGGCTGGCTCAGGCGTTCGATCTGCTGTTCGGTTTCACGTTTGCGCGCCGCCACTTCGTCGCGCTCAACCGTGGTTTCGCGCTCGCGCTCCAGCAGCTGCTGCATGAATTCGGTGACCTGCTGGCTATTTTCCAGCGGCTGTCCGGTCTGTTCGCTGAGCTGAGTCAGGATCTCTTGCGCCGCCAGCCAGTGCGGCGCGCGAGCGGTCAGCTGGCTGATGCGCTCGCGCACCTGCTCCAGCTCCTGGCGCATCATCATGCGCTGTTCACCCGCGTCGGCGACGCTCTGCCCCAGCTGCTCGATGCGCGCTTCCAGCTCCTGCTGCAGCGCTTCAAGCTCGTGCGCCTCATACTGTTGGCCCTGACGCTTGCAGAACTCGTTCAGCAGACGTTCCGCTTCATACTGCTCGCGCAGGCGCTGTTCCATTTCGGAGAGACGCATGCGCAGCGAAGCGAGCTGTTCAGCCTGATGACGCTGGTTGGCAGCATCGCGCAGCAGTTCCCGTCCGGTTTGCCAGGCTTCGCTGCGGCTGACTGGCCCGGCGATTTTGCACACCAGCTCGAACGCCTGTTCAAACTGACCGTGCGCCGCCTCGGCCACGCTCATTTTTTGCTCCAGCTGCAGCAGGGTTTCCGTCGCTTCCTGCTCGCGTGCCTGGAAGGTTTCCTGCCACTCTTCGGCGTTGTCGATGTTCAGCTCCGGCAGACGGCAGATCTCCTGCGCGCGCTTCAGCGCACCCAGCGCCTGCTGATACTGAATCGCGCGCGTTTGCTGCACGTCCAGCGCCTGCTGGTAATCCGCCAGCTGGCTTTTCAGCTCATCGACTTCCAGCTCGGCCGCTTCTCTGCGCGCTTCCCTTTCGTCCTGCACCTCGCGCGCTTCGGCCACCACTTCATTCTGCTCTTCCAGACGGTAGGTCAACTCATCAAGATCGGCTTCATAGCGCTCGATTTTCTCCTGCTGACGCACCGCCGTCTGTACCAGGTTAAGGTGATCGCTGGCGGCCTGGTAGTCGGTTTCGAGATCGCTTTCGGCGGCGCTGTGTTCAGCCAGCTCGCGCGCCATTTCGACATGGCGATACTGCTCGGCGGCCAGCTGCTTGCGGCTGGCGAAAAGATCGTTGCGCAGCACCAGCGCGCCGTCCAGGTGGATGCGGCGCTCGTTAGCGTGGCGCATGTAGTCCGAAGCGACATAGTTGGTGGCTTCGGAAATCAGATGTTTGAACAGATCGCGATCGGACTGGGTGACGCGAATCGCCTCCAGCGTCATGCGGTTTTCACGCAGCGCGGCTTCCATATCCTGGAACGCTTTACGCACGCCGCTGTTTTCCGGCAGCAGGTAGTCGCGCAACGAGCGGGTGATAGCGCTGGAGATGCCGCCGTAAAGCGAGGCTTCGATCAGGCGGTAGAATTTGCTGCGATCGCTGGCGGAACGCAGACGGCGCGCCACGATACCCAGTTCGAACATCAGGCTGTGGTAGTCGATAATGGAGTTGTACTGTTTAAACTGCACCCCTTCCATCGCCTCGACGCGATCTTTCAGCTCATTCAGCGGCAGCACGCGCGCCTGGCGCGTACCGACCGTCTCCGTCAACACTTCGGTAGGATGCTGCGCGCTCGGCAGGCCGTGAATACTGAAGGGACGAATATCAACTTTTTTATCGCGTCCGGCTACCTGCTGCAGCCGTACGCCAACGATCACGCGTTGATGGCGCGAGTTGACCACATCGAGAACCGAATAGCAGACGCCGGGACGCAGCTTGCCGTGCAGGCCTTTGTCGCGCGAGCCGCTGGTCGAGCCGGCTTCGGTGGTGTTACGGAAATGCAGCAGCGTCAGATCGGGGATCATCGCTGTAATAAAAGCCGCCATGGTGGTGGATTTGCCGGCGCCGTTGCCGCCGGAAAGCGTGGTCACCAGGTTATCAAGCTCAAAAGTGCGCGCAAAAAAACCGTTCCAGTTAATCAGCGTTAGCGAGCGAAACTTACCGCGTTCAATCATTCCTCTTCATCCTCCGCCGTTTCTGTCTGGCGCGCCAGGGCGTCCTGTTCTTCCGCGCTCTCTTCCAGCGTCATGGCTTCGCCGACGCGGATCATGCGCAGCTGCGCCTCGCGCGGGTCATCGCCGCTGCGCACATCCGCGCCAAAGCGAAATACCGATTCCATAATGCGAAACTTGCTGCTGTCGTTGCCCATAAACCACACCATGCCGAGACGGCGCAGGCGGCTTAGCGAAGCGCGCACTTTTTCATGCAGCTTCTGCCGATCGAGGTCGGAGCCGGTGGAGCGCTGGTTCACCAGCTTCAGCAGCTTGTGTTCATCCGCCAGGCTCAGCAGCTCGTCATACAGCTCCTGCTGGGAAAAGATGCCTTCATTGGCCAGGCGCTCCGGGCTGAGATAGAGATAGCAGAGAATTTTACCCACCAGCATATCCAGCTCCGACAGCACCGAACGCGGGATCAGCGTGGTGGAGCGCGGACGCAGATAGAAAAAGCCTTCCGGCGCGCGCACCAGCTCTACGTTGTAACGCGCGTAAAACTCTTCCAGATATTCCTGGTAATCCATCAGGAAGGCGTGGTTATCCAGCTCTTCAATACCAATATGTCGGCCCGCACGCAGCTGGCTGTCCAGCGCGGGAAAAATCGGATTCGCCAGCGCCTGTGCCAGCTTAACTGGCATCACTTGTTCAATATTTGTCGATGACATGCGCCTGCACCTTGGCTCCGTAATCATTAATGGGCTGCCATTGCGCCGGCAACCCGGAAAAATCAGCTTCCGCCACGCCTAAACGCACCGCCTGGTCGACGACGATGCGCGCCACGTCGAAATGACGGGCGCGTGGATACTGCGCCAGATAGTCCCGCATCACCTCGCCGAGGTTAAGCGGTTTATTTTCGGTTTTGTAAATCTGCAGCGCTTCTTCAATCATGGCTGCAAGCTGCTCGCGGATTTCATTGAACTCTTCATATTCCAGCTCCGACGGCAGCTCGCCGGTGACCTCTTCGTCGCGCAGCGCCATCTCTTCGTCACGCATGTCAAAGAGGCGATCCGCATTGGCGTAGGTCAGCGCCCAGGGCTGATCGAAGTAGTTCTGCACCGACTGGCGCAGCCGCTGCGCAAAGACGCGGTTTTTATCCATATCGATGGCGGTACGAATAAATTTATGGACGTGACGGTCATAGCCGATCCAGAGATCGATCGCCTGCTGGCCCCAGCTGATAATGCGATCCAGCTTGTTTTGCAGATCGAACACCAGCTTATCGACAAAGCCGAGATCGGGGCTGCCGAGCGTCGCGTCCTGAATACGCAGCAAGTTGGCCTGCAGCTTGTCGCCGGCGGCCTCCAGCGTATCCTGCAGCTCGCGCAGCGTGCCGGACGTTTCGGAGAGCAACAGCTCGCAGCTGGAGATCGCCGCGCGCCAGTCCTGATTCAGCAGCTCGGCGATATCGCTTTTTACCGCCTGTTGCTGTTCATCCATCAGGCGCTGGGTTAAATCGATGCTGTCGAAAATTTCCGCCACGGAATATTTCAGCGGCGCGAAGACATTGCGATGCCAGTGGAACTCGTCGCCATCCTCTTCCGCCGCGTCCGCCGCGCGCTTCAGCTCCTGCGCCACCACCGAAAGCTGCATCGACAGGCGCAGCGTAGAGAATTCGCGCTGGCGGATATAGTAATCGGTAATGCCGATGGCCAGCGGCGTCAGACGATAGATAGCGTTGCCGTCGGCCAGTTCGCTGGTAAAGCGGTTAAGCAGACGCTGGCGCACCATATCGTTGATCGCATTGTTGGCGCGCACCATAACGGTTTCATGCGTCTGTTCAAAGGCTTTGCTGACGTGGCGAAAGGCGTCAATCAGTTCGCCTTCGCTCATTTCGCCGTCCATGCGCTCGCTGTTGAGCGTGGCGACAGCCAGCAGGAAGGCCAGACGTTCGGTAGGTAACGAAACGGAAAAATCATTCTTCCGTGCCCAGGAGACCAGCTCCGGGACAGTCTGGGAAAAATCACTCATAGTTGGTCCTTCTGGGCGGGTTTCCGCGCGGTGACATGGATATAACGCCCGAGGCTGATAAAGGGCTCCTGTCGGCAATAGCGCGTCTCCATCGCCAGCACCCGATCAAATTCATCAATTCTTAACTGTTTGTCGTGCATATAATCATGAAATACCCGAATGCCGGCGCGGCGCTCAATGATAAAGCCGCACGCCTGCAGCCACTGATAAACCTGCTGGGGATCGCGCGGATAATCGGGCGACAGCGTTTTCTTTTTCCGCTTGACCATGCCCGCTTCCAGCCAGCCGAAATTGCCGTGCGCCAGGTTCTGCAGGATCAGGCCGTGCAGGTTATAAAACATCAGCGACAGCACCCCGCCCGGCGCCAGCGCGTCGTAGAGCGCGGCGAGGATCGCTTCAGGCTCGGCGACCCATTCCAGCACAGCGTGAAACAATACCAGATCGACCGGCTTATCCAAATGTTGCGCCACCTGCTGCGCGCTAATTTGTTTGAATTGCATGTGGGCAATCACGTTCTGCTGCTCCGCATTGGCGCGGGCGCGCTGCAGCATTTCACCGGAGATGTCGCACAGCAGCACCTGATGCCCGCGCGCCGCGAGGCCGCAGGCAATTTGCCCCTGCCCGCCGCCGACGTCGAGAATATGCAGCGGACGCGCCGGCAGCGTCGTTAATAGCGCGTCCAGCTCCTGCCACAGGATAGCCTGACGAATACGCCCTTTAGTGGTACCGTAAATGTTTTGCGCGAATTTATCTGCAATATCGTCAAAGTTACGATCCTGCATTGCGGCAGCTCCGGTGAATGGCCGTTAAGTGGCGCCTATTTTGTCATACCCCGGCGCAGAATGAACCTTTGATGCAGACTCTGGCTCTCGGATGATGTTTTTTCGGACAAAAGGAATCCGTAATGCTGTTTTTTACCCTAAAAAAAATCGCTGGCGGGCTGCTGCTGCCTTTGCCGCTCCTGCTTTTGACGATGGCCGTCGGGCTTTTGCTGCTTTGGTTCAGCCGCTGGCAAAAAAGCGGAAAAATTATCATTTCTGTGGGATGGGCCCTGTTATTGGCGCTGAGCCTGCAGCCGATTGCCGACGGCCTGCTGCGTCCACTGGAGAATCGCTATCCTACCCGCAATCAGGCAGACAATATTGACTATATTGTGGTGCTGGGCGGCGGCTATACCTGGAATCCCGCCTGGGCGCCCAGCTCGAACCTGATCGGCAACAGCCTGCCGCGCGTCACCGAAGGGGTACGTCAGTGGCGCATGCATCCGGGAGCGAAAATGATTTTTACCGGCGGCGCGGCGCAGCGCAATCCGGTGAGCAATGCGCAGGTGGCGGCGACGGTCGCCGCATCGCTCGGCGTGCCGCAGGCGGATATCATTCTGCTTGATCAGCCGCGCGACACCGACGATGAGGCGCGGGCGGTAAAACAGCGGGTCGGAGAGCGTCCGTTCCTGCTGGTCACCTCCGCCAACCATATGCCACGCGCGATGGCTTTTTTCCATCATCAGGGGTTGTCGCCTCTGGCGGCGCCGGCAAATCAGATGGCGATCGCTTCGCCGCTCAACGGGTGGGAAAAGGCGCTGCCTTCGCCGCTGTGGCTTAGCCATAGCGAACGCGCCGTCTATGAAGGGTTGGGCAGTCTCTGGCAAAGGATAAACGGTAAACAGGCGGCAGGTAGCGGGGCCGACGGGAAACCGGCGCCGTAGCAGCGTTGAAGCCCTGAAAAACAAGAGGGAGAGGCCGTCGCCTCTCCCTCTGTATTAACGGCGTCTGAACCACGCCGCCGTAGTCAGACGGACTGCTGACTTAGCCGGCCAGCACCGCGCGTACGCGCGCCAGATCTTCCGCGGTGTCGACGCCCGCCGCAGGCAGCGTGCGCGCCACGTCGACGTGGATTTTTTCGCCGTACCAGAGGACACGCAGCTGCTCCAGCAGTTCGATCTGCTCCAGCTGGCTTGGCTCCCAGCTGACATAGCGGCGGATAAAGCCTGCGCGGTAAGCGTAGATGCCGATATGACGCAGCAGACTGTCACCGATGGCGTCGCGCGAGTGGGCGAAGCGTTCGCGATCCCAGGGAATGGTGGCGCGGGAAAAGTAGAGCGCATAGCCCTGCGCATCACGCACCACCTTCACCGCGTTGGGGTTAAACGCCTCTTCCGCGCTGTCGATCGGCACCGCCAGCGTCGCCATGCCGGCTGCCGCGCCCGCCAGATTATCGGCGACCTGACGGATAATTTCCGGCGGGATCAGCGGCTCATCACCCTGCACGTTAACGATAATGGCGTCATCCGCGAACCGGCACTGCTCGATCACTTCCGCCAGCCGCTCGGTGCCGGACTGATGATCGGGGCGCGTCAGACAGACTTCGCCGCCGGCCGCCGTTACCGCCGCCGCCACGTCGGGATGATCGGTCGCGACGATCACGCGATCGGCGCCCGACTGGATCGCCCGCTCCATCACATGCACGACCATCGGTTTGCCATGAATATCCACCAGCGGCTTGCCCGGCAGACGCGTCGAGGCGAAGCGGGCCGGAATGATGGCGACAAAACTCATGGATGTATCTCGTCCGCGGACAGGGTGCGGGCTTCATTTTCCAGCAGCACCGGAATACCCTCACGTACCGGATAAGCCAGGCCGTCTGGTTTACAAATCAGCTCCTGCTGCTCTTTGTTGTAGTAGAGCTTGCCGTTACAGACCGGACAAGCGACGATTTCAAGTAAACGGTGATCCATGTTTCCTCCGTAATGGCCCGAAGCCTCAGTAGGGCAAGCATAACACAGCCGCGGAATGCGGCGATAATCTCACGCTTACGTCAGCATCCGGCTCGCCCCCAGCGCCTGACGCAGCGCCTCCGGCGCCTGCTCCAGCACCACCTGCTCCGCCCCCTGCCAGCGGGCAAAGCGATCCAGCGCGCGCTGTAAATCCCTGACGAATCCCGCGCCGATCCTGACATTCTCCTCCAGCCACAGGTTTTTGATGTGCAGGCAGCGCTCGCGGCGCAGCATTTTCGCATCCAGCCTCGCCTTGAGCGCGCCGCGATGCAGGAGCGGCAGCGTGAAATAGCCATACTGGCGTTTCGGCGCGGGCGTATAGCACTCCAGACGGTAGTTGAAATCGAAGAGCGCCTGGGCCCGACGCCGATCCCAGACCACCGGATCGAACGGCGACAGCACGGTCGTATGGCTGGCGTTCAGCGGCGCTTCCAGCCGGGCGGCGCTGTCGCGGTGCAGCCACATGGCGCCCATTTTTTCTACCGTGACCGGCACGATAAAGCCCTCTTCCTGCCAGCGCGCTACCGTCTCTTTTAGCGCGACGCGTTTCAGACGGTAGTAATCGGGCAGCCACTCCGCCCGAAACAGCCCCAGGCTGGCGGCGCTGTTACGCAGCATCCGCTCGCGCGCTGCCTCTTCGCTGAGCATATGTCGCGCATCATCCCACGCCGGCATGACCCGCTGGCGCAAATCGTAGATACGCTGAAAATTATGCCGGCCGCTGACCATCAGCTCGCCGGCGGTAAACAGGTTTTCAAGATGGCGTTTATGCGGCTTCCATGACCACCAGCCGGGTTGATGGCCGGGCGCGGTCGCGAAATCGGCGGAGCGTACCGGCCCGTTAGTCGCGATATGCCGCAGTAGATCGGCGATCTCATCGGCATGCTGCGCCATCCACGCCGCATTGTACTTCCAGCCCATTTTCTCCGGCTGCAGCATGCGGTGGCGCAGCAGCGAATAATCTTCAGCGGGGATAAAGCAGGCCTCGTGCGCCCAGTATTCAAACAGGCTGCCGGAAGCCAGCGCCTGTTCCAGCCAGCTTTCGGGATAGGCTCCCAGCCGGCTGAACAGCACCAGATAAGGGCTGCGCGCCACAACATGAATGGTATCGATCTGCAGCAACGACATCCGCCGGATGGCGTCGAGCAGATCATCGTAACGCGCTTTACGCTCAGGAGGATTCAGCAGACCCTGCGCCGCAAGATGCAGATTGCGGGCGGTCTGACGGGAAAGAGAAACGGGTGCCATCGGCGGCTCCTTTCAGTCGGATAGCACCAGTGTAATCATTAATCGCCGAATTTTTACCTCAGTTGCGGCCAAGCGCGGCGATTTTTTGCAGTAGCGGTTCGGCGGCGGCGGAGAGATGCGCATCCACCGGCAAATACCACCAGTTGTCATGCGCGAAGGCGCGGCACTTCACCGCATCCTTTTCCGTCATCAGTAACGCTTCATGCTCCGGCGTCAGCGCCAGCAGATCGGCTTCGCGATAGGCCTGATGATCGGCGAAAGGCACGGCACGCGCCACCGGCACAGCATGTTGACGCAGCGTGGCGAAAAAGCGCGGCGGATGCCCGATGCCCGCCATCGCCACAACGGATGCGAGCGAGGAGAGCGGCGCGCTGACGCCGGTTTTCAGGTTTATCGCCGCGCCCGGCTGCAGGCGCATGGCGATCTCCCCTTTCCCGGCTTCCCCGCCGTTCACAATCACCGCGTCAACCTGACGCAGGCGTCCGGCACGTTCCCGCATTGGCCCTGCCGGCAGCCACCAGCCGTTGCCGAAGCGTCGTTCGCCATCCACCACCACGATTTCGATATCGCGCGCCAGCGCGTAATGCTGCAGGCCATCGTCGGTGATAATCAGATCGAGCCGGTGAGCGGCAAGCAGCGCTTTCACCGCTTCGCTGCGCACCGGCGATACCGCCACCGGCGCACCGGTACGCTGCGCGATCAGTACCGGCTCGTCGCCCGCCTGCCCGGTTGTGGTCTCCGGCGTAAGCAGTAAAGGATAACGATCCGCTTTGCCGCCGTAGCCGCGCGAAACGACGCCAACGCGCAGCCCCTGCCGCTGCAGCTGTTCCACCAGCCAGATAACCACCGGCGTTTTGCCGTTGCCGCCCGCCGTCAGGTTTCCCACCACTACCACCGGCACCGGCGACCGCCAGGCCTTACGCAGGCCGAGACGGTAGCTGAGCCGGATCAGGGCGGTGATCGCCCCATACAGCAGGCTGAGCGGCAGCAGTAGCAGATAGAGCGGCGAACGTCCGCTCCAGATGCGCTCAATCATTGCCCAAACTGCATTTTATGCAGCTGAGCGTAAGCGCCCCGCTGGCCGATCAGTTCATCGTGCGTGCCGCGCTCGATAATGCGACCATCTTCCACTACCACGATTTCATCCGCTTTTTCGATGGTTGACAGGCGATGCGCAATCACCAGCGAGGTACGGTTTTTCTGCAGTTCATCCAGCGCTGACTGAATCGCGCGCTCCGATTCGGTATCCAGCGCCGAGGTCGCCTCATCAAGAATCAAAATCGGGCTATCGCGCAGCAGCGCGCGGGCGATAGCGATACGCTGACGCTGGCCACCTGACAGCAGCACGCCGTTTTCGCCGATCACCGTATCCAGGCCGTTTTCCATCTTGCGAATGAAATCCATCGCATGGGCCATTTCAGCGGCTTTTTCAATCTGCGCGCGGTCATAGACGTCGTTGCGTGCATAGGCGATGTTGTTAGCGATAGTGTCGTTAAACAGATGCACGTTCTGCGAAACCAGCGCAACCTGATTGCGCAATGAACGCAGGGTATATTCACGCAGGTCGTGACCATCGATCAAAATTTCGCCTTGCTGAATATCGTAAAAACGCGTCAGCAGGCTGGCGATGGTCGATTTGCCGGAGCCTGAGCGCCCGACCAGCGCCACGGTTTTACCGGCCGGAATGGAAAGATTGATATCGCGCAGCGCCGGAATATCGCGTCCCGGATAGGTAAAGGTCACGTTGCGAAACTCAATATCGCCTTTGGCGCGTTCAATAGTACGCGTGCCGTTATCCACTTCCTGCTCGCTGTCGAGAATCGAGAACAGTGTCTGGCAGGCGGCCATGCCGCGCTGGAACTGCGCGTTGACGTTAGTCAGGGATTTCAGCGGGCGCATTAACGCGATCATCGAGGAGAAGACCACGGTGATGGTGCCGGCGGTCAGGGTGTCCATTACGCTTGGGAAGCTGGCGGCATACAGTACGAAAGCGAGCGCCAGCGAGGCAATCAGCTGAATAATGGGATCAGAGATAGACGAGGCGGAGACCAGCTTCATTCCCTGATGGCGCATACGGTTGCTGACTTTGTTGAAACGCTGCGCTTCAACGTCCTGACCGCCGAAAATCAGCACCTCTTTGTGCCCTTTCAGCATCTGCTCCGCGCTGGTGGTCACCTGCCCCATCGTATTCTGCATATTTTTACTGATGCTGCGGAAACGTTTAGAGACGGTGCGGATGGCCATAGAAACGACCGGCGCCAGAACGATCAGGATAATGGAGAGCTGCCAGCTGTAGTAAAACATCATAATGAACAGGCCGATAATCGATGCCCCTTCACGTACGACGGTGACCAGCGCGCTGGAAGAAGAAGAGGCGACCTGCTCCGAATCATAGGTAATGCGCGATAGCAGCGTCCCGGTGGACTGCTGATCGAAGAAGGAGACCGGCATCCCCATCATATGGTTGAACAGCCGGCGGCGCATATTCATCACTACGTTGCCGGAGACCCACGAAATACAGTAGCTTGATGCGTAACTGGTCACACCGCGCACCAGCATCAGGCCAATCACGGCCAGCGGCATCCATATTAATACCGATTTATCAGCCTTCCCAAACCCCTCATCCAGTAAAGGTTTCAGCAATGACAGCATAAGGGTGTCGCCTGCCGCGTTGATGATCAGCGCTACGGCTGCCACAATCAATCCCGCTTTATGCGGTGCGATCATCGGCCAAAGGCGACGAAAGGTCTGCCATGTTGAGAGATCTTTATCTTGATGCATTATTTAACCAGCATTGTTTGAAATAGCCGCTTATTTTACCTGGATTCACCCTATACGCCAAACCACTGATGATACCAGCGGGGCAATATTTGTTCTCTTAACCCCTTGACTTGCCATCCGTCAGGATAAAACGCCACGCTAAGCTGCCCTGAACGGGCGGTATCACGCCACTGATAGCCGCTGTGCCGGTAGCGCTCAATCACCTGCGCGGAGGGCAGCCGCCAGGCGTTATAACGCGCCACCGAGGCTAACGCTACGCTGCCGCCAACGTTGCGCAGAAATGGCGCACTGGAGGAGGTCTTACTGCCGTGATGCGGCACCTGGATAATCTCCGCCTTGAGCGCGGCGCGATCGAGCCGCATAAGTTTTCTCTCCGCCTCTGCCTCCAGATCGCCGGTAAGCAGAACCTTTCGCCGCCCGTCATCAATACGCAGCACGCAGGAATCGTTATTACCGCCGTTGGCGCCGATCGCGGGCGGCCACAGCACGGTAAACGCCAACCCCTGCCATTGCCATTCGGTGCCGCGAATACAGGGGTGATGCCCTGGCAGCGTGAGCGCGCTGCGCAGTCTGGCGTTCGGCCAGGCGCGCGCGATATCCTCCAGGCCGCCGATATGATCCAGATGCGCATGGCTGACCACCACCTCATCCACCGTCAGCCCTTGCCACTCCAGCCAGGGCAGCACGGTTTGCCGCGCGGCGCTGCCGCCGGGCCAGCGGTTTCCGGTGTCGTAGATCAGCGCGTGCCCGTTGCGCGAAATCACCAGCGCCAGACCATGACCGATATCCAGCATATCCAGCCGCCACGCCGGTTCGTTACGGCTCAGCTGCCACAGCGAAGGCAAGCAGCAGGCAACCAGCAGCGCCAACGGTGTACGTCGCCACCAGCCCAGGCGATAAGCGATGAACAACAGCCATACGATCAGGCTGCTGGTCACTGCCGCTTTGCCAAGCGGCAGCCACCCTTGTGGCAGCAGCGCGAGCAGATAAAACAGCAGCGCCAGAGAACGATCCGCCAGCCACCAGAGCGGAAATGCCAGCCATGTGGTCGGCATCATCAACGCGAACAGCAGTGCCGGCACGGTAATAAATGTCACTACCGGGATTGCCAGCATGTTCGCTGGCAACGACGTCAGGCTGACGCCATGAAAGATAAACACCTGGAGAGGCACAAGCAGCAATATCATACCCGCCTGCAGGTGCGCCAGCTGCAGCAGCATCCAGCGTTTGCGATAGCGCCAGCGCGCAGGCAACGGAAACCACTGATACCAGAACAGCAGTATGGCGACGGCGATAATCGAGAGCCAGAAGCTCTCAGAGAGGATGGTTATCGGGTCGAAAAACAGAATACTGCCGACGCAAATCAGCCAGATTTGCCAGCTACTGCAGTTAATGTGCTGCAGTCGGGTCAGCGCCCAGGCGGAGAGCGCAATCATCGCCCTGATGGCGGGCGGATTGCTTCCTGACAGCCAGCAATATCCGGCGGCCACTCCCAGGCTAAACAGCAACGGCAGCGAATAGCTTATGCGCCATGCGGGCAGAAAAAACTGCAGCAGGCGCGCCGCCAGCCAGCCCAGCGAGGCGGCGAGGCTGATATGCATGCCGGAAATCGCCATCAAATGTGCGATGCCGGTATCGCGCAGAAGGCTGCGCGTCCCGGCGCTAAGCGCCTGCCTGTCGCCAAAGAGCAACGCGGTCATTACGCTGCGCCAGGGAAGATGCTGATACTGTGCCTGGGCATGAGACATCAGGCGGTGCCGCCAGCCGCAGTCGGCCTTAACCGGCGTGGCCGCCAGCAGCGTGCCCTGCAGCGGCATGCTGCCGGCCAGGGCGAAGCGCTGCGCATCAAACCCGCCTTCATTAAGCCGGGCATGCACCGGCCTTAAGCGCAGCGTCATCTCCCAGCGCTGACCGGCACACCAGGGCTGGCGCAGCTTGCCCATGGCAATGCTGGCGTAAAGTGGAGGAAAGCGTCGCCGGGCATCATGCTCCCGGATCCTGACGAGCAGCCGTTCCTTTTCCTGCATCACCTGTTGGATTTCCGCCTGCACCTTTATCCTTGTCTGGCTGAGCGCGGCGACGGGAGTCAACGCCTGCTGCGCCGCCAGCGCTGCCCAGACGAAAAAGATGCCATAGAGGCCGATAAAACGTACGCTTCGCACCGGTAGCGCCATCAGCGCCAGCGCCCCGCCCAGCAGCGGGATCAGGATCGACAGTCCCGGCAGATGAGGCAGAAACAGTAAGGGCAGCGCGGCGATGGCGGCCATAAAAGCCAGTGTGGGCAAGGTATAGGGCATCGTCTCATCCTTATGAATCCCGGATGAGTATGCCCGGATGCGACGCCCTGCGCAGGCGGCGCGGTTACGAGTCTGAAGCGGGGCGGCAAAGATTGC
This sequence comes from Mixta gaviniae, assembly GCF_002953195.1. GTDB lineage: Bacteria > Pseudomonadota > Gammaproteobacteria > Enterobacterales > Enterobacteriaceae > Mixta > Mixta gaviniae. The sequence continues at coordinate 1,652,899 of NZ_CP026377.1, read as the reverse complement.
CTCTCAATTACCGGAGAAGCGGCAAGACCTGCGAGACAGCACACATTTCCTGAATAACAGGCAAAAAAAAACGACACCAAAGTGTCGTTTTTCAGTCGTCGTCTTTTGCTTAACCGTAAATGTTCGCCCGATCGCGCAACTCTTTACCCGGTTTAAAGTGCGGAACGTATTTACCTTCCAGTTCCACCTTATCACCGGTTTTCGGATTGCGACCCACGCGCGGCGCACGATAATGCAAAGAGAAGCTGCCGAACCCCCGGATTTCGATGCGTTCGCCCTGAGCCAACGTTGTGGCCATATGCTCAAGCATCTCTTTTACCGCATCCTCTACGGCTTTCGCCGGGATATGAGTTTGCTGGGCCGCAAGTCTTTCGATAAGTTCTGACTTGGTCATTAGTCCTCCGGTTAATCCCTGTTGGAATGGTCTGACAGCCTGCTCATGGCACCGGGCGCCAGAGGCAGCCCGGAACCATAAGACGATTACTCGCCTTTAGCCGCTTTGAATGCTTCAGCCATAGCGTTAGAGAAGTTGCTTTCTTCCTGTTTGTTGTTAACAGAAGCGATAGCGTCTTTCTCGTCAGCTTCGTCTTTAGCACGTACAGACAGGCTTACAACGCGGTTTTTGCGGTCAACGCCGGTGAATTTGGCTTCAACTTCGTCGCCAACGTTCAGTACCTGAGTAGCGTCTTCAATGCGGTCGCGTGAAGCTTCAGAAGCGCGCAGGTAGCCTTCAACGCCGTCTGCTAATTCAACTGTAGCACCTTTAGCGTCAACTGCAGTCACTTTACCAGTCACAATCGCACCTTTCTTGTTCAGAGAGATGTAGTTGTTGAACGGGTCTTCTGCCAGCTGCTTAACGCCCAGGGAGATACGCTCGCGCTCTGCGTCAACCTGCAGAACCACTGCCGCGATTTCGTCACCTTTCTTATACTCGCGGACCGCTTCTTCACCAGTTGCGTTCCAGGAGATGTCAGACAGGTGAACCAGACCGTCGATGCCGCCTTCCAGGCCGATGAAGATACCGAAGTCAGTGATTGACTTGATTTTACCTTCAACACGGTCGCCCTTGTTATGGGTTTCCGCGAACTGCTGCCACGGGTTAGCTTTGCACTGTTTCAGGCCCAGGGAGATACGACGACGTTCTTCGTCGATATCCAGAACCATCACTTCTACCACGTCGCCAACGTTAACAACTTTAGACGGGTGGATGTTTTTGTTGGTCCAGTCCATTTCAGACACGTGTACCAGACCTTCAACGCCTTCTTCGATTTCCACGAAGCAGCCGTAGTCAGTCAGGTTGGTTACGCGACCGGTCAGGCGGGTGCCTTCCGGATAACGTTTAGCGATAGCTACCCACGGATCTTCGCCCAGCTGTTTCAGGCCCAGAGATACACGGGTACGCTCGCGGTCGAACTTCAGCACTTTAACAGTGATTTCGTCGCCCACGTTGACGATTTCGCTCGGATGCTTAACGCGTTTCCATGCCATGTCGGTGATGTGCAGCAGGCCGTCAACGCCGCCCAGATCGACGAATGCGCCGTAGTCAGTGAGGTTCTTAACGATACCTTTGACTTCCATGCCTTCCTGCAGGTTTTCCAGCAGCTGATCGCGTTCTGCGCTGTTTTCGGATTCGATAACGGCACGACGAGAAACAACAACGTTGTTGCGCTTCTGATCCAGCTTGATTACTTTGAACTCAAGCTCTTTGCCTTCCAGGTGCAGCGTATCGCGCACCGGACGCACGTCAACCAGTGAACCTGGCAGGAACGCACGAATACCGTTCAGCTCAACAGTGAAGCCGCCCTTGACTTTGCCGTTGATCACGCCAGTTACAGTTGCAGCTTCTTCGTAAGCTTTTTCCAGCATCAGCCATGCTTCGTGACGCTTCGCTTTCTCACGAGACAGCAGGGTTTCACCGAAGCCGTCTTCTACTGCATCCAGAGCAACGTCAACTTCGTCACCAACCTGGATTTCAATTTCGCCCTGGGCGTTCTTGAACTGCTCAGCCGGAATGGCGGACTCAGATTTCAGACCGGCGTCAACCAGTACGATATCTTTGTCGATAGCAACAACAACACCACGAACGATGGAACCCGGGCGGGTTTCGATTTCTTTCAGGGACTCTTCAAATAGTTGAGCAAAAGATTCAGTCATATTTAATCTTTAGATAGGTAAATTTAACGTCCACCTGACTTCCTGCCGGATGGGGTTGTTTAACATGCCTGATGACCGTCCATGGCATCAGGTTATCGCATCTGTTCTGCCGCCGGCTCAGGCTAATGCCAGCTTATCGCGGGCATAGCTCAGCGCGGTGTCGATGACCTGTTCGATGCTCATGCTGGTCGAATCCAGCACTAAAGCATCTTCCGCTGGTACCAGCGGCGCAATAGCTCGGTTACGGTCGCGCTCGTCGCGCTCCTTTATCTCGGCTAAAAGGCGTTCAAAGTTAACACTAAAGCCCTTTTCCTGCAACTGTAGCATGCGGCGATGCGCCCGCTCTTCGGAGCTGGCGTCGAGAAAAATCTTTACCGGGGCGTCCGGAAAAACCACGGTTCCCATATCTCTGCCGTCGGCAATCAGGCCTGGCGCATCGCGAAATGCGCGCTGACGACGCAGCAATGCTTCACGCACGCGTGGGAACGCGGCAACTTTCGATGCCGTATTGCTGACATCCTGAGTGCGAATCTCGCCGGTAACGTCTTCGCCTTCAAGAATGACCGCCATCTCTCCATCGGTGGAAACAAAGCGCACATCCAAATGCGCGGCGATAGGCACCAGCGCCTCTTCTGATTCGATATCTACCTGATGGTGTAACGCCGCCAGCGCAAGCACGCGATAAATGGCGCCGGAATCAAGCAGGTGCCACTGCAGCGCTTCGGCCATAGCCTTACACAGCGTGCCTTTGCCGGCGCCGCTTGGTCCATCAATGGTAATTACCGGGGCTGTTGCCGTCATTTTATTCTCCTGTTGCTGCTGGTCGTTCTTGTGGCGACCTGCGCTTACTCACAGGTCGCGGCGCATTATACGCTGCAATCATCCCGAACGTTATCTTTAAGCATAGACAGGCATTAAATATTCTTCTTTTTAAGAAGATCCTTTGCCGAGAAAAAACGGCGAAACGTGTGTGCCGTCACTCCTCAGGCAGAGAAGGACGGCACCGTTATCAGGCAGGCGTACTGATGGCGGCCAGACGTTCGAAGTAGTCAGGGAAGGTTTTGGCGGTGCATTTCGGATCAAGAATAGTGATCGCCGTATCCGACAGCGCCACCAGCGAAAAACACATCGCCATGCGGTGATCGTTGTAGGTGCCGATATGAGCCGAGCGCAGCGTTGCTGGCGGCGTAATGCGGATAAAGTCTTCGCCCTCTTCCACCTCTGCGCCCACTTTACGCAGTTCGGTCGCCATCGCGGAGAGACGATCGGTCTCTTTGACCCGCCAGTTGTAGATATTGCGCAGCACCGTCGTACCTTCGGCAAATAGCGCGGCGGTGGCGATGGTCATAGCCGCATCGGGGATATGGTTCATATCCATATCCACCGCCTGCAGCCGATCGCGCGTACAGGCGATGTAATCGTCGCCCCACACGATTTTCGCCCCCATATTCTCCAGAACGTCAGCGAAGCGGATATCGCCCTGTACGCTGTTGCGGCCGACGCCCGTTACGCGCACCGTACCGCCCTTGATCGCCGCAGCGGCAAGAAAATAGGAGGCGGAAGAGGCATCGCCCTCCACCAGATAGTCGCCCGGTGAAACATAACTTTGCTGACCACGGATAGTGAAGCGTTGATAGTTATGATTCTCTACCGCTACGCCGAACCGCTGCATCAAATGCAGGGTGATATCGATATAAGGTTTGGACACCAGCTCGCCTTTAATCACGATATCAGTATCCTGCGGCGCCAGCGGCGCAGCCATCAGCAGCGCGGTTAAAAACTGGCTTGAAACGCTGCCGTCGACGCTCACTTCGCCGCCCGCGAAACCGCCGCGCACGCGTAACGGCGGGTAGTCGGCCTGCTCCAGATAATCGATGCGCGCCCCGCCCTGGCGCAGAGCGTCAACCAGGTGGCCGATCGGGCGCTCTTTCATGCGCGGTTCGCCGGTCAGTACAATATCGTTGTCCGCCAGGCAGAGCGCGGCCGCCAGAGGGCGCATGGCGGTGCCGGCGTTGCCGAGAAACAACTCCAGCGCACCTTCGGCTTTTAATGGGCCGCTGTTGCCGACCACTTCGCAAACGGTACGATCTGACGAGAGCCGGTAATCAATCCCCAACGCGCTAAGCGCATTAAGCATATGTTTAACGTCATCGCTGTCCAACAGATTGGTCAGCCGCGTCGTTCCCTGAGCCAGCGCCGCGAGAAGCAAAGCACGGTTAGAAACGCTTTTCGAGCCGGGCAAGTTAACCGTGCCGTCAACGCGAGCGATGGGTTGTAGTGTCAGGGATTCCTGCATGTGAAAACTTCTCTCCGTAAAACCAGAACAACGGAACCTCGCATCAGGGCGAGGTTCCCAATAACAGCGTTAAGCGCTTTTACTCAGCCGTGACGACGTTCAAAATCAGTCATGAAATCCGTCAGCGCTTTAACGCCTTCAAGCGGCATCGCGTTATAGATGGAGGCACGCATTCCGCCAACCACGCGGTGCCCTTTCAGCGCATGCAGGCCGGCGGCGAGCGACTCTTCCAGGAACAGCGCGTCGAGAGCGGCGTCAGCCAGCTGGAAAGGCACATTCATGCGCGAACGGTTCGCGACGGCGACCTCGTTGCGGTAAAAATCGCTGCGGTCGATGGTGCCATACAGCAAATCCGCTTTCGCCTGATTAATTTTATCGATTTCACTCACGCCGCCGCGCTCTTTCAGCCATTTGAACACCAGGCCGGAAAGATACCAGGCGAAAGTAGGCGGCGTATTGAACATCGAATCGTTATCGGCCAGCGTTTTATAATCCAGCACTGAAGGCAGCGCCTGCTGCGCGTGGCCCAGCAGATCTTCGCGGACAATGACGAGCGTCAGCCCTGCCGGGCCGATATTTTTCTGCGCGCCGGCGTAGATGACGCCGTAGCGGCTGATATCGATCGGGCGGGAAAGAATGGTGGAGGAGAAATCGGCGACCACGACTTTATCGCCAAAATCGGGTTGCTCATCGATGGCCAGGCCGTCAATGGTTTCATTCGGGCAATAATGCACGTAGGCGGCATTATCGCTGAGCGTCCACTCGCGCATCGGCAGTAGCGCGCGCTTGCCGTCCCGCTCGACTTTCACGTCGATGCTATTCGGCGCGCAGTATTTCTTCGCTTCCTGAATGGCGCTGTGCGCCCAGTAGCCGCCATCGATATAGTCCGCGGTTTTCGCCGCCCCCAACAGATTCATCGGCACCGCCGCAAACTGCGCGCGCGCGCCACCATGACAGAACAAAACTTTATAGTTGTCGGGAATTTTCAGCAGATCGCGTAAATCTTTTTCTGCTTCCTCTGCAACCTGAATAAATTCCTTGCTGCGATGGCTGATCTCCATCACGGAAGTGCCAAGTCCATTCCAGTTGCAAAGCTCTTGCTCTGCACGACGAAGCACTTCTACCGGCAACATTGCCGGACCGGAGCTGAAATTATAAACCTGCGTCATTTCCCGTCACCACTGTCAGATCTGTTGATTATGAATAGGCTATCGGTTTTATCACTGCCATCAGTATGCTGCAAACATTTCTCTGGGCGAGATCACATTTTCCCCAGCCCTGTCGCAACAGCTTGTACGGTGAAAGTAAAGCGGTGCGATATTTTGTGAGGTTTCGCGCATCGAAGAATTATTGAAACAGAAAAAAACGAGTATTTTGCCGCCCCAGAGGCCACGAAATCTGACTCCTTCAATAGCGTCCTGAAGGGAAAATCCGTATCATTGCGCGCTTTACGCTCAACCAACCAATAGTAGGCAACATGACTCAAACCTTTATTCCAGGCAAAGATGCCGCGCTGGAAGATTCCATTGCTCGCTTTCAGCAGAAACTGCAGGATCTCGGCTTTAATATTGAAGAAGCGTCCTGGCTGAACCCGGTGCCTCACGTCTGGTCGGTGCATATTCGCGACCGCGATTGCCCGCTTTGTTTTACTAACGGTAAAGGCGCCAGCAAGAAAGCTGCGTTAGCCTCTGCGTTGGGCGAATATTTTGAACGCCTTTCAACCAACTACTTCTTCGCTGATTTCTGGCTGGGCGAGACGATCGCCAACGGCGATTTCGTTCACTATCCCAACGAGAAATGGTTTCCGCTGCCGGAAGATGACAGCCTGCCGGAAGGGATGCTGGATGCGGGCCTGCGCGCCTTCTACGATCCGGAAAACGAGCTGAGCGCCAGCGGCCTGATCGATCTGCAGTCCGGCAATGCGGCGCGCGGCATTTGCGCCCTGCCGTTTACCCGTCAGTCCGATGCACAGACCGTTTATATCCCGATGAATATTATCGGCAACCTCTACGTCTCTAACGGCATGTCCGCCGGCAATACGCCTAATGAAGCGCGTGTGCAGGGGCTGTCTGAAGTTTTTGAACGCTACGTAAAAAACCGCATTATTGCTGAAGCCATCAGCCTGCCGGCCATTCCGCAGACGGTGCTGGATCGCTATCCGGGCGTGGTGGAAGCCATTGCGCGCCTTGAGGCGGAAGGGTTCCCGATTTTCGCCTTCGACGCCTCGCTGGGCGGCAAATACCCGGTAATCTGCGTGGTGCTGTTCAACCCGGCGAACGGCACCTGCTTCGCCTCGTTCGGCGCCCATCCAGATTTCGGCGTGGCGCTGGAGCGCACCGTTACTGAACTGCTGCAGGGCCGCGGCCTGAAAGATTTAGACGTCTTCACGCCGCCAACCTTCGACGATGAAGAAGTGGCCGAGCATGCGAACCTGGAAACGCACTTTATCGATTCCAGCGGTGCGATCTCCTGGGATCTGTTTAAAGATCAGGCCGATTACCCCTTTGTCGACTGGCGTTTTGCTGGCAGCACGGAAGAGGAGTTCGCCACGCTGATGGCGATTTTCGAGGCGGAAGGCAAAGAGGTTTACATCGCCGATTACGAGCATCTGGAGGTATACGCCTGCCGCATTATCGTGCCGGGTATGTCCGATATTTATCCTGCCGAAGATCTGCTGCTGGCGAATAACAACATGGGTGCCGATCTGCGTGACACGCTGCTGGCGCTGCCCGACAGCCAGTGGGATAAAGCGGATTATCTGGCGCTGATTGAGCAGCTGGATGAAGAAGGCCATGATGACTTCACGCGCGTACGCGAGCTGCTGGGCCTGGCGACCGGCAAGGATAACGGCTGGTACACCTTACGCATCGGCGAACTGAAAGCGATGCTGGCCCTGGCGGGCGGCGATCTGGAGCAGGCGCTGATCTGGACCGAGTGGACGATGGAGTTCAATAGCTCAGTCTTTAGCGCCGAGCGCGCCAATTACTATCGCTGTTTGCAGACGCTGCTGCTGCTGACGCAGGAAGAAGAACGCGATCCTCAGCAGTACTACTCCGCTTTCGTCCGCATGTACGGCGCCGACGCCGTTGAAGCCGCCTCGTCAGCCTTAAGCGGCGAAGCGCCCTTCTACGGTCTGCAGCCGGTAGATAATGAATTGCAGGCCTTCCCTGCGCATCAGGCTCTGCTGGCCGCTTACGAAAAGCTGCAGCGCGCTAAGCGCAACTACTGGAAATAAGTGAGCCTTTAGCCGCATTTTTAAGTCAGCTACTTTATGGTAGCTGACTTATATATTTATTCAGGACATTAATTAACATTTGCTACATTATAATTTCTTTTAATTTACAACCTCGCGTTTAGCCGCCTTTTCCCCGTCTATTAAGTTGTGCATTAAATGCTACCTTCAATTTTTATCATATAAATTAAAATATATTTTATATATAAAAATCAAATAATTACTCTTAATAACCCTGTTTTTTATAGTGTTTAATAGGACAAGCCGCTCGTCCAATATGATCTATATCAATTTTCACTAAATACTCCTTTGTTAGTATCTCTACGACAATTTTTTATGGGAGTACGTTAGTGTGAATACTGACAATCCTTTCAATTTATTATTGCCGCCGGCCATGGCGAAAGTAGCCGAAGAAGCGGGTGTCTATAAAGCCACAAAACATCCACTCACCACGTTTTTTCTGGCGATAAACGCAGGCGTCTTTATCTCTATCGCCTTCGTTTTTTATATTACCGCCACTACCGGCACCGCCGATGTCCCGTACGGTTTAGCCAAGCTGGTAGGCGGGCTCTGTTTCTCGCTGGGATTAATACTGGTGGTCGTTTGTGGTGCCGATCTTTTCACCTCGACCGTTCTGATTGTTGTCGCTAAAGCCAGCGGCCGCATTAGCTGGGGGCAGCTGGGCAAAAACTGGCTGAACGTTTATATCGGCAACCTGTTTGGCGCACTGTTTTTCGTCGCCCTTATCTGGTTTTCCGGCGAACACCTCGCCGCTAACGGCGCATGGGGCCTGAATGTCCTGCAGACCGCCGACCATAAGATGCATCACTCTTTTCTGGAGGCGGTTTGCCTGGGTACGCTGGCTAATTTGATGGTCTGCCTGGCTATCTGGATGAGCTATTCCGGCCGCAGCCTGACGGACAAAATGATCGCCATGATTTTACCGGTCGCAATGTTCGTCGCCTGCGGCTTTGAACACAGCATCGCCAATATGTTCATGATCCCGATGGGTATTGTCATTCGCGACTTCGCCTCGCCCGAGTTTTGGCAGGCCACCGGCGCGACGGCCGCTCAGTTTCCAAACCTGACGCTGAGCCACTTCGTTATCGACAACCTGATTCCGGTGACCCTCGGCAACATCATCGGCGGCGGCCTGCTGGTGGGATTAACGTACTGGGTTATTTATCTGCGCGGCCACGCCGCTCACTAGCCGCCCCGACGCAACGTATTCGCCCCGGCAGGCAAGGCGCCCTGCCGGGGCAAAAAAAGAACTTTTATCAGAAGGTAGGTATATTATGACCGAGCTCAATGAAAAACTGGCTGCTGCCTGGGAAGGTTTCACCGCAGGCGAATGGCAGAAATCAGTTAACGTTCGCGATTTCATTCAGAAAAACTACACGCCTTATGAAGGTGATGAATCCTTCCTGGCTGGCGCGACCGACGCGACCACGCAACTGTGGAACAAAGTGCTGGAAGGCATCAAAATCGAAAACCGCACCCACGCGCCGGTTGATTTTGATACTGATGTCGCGGCCACTATCACCTCTCACGATGCAGGCTACATCGACCAGAACCTGGAAAAAATTGTCGGCTTGCAGACTGACGCGCCGCTGAAACGCGCGCTGATCCCCTTCGGTGGTATCAAAATGGTGGAGGGCTCCTGCAAAGCCTACAACCGCGAACTTGATCCGCAGCTGAAAAAAATCTTCACCGAATACCGTAAAACCCACAACCAGGGCGTTTTCGACGTCTATACCCCGGATATCCTGCGCTGCCGTAAATCAGGCGTGCTGACCGGCCTGCCTGACGCCTACGGCCGCGGCCGTATCATCGGTGATTACCGTCGCGTCGCGCTGTACGGCATCGATTACCTGATGCAGGACAAATTCGCGCAGTTCGCCTCGCTGCAGAGCGATCTGGAAAACGGCGTTAATCTGGAGGCGACTATCCGCCTGCGTGAAGAGATTGCGGAACAGCATCGCGCTCTGGCGCAGCTGAAAGAGATGGCGGCAAAATATGGCTGCGATATCTCCCGTCCGGCGACCAATGCGCAGGAAGCAGTACAGTGGACCTACTTCGGCTATCTGGCCGCCGTGAAGTCACAGAACGGCGCAGCGATGTCCTTCGGTCGTGTCTCTACCTTCCTTGATGTCTATATCGAACGTGATATGCAGGCAGGCAAGCTGACTGAAGAGCAAGCCCAGGAGCTGATCGATCACCTGGTAATGAAACTGCGTATGGTGCGCTTCCTGCGTACACCAGAGTATGATGAACTCTTCTCCGGCGACCCGATTTGGGCGACGGAATCTCTGGCGGGCATGGGCGTAGATGGCCGTACCCTGGTGACCAAAACCACCTTCCGTTTCCTGAACACCCTGTACACCATGGGGCCGTCTCCGGAACCGAACATGACCATTCTGTGGTCAGAACAGCTGCCGATCAATTTCAAAAAATACGCGGCGAAAGTCTCTATCGACACCTCATCGGTACAGTATGAAAACGATGATTTGATGCGCCCGGACTTCGATAACGACGACTACGCCATCGCCTGCTGCGTCAGCCCGATGATCGTCGGCAAACAGATGCAGTTCTTCGGCGCGCGCGCCAACCTCGCCAAAACTCTGCTCTATGCAATCAACGGCGGCGTTGACGAAAAAATGAAAATGCAGGTCGGCCCGAAAGATTCGCCGATCACCGACGACGTGCTGGAATTCGACACCGTTATGGCGCGCCTCGACCACTTTATGGACTGGCTGGCGAAACAGTATGTCACGGCGCTGAACATCATCCACTACATGCACGACAAATACAGCTATGAAGCTGCGTTAATGGCGCTGCATGATCGTGACGTTTACCGCACCATGGCCTGCGGCATCGCCGGTCTGTCCGTTGCGGCGGATTCCCTGTCAGCGATTAAATATGCCAAAGTTAAACCGATTCGCGATGAAGACGGTCTGGCGGTGGATTTCGAAATCGAAGGCGAATACCCGCAGTTCGGCAATAACGACCCGCGCGTAGATGACCTGGCCTGCGACCTGGTAGAACGTTTCATGAAGAAAATTCAGAAACTGACAACTTATCGCAACGCCGTGCCGACACAGTCCGTACTGACCATTACCTCTAACGTGGTTTATGGTAAGAAAACCGGCAACACCCCGGACGGCCGTCGCGCAGGCGCACCTTTCGGACCGGGCGCCAACCCGATGCATGGCCGCGATCAGAAAGGCGCCGTCGCCTCGCTGACCTCCGTTGCTAAACTGCCGTTCGCTTACGCGAAAGATGGTATCTCCTATACCTTCTCTATCGTACCGAACGCGCTCGGTAAGGATGACGAGGTACGTAAAGCCAACCTCGCCGGCCTGATGGACGGTTACTTCCATCACGAAGCGGAAACGGCGATTGAAGGCGGGCAGCATCTGAACGTCAACGTCATGAACCGTGAAATGCTGATGGATGCGATGGATCACCCGGAGAAATATCCGCAGCTGACCATTCGCGTTTCAGGCTACGCGGTGCGCTTTAACTCGCTGACCAAAGAGCAGCAGCAGGATGTGATTACGCGTACTTTCACGCAGTCACTGTAATTCCCTCCGCTAATAAAAGGCTCCTGCGGGAGCCTTTTTACCAGCAAGCCTGGTTTGCCAGAGATCCCGATGCGGGTCATCTGGCAAAACAGACTCAACTTAACGCAGCAGCCCGTAAAGACTGCGTCACCTGCCAGGCAGGTTCACTTTGGAGAACTCATCGCAATGTCTACTATCGGCCGTATTCACTCATTTGAATCCTGTGGCACCGTTGATGGTCCCGGTATCCGCTTTATCACCTTTTTCCAGGGCTGCCTGATGCGCTGCCTTTACTGTCATAACCGCGATACCTGGGATACGCATGGAGGCAAGGAAATCACGGTTGAAGAACTCATGAAGGATGTTCTCTCCTATCGCCACTTTATGAATGCGTCAGGCGGCGGCGTCACCGCCTCCGGCGGCGAGGCTATCCTGCAGGCCGCTTTCGTGCGCGACTGGTTCCGGGCGTGCAAAGCGGAAGGGATCCATACCTGTCTGGATACCAACGGCTTCGTGCGCCGCTACGATCCGGTGATTGACGAACTGCTGGAGGTGACCGATCTGGTGATGCTCGATCTGAAACAGATTAACGATGACGTGCATCAGATCCTGGTCGGCGTTTCCAACCATCGCACTCTGGATTTCGCGCGTTACATCGCCAAAAAAGGCATTCGCACCTGGATACGTTACGTCATTGTACCGGGCTACACCGACGACGATGATTCAGCGCATCGCCTTGGCGAGTTTACCCGTGATATGAAGAACGTCGAGAAAATCGAGCTGCTGCCCTACCATGAGCTGGGTAAGCACAAATGGATTGCGATGGGCGAAGAGTACAAGCTGGACGGCGTTAAGCCGCCCAAAGCGGAGACCATGGATCGCATCAAGCATATCCTGGAAGGCTACGGCCACAAGGTCACCTATTAAGTGACCACTCCACAAAAAAGGGCGACCTGCGTCGCCCTTTTTTATGTTTACTGCTTAAACGGCATTAAGCCTGCGCCACCGGCGTAACATGATGATCCGCTTTGCGCAGCAGCATCACTAAATAGACCAGCGCCACTGCCGCGATCATCACAAACAGCAGCTGGTCAGAATAGTTCTGCATCAGCATTGCCGTCATGCTCGGCCCTACCAGGCTGCCGATGGTATAGCTCAGCAGCAGCGCCTGATTCATCGGCACCAGTTCATGATGCTTAACCGTCTCGCAGGCCCACGACATCGCTACCGGATAGAGCGTAAAGCCGGCGGCACCCAGGATAAACAGCGCCGGCACCATCGCCGCGTTGCCCAGCATGGCGATAGCGCCGAGAATAACGATAAACACCTGTACGCGCAGCACCAGCAGACGGCCATAACGGTCTGCCAGGCGTCCTACCGGCCACTGACCGACGATGCCGGCGCTGACCAGCAGCGCCATCCAGTAGCCTACGTTGGCGTCGCTGATGCCCTGATGAGAAAGATAGAGCGGCATCAGGCCGTACAGCGATCCCAGCACAATACCGGAAATAATGCAGCCGTTGATGCCCAGCCTTGAGCTGCGGCGACGCAGCATCGGCCAGATACGGCCCGGCGCGCCGTCATCTTCACTGGCTGCCGGCGTGATCTTCATAAAGATAACCGGCAACACGCCAGTCACGATCACCGCCGTAACCCACGGCAGAACATGCAGCAGGCCCGTAGGCATCTTGCTGACCATCAGCTGTCCGGCCACGGTGCCCAGGTAATAGACAATCATATAGGCCGCCAGCAGCTGGCCGCGATTACGCAACGTCCCGCTACAGAGCAAAGCGCTCTCCACGACTACCCAAATCCAGGCGCAGCCGATGCCCGCCGCCAGACGCCACAGCGTCCAGCTCCAGAACCCTTCATTCATCCCCAGCGCCGCTGTCGAGACGGCAAACACCAGCGATGCGAGATAATAGCTGCGGTTAAAACCGTAATGCTTAATCAGCCAGCCGGCCAGTAGCGTACCGATGAGGTTACCGGTGTAATAGGATGAGCTAACCATGCCTACCTGCCAGGTTGGCAGACTGTCATGAGTCAGCCACAGGGGCACCAACGTATTAAGCACGGCAATAGATACCGTTAACAGCAGCAGGCCGCAGAGCAGCAGCACAACAGGACGAGACCAGGTGGACATCGGTAAAATCACAGGGAAGCGAGAGAAAGTGCGCGAATATTGCCACTCCTGTTTTTAATGTCAATGCGCGCAATTTCGTGGTGGCACAATTTGCTTTAGGGCGATTTAATTCTTTTATCTATAACAGCGCAGCGGCGATACATTTGGCCCGTCTCGCTGTGAAATAATCTTTTAATTCAATGCATTGACTAAAAAAGAGCCGGTATAAGTCGATATATTTATTTTTTTGTTCTTTATTCTTATCGCGCATCGTCACGGAGAATAACGTACCGTCGGCAAGGGTGCCGTCCGGTTATTAATGGGTCAAATGCTGCCCTTTAAAGAGCTGGCTTATTTCTGCCCAGGAGCCAGCCTGTTTCTTTCGCACCTGTAAAAAAGCCCGCCATCAGGGCGGGCTTAATAGCAGCGAGCGCGTGTTTAACCAATCATGGTCAGGCCGCCCATATAGGGACGCAACACTTCCGGCACTTCAATACGGCCATCCGCCTGCTGATAGTTTTCCAGCACCGCCACCAGCGTACGCCCTACTGCCAGGCCGGAGCCATTGAGCGTATGAACCAGACGCGGTTTCTTATCCTGCTTGCTGCGGCAGCGCGCCTGCATACGACGCGCCTGGAAATCCCACATGTTGGAGCAGGAAGAGATCTCACGGTAGGTGTTCTGCGCCGGCAGCCACACTTCCAGATCGTAAGTCTTCGTCGCGCCCGCGCCCATATCGCCAGTGCAAAGCAGCACTTTGCGGTACGGCAGGTTCAGCAACTGCAGCACTTTTTCCGCATGGCCGACCAGCTCTTCCAGCGCCTGCATGGACTCTTCCGGACGGACGATCTGCACCATCTCAACCTTATCAAACTGGTGCATGCGGATCAGCCCACGCGTATCACGGCCATAAGAACCCGCTTCAGCGCGGAAGCATGGCGTATGGGCAGTGAGTTTAATCGGCAGCGATTCTTCTTCAACGATCTCATCGCGTACCAGATTGGTGAGCGGCACTTCTGCCGTCGGGATCAGCGCATAGTTGCTGCTGTCCGCCTCTTCTTCCAGCGGACGAGTATGGAACAGATCTTCGCCGAACTTCGGCAGCTGGCCGGTGCCATATAAAGTCGCATGGTTAACCAGGTACGGCACGTAAGTTTCGGTATAACCGTGCTGCTGGGTGTGCAGATCGAGCATAAACTGGCTCAGCGCGCGATGCAGACGCGCGATCTGCCCCTGCATTACCACAAAGCGCGAGCCGGTAAGCTTCACCGCGGCAGCAAAATCAAGGCCTTTCGCCATCTCGCCAAGGTCGACATGATCGCGTACCGGGAAATCGAACTGGCGCGGCTCGCCCCAGCGGCTCACTTCCTGGTTTTCAGTGTCATCTTTACCCAGCGGCACTTCATCCGCCGGCAGGTTAGGCAGCGCGAGAGAGAAATCGCGGATCTCATTCTGCAAAGCATCCAGCTCGGCTTTCGCCGTGTCCAGACGCTCGCCCAGCGCGTTCACTTCCTGACGCAGTGGCTCAATATCTTCTCCGCGCGCTTTAGCCTGCCCGATGGATTTGGAGCGGGCATTACGCTCAGCCTGCAGGTTTTCGGTTTCCACCTGCAGCACTTTGCGACGCTCCTCAAGCGAGACGAGCGTTTCCACATCCAGTTTGAATCCTCGGCGTGCCAGTTTTTCTGCGACTGCGTCTGGCTCGTTACGCAGCAGATTGGGATCGAGCATGCTTATCCTGTGCTTACTGTGATTAAAAAAAGGTTGTTGAACCAAAGCGTTCCTTCAGGGTCCACCTGGCTATTGCGCTAACCTTACCGCAACGTCTGAATTAGCGGTAGCGTTTTGTCGGGCTATTTTGATCCTGCTCCGACAGCCAGGCGAGCTTTTCGCCAATTTTTCCCTCCAGCCCGCGGCTGGTGGGCTGATAGTAGCGCGTCTGCGCCATTTCCGGCGGAAAATAGTCCTCGCCGGCGGCATAGGCGTTGGGTTCATCGTGCGCGTAGCGATACGCTTTGCCAAGCCCCATCTCTTTCATCAGGCGCGTCGGCGCGTTACGCAGATGCTCCGGCACATCAAAGTCGGGCTTCTCGCGCGCGTCGCGCAGTGCCGCCTTAAAGGCGGTATACACCGCGTTGCTTTTCGGCGCGCAGGCGAGATAGACAATCGCCTGCGCAATGGCGCGTTCGCCTTCTGCCGGACCGACACGGGTAAAGCAGTCCCACGCGGCTATCGCCACCTGCATCGCGCGCGGATCGGCGTTGCCGACATCCTCAGAAGCGATCGCTAACAGGCGGCGCGCCACATAGAGCGGATCGCCGCCGGCGGTGATAATACGCGCGTACCAGTAGAGCGCTGCGTCCGGCGCGGAGCCGCGCACCGATTTATGCAGCGCAGAGATCAGATCGTAATAGCGGTCGCCTTTGTTATCAAAGCGCGCGGCACGCTCGCCGGAAACCTCATTCAACAGCTGCGGCGTCAGCGTGCGCTTGCCCTGCGCATCGCTTTCCGCCATATCCGCCATCATCTCCAGCGTATTCAACGCGCGGCGCGCATCGCCATTGACCAGCTCGGCGATCATGCGTCGGGTGGCTGGCGGCAAATCGATATCTTCCTTGCCCAGACCCCGCTCGCTATCGGTCAGCGCCTGCTCCAGCACTGTCTCGATCTCTTCCGTGGTCAGCGATTTCAGCAAATAAACGCGCGCCCGCGACAACAGCGCGGAGTTCAGTTCAAAAGAGGGGTTCTCGGTGGTGGCGCCGATAAAGGTGATAGTGCCGTCTTCAATGTGCGGCAGGAAAGCATCCTGCTGGCTTTTGTTGAAGCGATGCACCTCGTCGACAAACAGGATGGTACGGCGCCCCGCCTGACGATTCTGACGCGCGCGCTCGATAGCTTCGCGGATCTCTTTGATGCCGGAGGTCACTGCGGAGATGCGCTCGACATCGGCGTTGCCGTAGCGGCCAATCAGTTCGGCCAGCGTGGTTTTCCCGGTACCGGGCGGCCCCCAGAGGATCATCGAATGCAGATGGCCCGCTTCGATGGCACGCGTTAAGGGTTTGCCGGGCGCCAGCAGATGCTGTTGCCCGATATAGTGTTCCAGCCGGGTTGGCCGCATCCGCGCGGCCAGGGGCTGAAACTGCTCTGTCGAAAAATCAAGCGAGAGATTACTCAACTCCACCTCACTGACGTTGGTCGTCTACCGTCACCCCTTTTGGTGGCGTAAAGGTAAATTTGTCGGCGCTGACCGGGCCGTTGTTCTGGCTTTTCAGCGAATAGCTGCTGCGCTGGCCATCCTGCTCAACGGCGCTGAACTGATTAATGGTGCCGTTGCCGGAGACGTTAATCATAAACTGTTTCAGATTACCGGCGCTGGTCTTCGGAGTCAGCTCAAAGGTATCGCCCTGCTGTTTAACGTTATATTGCTGCCAGTCGCTGCGCTGGTTACGCGCAATCAGCATAAAGGGCGTGTTGCTGGTGGCGCTGTTCAGCCAGGTGGCGCTAACCTGCTCAACGAAAGGATTATAGAACCACAGGGTTTTGCCGTCCGACACGATCACGCTCTCGTCCGGCGCGGTCATATGCCAGTTAAACAGGTTGGGACGTTTAACCCACAGCTCGCCCTCGCCTTCCTGCACGTTGGAGCCGCTGCCGTCGGTCACCTTTTGGCTGAAGCTGGCATGGAAGCTGCTCACCTTATCCAGGCGCTGCTGTAATTCACTGGAGGCATCGGCCAGCGCGCCGGCTGAAGTCAGTGCTGAAAGTAAACCGCAAGCAAGTACTAATTTTTTCATGACTACCGATTCCTTTTTTAAGTCGTTTTATCCCGCAACTAAGCGGCGGCCTTATTACACATTAGACTGACAACACGCTTCCCGACAGGAGAATATGCTGAAAGCGCCGCAGCTGGCGCTGTCTGGTGCTTAAATAAACAACGGGCCGGTAAATCCGGCCCGTTTACTCTCTGACAGCGCAAAGGCCGTTTTATTACATTTCGTGCGGCGGCGGCGCCAGCACTTCGCGGTTGCCGTTATGACCCGGCGGGGAAACGATGCCCTGCACTTCCATCTGCTCGATAATGCGCGCGGCGCGGTTGTAGCCGATGCGGAACTGTCGCTGCACGCCCGAAATCGAGGCGCGGCGTTTTTCCACCACGAACGAGACTGCCTGATCGAACAGCGGATCCAGCTCCTCGTCGCCTTCCAGCCCCAGGCTGCCGCCTTCGCCCTCGTCGCCAGCGGTGATGCTGTCGATATATTGCGGGCGTCCGCGCGCTTTCCAGTCCTGTACCACGGCGTGGACTTCCTGGTCACGCACAAAGGCGCCGTGAACGCGCACCGGAATCGAGGAGTTCGGCGGCATATAGAGCATATCGCCCATGCCCAGCAACGATTCGGCGCCGCCCTGATCGAGAATGGTGCGCGAGTCGATTTTGCTCGATACGGTAAAGGCAATACGCGTCGGGATGTTGGCCTTAATCAGACCGGTAATCACATCCACCGATGGACGCTGTGTCGCCAGCACCAGGTGAATACCCGCCGCACGCGCTTTCTGCGCCAGACGCGCGATCAGCTCCTCTACCTTCTTACCGACCGCCATCATCAGATCGGCGAACTCATCCACCATCACCACGATATAAGGCAGTTTTTCCAGCGTCGGCGGCAGGGTATCCATGCTGTCGCCCGGCTTCCAGAACGGATCAGGGATCGGCCGGCCCATCGCTTCCGCCAGTTCGATCTTCTCGTTGTAGCCCGCCAGGTTACGCACGCCGAGGGCGGACATCAACTTATAGCGGCGCTCCATTTCGCCGACACTCCAGCGCAGCGCGTTCGCCGCATCTTTCATATCGGTGACCACTTCCGTCAGCAGATGAGGGATGCCCTCATAAACTGACAGCTCCAGCATTTTCGGGTCGATCATAATAAAGCGCACCTCTTCAGGGGTGGCTTTATAGAGCATGCTGAGGATCATGGCGTTGACGCCGACCGATTTACCGGAGCCGGTCGTACCCGCTACCAACAGGTGTGGCATTTTCGCCAGATCGGCCACCACCGGCTGACCGGCGATATCTTTACCCAGCACCACCGACAGCGGAGAAGGATTATCACGGAAGCTGGCGCAGTCCAGCACTTCGCGCAGATAAACAGTCTGACGGCGTTTGTTCGGCAATTCCAGGCCAACGTAAGGCTTGCGGGGATCACTTCCACTACGCGCACCGCGACCGCCGACAGCGAACGCGCCAGGTCGCGTGACAGGTTGGAGATACGCGCGGCTTTGACGCCCGGCGCCAGATCCAGCTCGAAACGCGTGATAACCGGGCCCGGGGAGATGCCAACCACTTCCGCCTTGACGCGATAGTCGCCCAGGCGCGCTTCCACCAGACGGGCAGTTTGCTCCAGCGCAAACATATCCACCGGCTCTTCTTCGGCTGGCGGCGAGGTCAGCAGGTCAAGCGTCGGTAGCGGCGTCGTTGGCTTATGCAGCGGCTGCTCATGACGCATCAGGAACGGATGGATCAGGCTATCGCTCAGTGAAGCTGGCGCCTCCGTTTCCGGCTCCTCCGGCTGCGCTGCCGGCGCGAATGATGCCTGCGGCGCTGAAGAAGCGTGCGGTGCTGTCGCGTTTGGCTGCGCTGCCGGCGCGAATGATGCCTGCGGCGCTGAAGAAGCGTGCGGTGCTGTCGCGTTCGGCTGCGCTGCCGACGTGAAGGGCGCCTGTGGCGCACTTTGCCAGGCAGACGGCGCGGCGGCTACCGGAGAAGCCGGAGCGGATGTCTGCGGCGCCGGTACGACAACGTCAGGCTCACGGTGATAATGCGGCTCGGCAGGCTCAGCTGGCTGCTGCCACTGCGGCTCAACCGCCGGCAGCTCCGGTTCAGGCGTTGCGGCAATGGTAAACAGCGGCTCGCTTGGGCCGTCATCCACCAGATCTTCCATCGGCGAAAAGTCGAAAGCGGTCGCGGGATCGAGGGTAAAGCCCATGGCTTCACGCGGCGGTGTCGCCTCGCTCTGCGGCGGCTGATAGCCGGCGTCAGGCGCTGGTGCAAACGGCGCGGGAGCGCGTTCCTGCGGCTCCGGCGCAGCCTGTTGAGACGGCGTCACTTGAGACGGTATGGCCTGAGACGGCTGCGGTTGCGCATAACGTTGCTGCTGTTGCTGAGCAAACTGCTGCGCCAGCGCGGCCTGCTCCGCTGCGCCCTCATCATCTTCACTGACAAACGCTTCGCCGTAGCGCGCTTTTTGCTGCGCCATAAAGGCATCATGCAGCTGGGCCTCTTCCTGCCCGGCGGCCTGTTCTTCATCCTGCTGCGGCACGACCTGCTGCTGCGCCTCCTGGCGGGCTTTCTCTTCCGCCAGGCGCTGAGAAGGTAATTTGATACCGTAGGAAGCCAGTTCGCGGCGCGTAGGCAGTTTAACCGGCTTCGGACGCGGCAGCTCAGGGCCGATGCCCTGCTTAATCTGCGGGTTGCTCTCTTCGGGCGCGCTGGCAGGCATAAAGGAGGCGGCCATCGCGGAAGACGCGGCGCCTGCTGCTGCGGCGGCGACGTTCTGGCCCGTGGCCGACGTTGCCGCATCCTGCCAATTCCCCATTTGCGGGCCGTCATCGTCATCAATATGCGGCGTAAAGGCGGCAGTATGCTGCGGCATTTCAAACCGGTAACGCGGTGGCTCGGTGCCCTCGCTTTCCGGCTGAACGCCGTTATTCGCCTGCGGCTGGGACGCAACGGCAGCTCCCAATGTAGCAGGCGTGCCAGCAGCGGCGCTGTGCTGCGGCTGAGCAGTGCCTGGCTGCGGGGCGGCGGTTTGAGACAGCGCCGGAGCAGTAGAAGCGGCTGCACTCACCTGAACAGCGGACGCGGCAGCACTCGCCTGAACGACAGACGCGGCACCGCCCGCCTGAGCGGCGGATTGCGTCACGGTGGCCGACGACGGCGCAACAGGCGCCATCGTCTCGCTGGCCGCTCCGTCCTCTTCGGCGCGGGCGAACAGCGGATCATCCGCCTCGTCGAGGTCGTCAGCGGCAGAAAGCTTACGCGGCGGCGCCAACAGCACGTCATCTTCTTCTTCAAGCTGTACGACGCGTTTGATGACCGGCGCAGGCGCCTCTTCTTCCTCATCATACCAGGCTTCGTCCTGACGCGAGCGATTGCTGGCGAAGGTCAGTACACCCATCACCACCGCGCCGATTTTTTCAGCGATCGTCAGCCATGACCAGCCGGTATAGAGCGTCAGACCGGCGGCCCAGACGCAGAGCAGCGCCAGCGTTCCGCTGGCGCCGTTAAGGTAAGGCGTCATCGCGCTGCTGACCAGGCTGCCGATAACCCCGCCCGAGGCGAAGTACCAGATATCATCCGCATTCAGCGCCGCGAGGCCGCAGGTGGTCACCACCAGCGCCAGCACGCCGATCAGGCGCAGGCCGACAGCGAAATAGTCGATATAGTCCTGGCGATCGCGCTGACGGAAAGTAATCCAGCACAACCCCAGAATCACCGGCGGAATGGCATAGGCCATCACGCCAAAAATGAACAGTAACGTATCGGCCAGCCAGGCGCCGACGTTGCCGCCCAGGTTATGGATGGGTTCGTGCCAGGCGGTCTGCGACCAGCTGGGATCGGAAGGATTGAAACTAACCAGCGCCACCATCAAATAGACAGCAAAGAGCGCGACGAGAATCAGCAACGCTTCGAGCAGACGGCGACCACTACTAAGCGGCTTAAGAGACACTTCTTTATCTTCTGTATATTCCTGGCTCAAGAGAACTCTCCAGGTACCTGTAAACTATGAAGGAAACAGCGCCGGGCTAGCCGACGCTGTGCCTGTATGAATTCACAGGAGTGTACCGAATACCACCAGGTTTTGCACCTGCCCTGTGTTACCGCGTTTTGATCACCAGACGATTGCTCTGCTTCACCTCTTCCATCACCACATAGGTGCGCGTATCGTTAACGCCCGGCAGGCGCAGCAGGGTTTCACCCAGCAGTTTACGATAGGCGGACATATCCGGCACGCGGGTTTTCAGCAGGTAATCGAAATCACCGGAAACCAGGTGACATTCTTGAGTTTCCTCAAGTTTTTGCACGGCGGCGTTAAATTGTTCAAACACGTCGGGGGCGCCGCGATTCAGAGTAATCTCAACGAAAACCAGCAGCGAGGCGTCAAGATAGTGCGGATTGAGCAACGCGGTATAGCCGAGAATAAACCCCTGGCGCTCCAGGCGGCGTACGCGTTCAAGGCACGGCGTGGGTGATAACCCAACGCGTTTGGAAAGTTCAACGTTAGAGATGCGACCATCCTTCTGCAGCTCGTTCAGGATATTTCTGTCGATTCTGTCGAGGTCTTTACCGGGGCGTTTTTTATTGTCTACCATTATTATTGTCTCTCTTCATTCCTTCCCTTTACCTGCCATACCCTGAACGCAGTCACTGTGCAGGGTCTTTCGTAAGTGAAGACATAGAGCCTGTTGCTGTTGCAGCGCCCATCCGCATGACGCATGCTGTCTGTCCACACCATGCGTCATTACGGATGACAGGCTGAGTTTATCCGGCGTTAAACGTAAAAAGTGGTATGAAACCCTGTTCACATAGCCCAAATATTCTCTGCTTCCCACAATGTTTTCGCAAAAGCGCAGGCGATTGTCAAAGCAAAACATTGAAAATCAGGAGAACATGCCAGCCCACAGCCAGCGCGGCTGATTTAAACCGGATATTTTGGGCGTTTTATCTAAGCTTTATCGCTTACATCCCCTTTTTAACCGCCAATCCTTCTGCCGCCCGGCGCCCATCGATTAAACCTTTTGCATCAATTGTTAACAAAATCGCAGAATGCTTTTTTTGCGCCGGTAAATTCCCTACAATCTGGCCCCATGTTGCCAGTAAATTAATGAGGATCTCATGGGCACGGCCAAACACAGTAAATTGCTTATTCTGGGCTCAGGTCCGGCGGGCTATACCGCAGCCGTTTACGCTGCGCGCGCTAACCTGAATCCGGTGATGATCACCGGTCTGGAAAAAGGCGGTCAGCTAACCACGACGACCGAGGTTGAGAACTGGCCTGGCGATCCCAACGATCTGACCGGCCCGCTGTTGATGGAGCGGATGCATGAGCATGCGTTGAAATTCAACACCGAGATTATTTTTGATCATATCCATACCGTCGATCTGCAGAATCGTCCGTTTCGTCTCACTGGCGACAGCGGCGAGTACACCGCCGATGCGTTGATTATCGCCACCGGCGCTTCTGCGCGTTACCTCGGCCTGCCTTCCGAAGAGGCGTTCAAAGGCAAAGGCGTTTCCGCCTGCGCGACCTGCGACGGTTTCTTCTATCGCAAGCAAAAGGTTGCCGTGGTGGGCGGCGGTAATACCGCCGTGGAAGAGGCGCTCTACCTCTCCAACATCGCCTCTGAGGTGCATCTGATCCATCGCCGCGACACCTTCCGCGCCGAGAAAATCCTGATTAACCGCCTGATGGAAAAAGTGAGCAGCGGCAATATCATACTGCATACCGATCGCGAGCTGGATGAAGTGATGGGCGATCAGATGGGCGTTACCTCGGTGCGCCTGCGCGCCACGCAGAATCCGGCGCAGACGGAAGTGGTAGATGTCGCGGGCCTGTTTGTCGCTATCGGCCACAGCCCGAACACCGCTATTTTCGCCGGTCAGCTGGAGCTGGAAAACGGCTACATCAAGGTACAGTCCGGCCTGCATGGCAACGCGACGCAGACCAGCATCCCGGGCGTGTTTGCCGCCGGCGACGTGATGGACCATACCTACCGTCAGGCGATCACCTCCGCCGGCACCGGCTGTATGGCTGCGCTGGATGCCGAACGCTATCTGGATGGTTTGGTTAAAAACGATAAGTAACTTGTTAATTAGCTGATCTTATTTACCCAAGGCGACCGTTGAACAGTCGCCTTTTTTCTTGCCGCCATGCTACATTGCCAGCGCCTCTGCAGGCATATTCCCTGGCGATATCGGCCAGCCTGTTTTTCAGATGAAACGGCCCCGGATGGAAAAGAAACGTCAACACCAACTTACCCGCTGGCTGCGTCAGCAGCGCGTTCACGCACGCCCCTGGACTACCCTCTCTACCCTGCTCGGCTTAGCCAGCGCTCTGCTGATTATCGCCCAGGCCTGGCTGCTGGCGACGCTGATGCATCAGCTAATCAGCGCCCACCAGCCGCGCGAGCAGTCTCTGTCCGCAATGCTGCTGCTGTTACTCTGCTTTGCTCTGCGCGCGCTGCTCAGCTGGCTGCGCGAACAGGCTGGCTATCGGGCAGGCGAGCAGATACGCCGTGCGCTGCGCAAGCAGGCGCTCGATCGGCTGCAGCAGCTCGGCCCCGCCTGGATTCAGGGTAAACCTGCCGGCAGCTGGGCGACGCTACTGCTGGAACAGCTGGAGGAGATGCAGGACTATTACGCCCGCTATCTGCCGCAGATGAGCCTTGCTGTTCTGATCCCCGCGCTGATTTTAGTGGCGATTTTCCCGGTCAACTGGGCCGCCGGACTGATTCTGCTGGCGACGGCGCCGTTGATCCCGCTGTTTATGGCGCTGGTCGGCATGGGCGCCGCCGACGCGAACCGACGTAATTTCCAGGCGCTGGCGCGGCTGAGCGGCGATTTCCTTGACCGGCTGCGCGGGCTGGATACGCTACGGCTGTTTCATCGCGGCGCAGCAGAAACGCGCGCCATCGCCACCGCCTCGGAAGATTTCCGGCAGCGCACCATGGAAGTGCTGCGGCTGGCGTTTCTCTCCTCGGCGGTGCTGGAGTTTTTTGCCTCCCTCTCTATCGCCATTGTCGCCGTCTATTTCGGCTTCTCTTATCTGGGCGAGCTTGATTTCGGCCACTACGGCCAGCCGGTGACGCTGTTTGCCGGTTTTCTCGCGTTGATTCTGGCGCCGGAGTTTTTTCAACCGCTGCGCGACCTCGGCGCTTTTTATCACGCGAAAGCGCAGGCGGTGGGTGCGGCTGACGCGCTGCATCATTTTCTCACTTCTCATCCGGAGCCGGCGCCGGCGCAAGGCGCGCAGATCTTAGCGACCGATCGGCCACTTCATATCGAAGCTGCAGAATTGGTGATTACGGCACCGGACGGCGCGGTGCTGGCCGGGCCGCTCAATTTCACGCTGCCGCCGGGTCGTCGGGTCGCACTGGTCGGCCAGAGCGGCGCCGGCAAAAGCTCGCTGATAAACGTGCTGTTGGGTTTTCTGCCCTACCAGGGCTCGCTGCGCGTCAACGGTTATGAGCTGCGCGAGCTACAGCGACGCAGCTGGCATCAGGCTGTCGCCTGGGTAGGGCAAAACCCACATCTGCCAGGCGCCACGGTGCGCGATAACCTGCTTAACGGTCAGCAGGTTTCCACGGCGCAGCTGGAGGCGGTCCTGACGCTGGCGGGGGTAGCAGAGTTTATTGCGCGGCTGCCGCAGGGGCTGGACAGCGCCATCGGCGACCAGAGCGCGGGCCTTTCTGTCGGCCAGGCGCAGCGTATTGCGGTGGCGCGCGCGCTGCTGAAGCCGTGCTGTCTGCTGTTGCTGGATGAGCCGGGTGCCAGTCTGGACGCGCGCAGCGAACAGCATGTGATGCAGGCGCTGCGCGCCGCATCGCATCAGCAAACCACGCTGATGGTGACCCATCAGCTTAATGAGCTGGCGCAGTGGGATGAAATCTGGGTGATGCGCGACGGCCAGCTTGTTCAGCGCGGCAGCTGGCAACAGCTAACCCAACAGCAGGGTGCCTTTACCGCCCTGCTGAGCCACCGTCAGGAGGAACAGTCATCATGACCACTCTGCGACCTTTTCTGCGGCTCTATCGCCGTCATTTCTGGCGGCTGGCGCTTGGCATCGTGCTGGCTATTGTGACGCTGCTGGCCAGCGTCGGACTGCTGACCCTCTCCGGCTGGTTCCTCGCCGCTTCGTCGCTGGCGGGCGCCGCCGGGCTCTACAGCTTTAATTACATGCTGCCTGCGGCGGGCGTGCGCGGCGCGGCTATCATACGCACCGTTGCGCGCTATTTTGAGCGGCTGGTCAGCCATGACGGCACCTTCCGCGTGTTGCAACATCTGCGCGTATTCACTTTCAGCCGTCTGCTCCCACTGTCGCCGGCGGGCCTGGCGCGCTTTCGCCAGGGCGACCTGCTTAACCGTTTTGTCGCCGATGTTGATACGCTCGATCATCTCTATCTGCGCATCATTTCGCCTTTTGTCGGCGCGTTGATGGTGATTATCGTGGTAACGGTCGGCCTGAGCTGGCTGGACCGCGCGCTGGCACTGACGTTGGGCGGCATCATGCTGCTGACATTGCTGTTGCTGCCACCGCTGTTTTACCGTATCGGCCGTCCGGCTGGCGAGACCATTACCGCGCAGCGCGCGCGCTACCGGCTACAGCTGACCGGCTGGCTGCAGGCGCAGGCGGAACTGGCGCTCTACGGCGGCCTCGAGGCGAGCCGCGCGCGACTGGACGAAACCGAAGCGCGCTGGCAGCGGGCGCAGCGTCGTCAGGCGAGCCTGACGGGCCTGTCGCAGGCGCTACTGCTGCTGATCAGCGGCGCAACGGTGACGCTGCTGCTCTGGCTCAGCGCGGAAGGCGTCGGCCAGTGGTCGCCGCCGGGCGCGTTGATCGCGCTGTTCGTTTTCTGCGCGCTGGCGGCCTTCGAAGCGCTGGCGCCGGTAGGCGCGGCGTTTCTGCATCTTGGCCAGGTTTTCGCCTCCGCCAGCCGTATCCAGCAGATTATCGGCCAGCCATCTGGCGTGCGCTTTTCTGAAAAGCAGCCCGTTTCTTCGGCGGCGCGCGGCGCGCTGGCGGTTATCGATGTCAGCTTCTCCTATCCCAACGCCGTGACGCCGGCGCTGCGTCACCTGTCGCTGCGGGTTCAGCCGGGCGAAACCGTCGCGCTACTGGGCCCTACCGGCTGCGGTAAAACCACGCTGTTACAGCTGCTGACACGCGCCTGGGATCCGCAGGCAGGCGAGATCCATCTTGGGCAGCAGCCGCTGAGCGAATGGAGCGAGCCTGCGCTGCGTGCGGAAATTAGCGTCGTCAGTCAGCGGGTGCATCTGTTTAACCAGACGCTGCGCGATAACCTGCTGCTGGCCGCGCCCGACAGCAGCGACGATGCGCTGCGCGCGGTGCTGGCGCAGGTCGGGCTGGAAAAACTGCTGAGCGGCGAGCAGGGTCTGAACGCCTGGCTCGGCGAAGGCGGCCGTCAACTTTCCGGCGGCGAGCTGCGGCGTCTGGCGATTGCGCGCGCGCTGCTGCACAATAGCCCGCTGATGCTGCTTGACGAACCAACGGAAGGGTTGGATGCTGAAACGGAAAAACATATCCTGGCGCTGCTGGCGCGCGTCACCGCGAACAAAACGGTGATAATGGTGACCCACCGTCTGCAGGGCCTGAGTGACGTCGACCGGATTTACGTCATGGATGACGGCGAGATCATTGAGCAGGGAAGCCATCAGGCATTGATGTCAAAACGCGGCCGCTACTGGCATTTTCAGCAGCGGTTTACGCTATAGTCATAGCTCTCGACACTGCGGGACATACCAGAAATGCGACTGATTCAGCTCTCACGCGAATCGCTTAATTTTCCGCCGCCGGAAATGGCGCTGCGTGAACCCAACGGCCTGCTGGCGATGGGCGGCGATTTAAGCCCGGCGCGCCTGCTTAACGCCTATCACCGCGGCATTTTCCCCTGGTTTTCGCCGGGCGACCCGATCTTATGGTGGTCGCCCGATCCGCGCGCCGTGCTGCTGCCGGATGGCTTTCACTTCAGCCGCAGCATGAAGCGCTTCCATCGCCGCTCGCCCTACGCCGTTACCATGAACCGCGCCTTTGCCGAGGTGATTGAAGGCTGCGCCAGCGCACGCGATGAAGGCACCTGGATCACCCCGGAGGTTAAACGCGCCTGGGGACGTCTGTACGATCTGGGGCATGCCCACTCGGTCGAAGTCTGGTTCGACGAAGAACTGGTCGGCGGCATGTATGGCCTGGCGTTGGGGCAGATTTTCTGCGGCGAGTCGATGTTCAGCCGTCGCGAGAACGCGTCGAAAACCGCGCTGCTGGTCTTCTGTCAGCACTTTAAGCAGCATGGCGGCCAGCTTATCGACTGCCAGGTGCTGAACCCGCATACCGCGTCACTCGGCGCGCGCGAGATCCCGCGCATCGACTATTTGCTGGCGCTGAGCCGGCTGGCGCAGGCTCCGGTTAGCGAGGCGTGCTGGCAGAGCGGGACGCTTTTTGCCGACGGAAACATGTTTTACACGCAACCGTGATGAATAGTGGTATAATAGGAAAGTTTGGTATGTCGTCCGTTTATCGCGTCAGCGCATCGGAATTACCAGGCTGGGAATCACCATGCATCTCTAGAACTGTTATTTCTGGTTATGGCCGGTTAACAGATTCTTAGCCGCTGTTCCCCCTCGCTAGCGTCACTGTCATCAGACGACGAAGGTTATGCCTGTGTGCTGCGCTACAGGTGCATGCGGGCGTTGGTATAATAGCCAACTATTCTTTACATAATTCGTGGAATTCGGCATTATCTTGCCGGTTCAAAACTTGGAAGTCCACCCAGAGGATTCGATGGCCAAAGAAGACAATATTGAAATGCAGGGTACCGTACTTGATACGTTACCTAACACCATGTTCCGCGTGGAATTAGAAAACGGACACGTGGTTACCGCTCATATCTCCGGTAAAATGCGCAAAAACTACATCCGCATTCTGACGGGCGACAAAGTCACTGTTGAGCTGACCCCGTACGACCTGAGCAAAGGCCGCATTGTCTTCCGTAGTCGTTAAGAGAAGTGCTGCGTTAATGCCGATATTAACGCCTGACTGATAAAAAAAGGCCGGATTTTCCGGCCTTTCGCATTTCTGACGTTTACCGTTATCACCAACGGAAAAAAGGCCGGAGCGATCCGGCCTTTTGTTTTGCTGCCCCGGCGCCGGGCTTAATGCACGGTGCCTTCGGTTTTGCGCTTCTCGGCGCTGACGAAATGGTAGGTCAGCTGGTTTTTCTCTTTATCGAGCGCCACCGAAACCGATCCCCCTTCCACCAGCGAGCCAAACAGCAGCTCGTTCGCCAACGGTTTTTTCAGGTTTTCCTGCACGGTACGCGCCATCGGACGAGCGCCCATCGCTTTGTCGTAACCTTTCACCGCCAGCCATTCACGCGCTTCGTCGCTCACTTCCAGCGAAACGCCCTTCGCATCCAGCTGCGCCTGCAGTTCCACGATAAACTTATCCACCACCTGATGAATAACCTCCGCGGAGAGGTGATCGAACCAGATGATATTGTCGAGACGGTTACGGAACTCCGGTGTAAAGATCTTCTTGATCTCTTCCATCGCATCGGTGCTGTTATCCTGGTGGATAAGGCCGATCGATTTACGCTCGGTTTCACGCACGCCGGCGTTGGTGGTCATCACCAGTACCACGTTGCGGAAATCTGCCTTGCGTCCGTTGTTGTCGGTCAGCATGCCGTTATCCATCACCTGCAGCAGCAGGTTAAAGACGTCGGGATGCGCCTTTTCAATCTCATCCAGCAACACCACCGCGTGCGGATGCTTGATTACCGCATCGGTCAGCAGGCCGCCCTGGTCGAAACCGACATAGCCCGGAGGCGCGCCGATCAGGCGGCTGACGGTATGACGTTCCATATACTCGGACATATCAAAACGCAGCAGCTCAATGCCCAGCGCTTTCGCCAGCTGAACTGTCACTTCGGTTTTACCGACCCCGGTCGGCCCGGCGAACAGGAATGACCCGACCGGTTTACGATCGTGGCCCAGCCCGGCGCGGCTCATTTTGATCGCCTCAGTCAACGCCTCGATAGCGTTATCCTGCCCGAACACCAGCATTTTCAGCCGCTCGCCGAGATTTTTCAGCGTATCACGATCGGTCGCGGAGACGCTTTTCTCCGGAATACGGGCGATACGCGCCACAACCGATTCGATATCCGCGACGTTGACGGTCTTTTTACGCTTGCTGACCGGCATCAGCCGACTGCGTGCGCCCGCTTCATCAATCACGTCAATCGCCTTATCGGGCAGATGACGGTCGTTGATATATTTCACCGCCAGCTCTACTGCCGCACGCACCGCTTTTGCGGTATAGCGCACATCGTGATGCGCTTCGTACTTCGGCTTCAGCCCGTTCAGGATCTGTACCGTTTCGTCAACACTCGGCTCAGTGATGTCGATTTTCTGGAAACGACGCGCCAGCGCGCGATCTTTCTCAAAAATGTTGCTGAATTCCTGATAGGTCGTGGAACCCATCACGCGAATTCGTCCGCTCGACAGCAGCGGTTTGATCAGGTTAGCGGCATCAACCTGGCCGCCGGACGCGGCGCCGGCGCCGATGATAGTATGGATCTCATCGATAAACAGGATGCTGCTTTCATCCTGCTCCAGCTGTTTCAGCAATGCTTTAAAGCGTTTCTCAAAATCGCCGCGGTATTTGGTGCCAGCCAGCAGCGAACCGATATCAAGCGAATAGATAGTGCAATCTTTCATCACTTCCGGTACATCGCCCTGCACAATACGCCAGGCAAGAC
The DNA here is from genome assembly GCF_002953195.1 of Mixta gaviniae. GTDB lineage: Bacteria > Pseudomonadota > Gammaproteobacteria > Enterobacterales > Enterobacteriaceae > Mixta > Mixta gaviniae. The sequence continues at coordinate 1,622,987 of NZ_CP026377.1, read as the reverse complement.
CTTCGGCAATCGCGGTTTTACCGACGCCCGACTCACCCACCAGCAGCGGGTTATTTTTACGACGGCGGCAGAGTACCTGAACCGTACGCTCCAGCTCTTTGTCGCGGCCGATCAGCGGATCGATACCGCCAACGCGAGCAAGCTGGTTAAGATTGGTGGTGAAGTTTTCCATACGCTCCTCCCCGCCTGCCTGCTCTTCGTTGATCTGATTTTCCGGACCCTGCGACTGGCCCGGCTCATCTTTACGCGTGCCGTGGGAGATAAAGTTCACCACGTCGAGACGGCTGACTTCGTGCTTGCGCAGCAGATAGGCCGCCTGAGACTCTTGCTCGCTGAAAATGGCCACCAGCACATTCGCGCCGGAGACTTCACTACGGCCGGAGGACTGAACGTGGAAAACCGCACGCTGCAAGACACGCTGGAAGCTGAGCGTCGGTTGCGTATCGCGCTCTTCTTCCGTCGCGGGCAGCACCGGCGTGGTTTGTTCGATGAAGGCTTCGAGCTCCTGACGCAGAGCCACAATATCCACCGTACAGGCTTCCAGTGCCTCTCTGGCCGACGGGTTGCTGAGCAGTGCCAGCAACAGATGCTCGACGGTCATAAATTCATGACGGTGCTCACGCGCTCTGGCGAAAGCCATGTTTAAACTGAGTTCCAGTTCTTGATTGAGCATTAGGCACCTCCCCCAATTATCGCCCTACAGTTCATGCCGGAATGGCACGACGCCGGTCAGGCTTTTTCCAGCGTACACAGCAACGGATGCTCATGCTCTTTAGCATAGCGATTCACCTGCGCGACTTTGGTTTCTGCCACCTCGGCAGTAAACACGCCGCAAATCGCCTTACCCTGATAATGCACCTTGAGCATCAGTTGCGTTGCACGCTCAATATCATAAGAAAAGAACTTTTGCAGAACGTCAATAACAAATTCCATAGGTGTGTAATCGTCATTGTTGAGTATAACTTTATACATCGAAGGCGGCTTGAGGCCTTCGCGCAGTTTCTCTTCTGCAAGATGTTCAAAGTTAAGCCAGTCGTTAGTGTTTCCCATAGTGTTCCGTCGTAATCTGTGTTGCGCGCTGGCACGAAAAGCCGCATGCCATATCATCAGTGTAACACGCGCGCCGTAGGGCTTCGCGCGGGTGAAAAAATATCTGTTCGCCGTAAGGCGCGACCGCTATCACAAATTTGAAAATAGCGTTAACTGCCTCAAAGTTTGGCGATTTGATCAACGCCTGAACCCGCCGATGGCTTGACGCTTCCCCTCGTTTCTCTACATTCTACAAGCTCAGGCTGATTGCGTTTTAAACAACGCAATCGCTTCGCTACCTCACCTACACAGTAAAAAAATGTCTTGCGAGGGAACCAGAAGTATGGAGAAGGGTACAGTTAAATGGTTCAACAACGCCAAAGGATTCGGCTTTATCTGCCCGATCGGCGGCGGCGATGATATCTTTGCCCACTATTCCTCAATCCAGATGGAGGGATACAGGACGCTCAAAGCCGGGCAACCCGTTCAGTTTGCTGTCCATGAAGGCCCGAAAGGCAATCACGCCAGCCTTATCGTTCCGCTGGAAGCGGCCGAAGGCCTCCGTGCCTGAACCTGTGCTGACACATTCTGTACAACCCGACTAAAAAATGCCAGCCACGGATGCTGGCATTTTTATTACACACGATGGTTACGTTTTAAGGATGGGGGTAACGCGACTGTTTTCAACCCGGCCCCGCGCTGTTCTCCTGCGGCAAACGCGCCGAACAGCATCAACGGTTAACTCTGCAGGCAAGGCGCCTGGTTCCCGAGCCGGGCGCGAAGCCAAGCATAGCGGTTGCGATAGGGCGCGCTAAACCCTTTGTGCCGTGCGCGCTTAAGCGGCCGATCGCGCACGGTTTTTTTTGCGGCAGACTCGGCCGAAATGCGCGGCGACAAAAAGAAGAGCAAGTCAGGCGTGCCGGCGGCAGGCCGTGGGCAGCGCCTGAGGCCGGCGGCGGCAAGCGCCGATGCCGCAGGCCAACTCCAGCGCCGCTGCCGCCCGATATGCTTACTCGCCGCGCAGCGCGCGCGGGAACAGCAGATTATTTTCCAGATGAATATGCTGCATCAGATCCTGGATAAAACGATCGATACCGGTGTAAAGCGCGCGCCAGGTCGTGCAGGCGCCTTCCGGTGGCGTCAGGTTATGGGTCAGCGCCTTGATGGTTTCCAGCTGCTCACCCGCCTCATTATGCTCCATCTCCATCACCGCGATCGGATCGGCGGCGTGGGAGCCGAAGCCCTGCTCAATCATCGGAAACAGCACCCGCTCCTCTTTCATCATATGGCTGCTGAGATGCTGGTAAACCTCGTCAATTACTTTTGCCAGGCCGCGCGGGCAGGCAGGCTTTGCGCCGTGAACGCGCTCCACCTTTTCCGCCATCGCAATCAGATCGGGCAACTGCTGGCGATGTTGATTGTGGTAGCGCGCGATAATATGTGCAATCAGCGCCGCCAGCGGCACGGCACGCCAGTTTTCATCACTGTTTTCCTGCAGCTGCAGCTGCTGCAGCTCCTGTTCAAGCTGATCGATATCAAGCCCGCGCCGCTCGGCCATCTCGCCCAGCGTGCGTTTACCGCCGCAGCAGAAATCGAGATCGTATTTATGGAACAGCGCGGTTGAGCCGGGCACGGTAAGGGCGATGTCGCCCAGAGACGTGGTGCGTAGTGACATAGGGTATACCTCAGGGATGATGTTATAAGTTGCATTTTAAATACATCTTATAATGCAGGCCAAGCGCTTTTTTGCCGCGCCGCTCTTACACAGCTCAGATTGAAACATGGTCCGCCAGGCCCTTACGTCAGTAATAAAAGCGATGGCGCGCGCTCAATGATTAAAGTTATTGATGTCATTGCCGCAACCCGCAGCTGTCTCCAGCAGGAGGCGGATGCTGTAACGCCGCGTCACCGGCGGAACGGCATCATCTGGCACGCGCCGCGTCTGCGCTGGCCGACCTGCGTCACGCGCGAAGATTTCAGACGCCACGCTTTACCCCTCCGACGTTTTTAGCTAGCGTGGTGGCCATCAATTTTTTTAAGGATTTTACAGGGATATGTATTCGGGTTTACTGGTTATTCTTCTGCCTCTGGTTATCGGGTATCTGCTGCCGCTGAAATCCCCCGCCCTGCAGCGTTTGCTTAACCGTCTGCTGAGCTGGATGGTCTATATCATTCTCTTTTTTATGGGCATCAGCCTGGCGTTTCTCGATAATCTGGCGGCTAACCTGCTGGCGATTTTGCATATCGCCGGCGTCAGCGTTATAGCCATTCTCGCCTGTAACCTGATCGCGCTGCGCCTGCTGGAGAAGCGGCGTCCATGGCGTCATCAGCATCATCAGGAAGCGCTGCCTTCGCGGCTGCATATGGCGCTGGAATCGCTGAAGCTGCTTGGCGTCGTGGTGCTGGGCTTTCTGCTTGGTCTGAGCGGCTGGACGTTTTTGCATCACGCTACCGAAGCGAGCGAATATGCCCTGTTCCTGCTGCTGTTTCTGGTCGGCCTGCAGCTGCGCGGCAGCGGCATGACGCTGCGCCAGATCGTGCTGAACCGACGCGGTATGATAGTGGCGGTAGTGGTCTGCGTCAGCGCCCTGGTGGGCGGCATGCTGGCAGCGCTGCTGCTGGGGCTGCCATTAACCACCGGCCTCGCGCTGGCCAGCGGCTACGGCTGGTATTCGCTTTCCGGCATTCTGATGACCGAAAGCTTCGGCCCGGTGATCGGCAGCGCCGCCTTTTTTAACGATCTGCTGCGCGAACTGCTGGCAATTATGCTGATCCCGGCGCTGATCCGTCAGCATCGCTCCAGCGCGCTGGGGCTGTGCGGCGCCACCTCAATGGACTTTACCCTGCCCGTTCTGCAGCGCGCCGGCGGCATTGAAATGGTGCCGGCCGCCATTGTCCATGGCTTCGCCCTTAGCCTGGCGGCGCCGGTGCTGATCGCCCTTTTCTCCTCCTGACTGACGCGCGGCCCAAAATGGGCCGCCGTCGCTGTCCCTTTTGCGCCAGATCAAACTGACGGCAGTTAGTTCAGACTTTTCTTGCCAGCGACCCGGCGAACTTTATAAGTTGCATATGAAATACAACTTATAACGAGATGGTACTATGTTCTGTATTCAATGTGAGCAAACAATAAGAACGCCTGCCGGCAACGGCTGCGCCTGGGCGCAGGGCATGTGCGGCAAAACCGCGCAAACTTCCGATCTGCAGGATCTGCTGATTGCGGTGCTGCAGAGTCTCTCCGCCTGGGCGTTACATGCGCGCGCGCAGGGGCTGATCGATCATGAAATCGATAGCTTCGCGCCGCGCGGCTTCTTCTCGACGCTGACCAACGTCAACTTCGACACCGACCGTATTATCGATTACGCCTTTCAGGCGCAGAGCTACCGCGACAGCCTGAAAGCGCGCTGCGCGCTGCTCGGCCTGGCGCAGCCGGAACATCCGCTGGCGGATCTGACGCTAACCAGCAACGACGCGGCGATCCTGCAGCAGCAGGCGCAGGCGTTCGCGCTCAACGCCGGCGACGATCATGAAGATATCGTCGGCCTGCGTCTGCTTTGCCTCTACGGCCTGAAAGGCGCCGCCGCTTATATGGAGCATGCGCACGTTCACGGCCGCTACGATAACGATATCTACAAGCAGTATCATCAGATCATGGCGTGGCTTGGCACCCGACCTGATAACATTGAAGAACTGCTGGCCGAAGCGATGCATATCGGCAAAATGAACTTCACCATTATGGCGATGCTGGACGAGGCGCAGACGACCACCTATGGCGATCCGCAGCCGGTTGAGGTCAATGTGCGTCCGGTAGCCGGCAAGGCGATCCTGATCTCCGGGCACGATCTGAAAGATCTACAGCTGTTGCTGGAGCAAACCGCCGGCACCGGCATCAATGTCTATACCCACGGCGAAATGCTGCCGGCCCACAGCTATCCGGGCCTGAATAAATATCCGCATCTGGTCGGCAACTACGGCAGCGGCTGGCAAAACCAGCAGACCGAGTTTGCCCGCTTCCCCGGCCCGATCGTGATGACGTCCAACTGTATTATCGATCCCACCGTCGGCGACTATCAGCAGCGCATCTGGACGCGCAGCATCGTCGGCTGGCCGGGCGTTAACCATCTCGACGGCGATGACTTTTCGCCAGTGATTGCCCAGGCGCAGAGTATGGCGGGCTTCCCCTGGGATGAAATTCCGCATCGCATCACCGTCGGCTTCGGCCGCCGTGTGCTGCTCGACGCCTGCGACACCATCATCGATCTGGCAGTAGAGAAAAAACTGCGTCACGTCTTCCTGGTGGGCGGCTGCGACGGTAGCCGCGACAAACGCAGCTACTACACCGATCTGGCGCTGGCGGTGCCGAAAGATTGTCTGATCCTGACGCTCGCCTGCGGCAAATATCGCTTCAATAAGCTCGATTTCGGCACGCTGGAAGGGCTGCCGCGTCTGCTCGATGTCGGCCAGTGCAACGACAGCTATTCCGCTATCGTGCTGGCGGTGAAGCTGGCGGAAAAACTGAACTGCGGCGTTAACGATCTGCCGCTGTCGCTGATCCTCTCCTGGTTTGAGCAAAAAGCGATTGTGGTGCTGCTGACGCTGCTGGCGCTCGGCGTGAAAAATATCCGTACCGGTCCCACCGCGCCGGCGTTCCTCACCGATAACCTGATCGCCATTCTGGAAAAAGAGTTCGGTCTGATCCCGGTCACCACTGCGGAAAACGATCTCGCTGCCATTCTGGGCGCGGAGGAGTAAGCCATGAACAGCACAACGCTTTGCCCCTGGCGTATGCAGGTGCATCACATTATTCAGGAAACGCCAGATGTCTGGACGCTGGCGCTGATCGACCATGACTTTTACCGCTGGCAGGCGGGCCAGTTCGCGCTGGTGCGCATCGGCAACAGCGATGAGGTGCGCGCTTACACCCTCTCATCCACGCCGGGTCAGAGCCGCTTTATCACCCTGACCATTCGCCATATCGAACAGGGGAAAGGCTCCAGCTGGCTGACGCAGCAGGTAAAACCGGGCGATTTCGTCTGGCTCTCCGATCCGCAGGGCAGCTTCAGCTGCGAGCAGCATCCCGCCTCGCACTATCTGCTGCTGGCCGCCGGCTGCGGCATCACGCCGGTGATGTCGATGGCGCGCTGGCTGCATCGCAACCGTCCGGAAACCGACGTGCAGCTGATCTACAGCGTGCGCTCCCCGCGCGACGTCATCTTCGCCGCCGAGCTGCAGCAGCTGAGCAGCTGGCTGACGCTGACGATTATCGCCGAACAGCAGCCAGCGGCGCCGATGCTCGCCGGACGCCTGACGCCTGACATTCTGGCGCAGCGCGTGCCCGATATGGCGCGCCGCACAGTGATGATGTGCGGTCCGCAACCCTATATGGATCTGGCGGAACAGACGGTGCGCGAGCTGGGCGCCAACAAGGTGCTGCGCGAGCAGTTTACCGCCGGTGCGCCCGGCGAGATGGCCGACGGCGGCGTACGCTACCATTTGAGCAGCGCTTCGCAGCCGCTGAAAGGCGGCGACTTCCCGGCGGGCTGGTCGCTGCTGGCGGCAATGGAACAGCATAAGCTGCCGGTGGAAGCGGTTTGCCGCGCCGGCGTCTGCGGCTGCTGTAAAACCCGCGTCGCGCGCGGCGACTATCAGACCAGCAGCAGCGTCGGCCTGACGGCGGAAGAGATCGCCGCCGGCTACGTGCTGGCCTGCAGCTGCCAGCCAGCGGGCGATATCGAGCTGGCCTGACGACGCGGAAATACCTGGTTTCACAGTGGCCCCGCGGTTTCATCTCCCGTTGACTAGACTTCTTAGCGTCTGAGTCTCGCCATCGGGATGATGGTCCACAACAGTCAGGAGCCACTATGAAAAACACCGTTGCCGCGCTGATTGCGCAAACGCTGGAAAGCGCGGGCGTCAAGCGTATCTGGGGAGTCACCGGGGATTCTCTTAACGGGCTGAGCGACAGCCTCAACCGCATGGGCACCATTGAATGGATGCCGACGCGCCATGAGGAGGTCGCCGCCTTCGCCGCCGGTGCTGAGGCACAAATCAGCGGCCAACTGGCGGTTTGCGCCGGATCCTGCGGTCCGGGCAATCTCCATCTGATCAACGGGCTGTTCGACTGCCACCGTAATCATGTGCCGGTGCTGGCGATCGCCGCCCATATTCCCTCCAGTGAAATTGGCAGCGGTTACTTTCAGGAAACCCATCCCCAGGAGCTGTTCCGCGAATGCAGCCACTATTGCGAGCTGGTCTCCAACCCGGAGCAGCTGCCGCAGGTGCTGGGCATCGCCATGCGCAAGGCGATCCTGAATCGCGGCGTCTCGGTGGTGGTGCTGCCGGGCGACGTGGCGCTGAAGCCGGCGCCGGAAGAGGCCTCTTCCGCCTGGTATCCGCCGCAGCTGCCGGTGATGCAGCCGCCGGAAAGCGAGCTGGATAAGCTGGCGGCGCTGCTGAACGACGCGGGAAATATCACTCTGATGTGCGGCAGCGGCTGCGCGGGTGCGCATCAGCAGGTGGTCGAACTGGCTGCCACGCTGAAAGCGCCGGTGGTGCATGCGCTGCGTGGCAAAGAGCATATCGAATACGATAACCCCTATAGCGTCGGGATGACCGGGCTGATCGGCTTCTCTTCCGGCTACCACGCGATGATGAACGCCGATACGTTGCTGCTGCTCGGCACCCAGTTCCCCTACCGCGCCTTCTATCCCGCCAGTGCGAAAATTATTCAGCTCGATATCAATCCCGGCAGCATCGGCGCGCACTGCCACGTCGATATGGCGCTGGTGGGCGATGTTAAATCGACGTTGAATGCCCTGCTGCCACGTCTGCAGACCAAAACCGACCGCGCTTTCCTTGATGGCGCGCTGGAACACTATGCCGATGCGCGGAAGAGTCTCGACGATCTGGCGCAGCCGAATGATAAGCAGCCGATCCATCCGCAGTATCTGGCGCAGCGGCTCAGCGATTTCGCCAGTGAAGACGCCATCTTCACCTGCGACGTCGGCACGCCGACGGTCTGGGCGGCGCGTTACCTGAAGATGAACGGCAAGCGACGCCTGCTGGGGTCGTTTAACCACGGTTCGATGGCTAATGCGATGCCGCAGGCGCTGGGGGCGCAGGCATTGGATAAGCGGCGTCAGGTGGTGGCGATGTGCGGCGACGGCGGCTTCAGTATGCTGATGGGCGATTTTATTTCGGTGGCGCAGCTGCAGCTGCCGGTGAAGCTGGTGGTGTTCAACAACAGCGTGCTGGGCTTCGTGGCGATGGAGATGAAAGCGGGCGGCTACCTGACCGACGGTACCGATCTGCAAAACCCTGACTTCGCCGCCATCGCCGCCGCCTGCGGCGTGAAGGGCATTCGGGTGGAAAAAGCCTCCGATCTCGACGGCGCGATCGAAGAGGCCTTCGCCCACGACGGCCCGGTATTGCTGGATGTGATTACCGCGAAAGAGGAGCTGGCGATGCCGCCGCAAATCAAAATGGAGCAGGCGAAAGGCTTTAGCCTCTATATGCTGCGCGCCATCATCAACGGCCGCGGCGACGAAGTCGTTGAGCTGGCAAAAACCAACTGGCTGCGGTAAAACGACATTTCCCCCTGCAAGCGGGCGCCCGGGCGCCCGTTTTTTTTGAGGAGCATCTCGTTGATTGATTTACGCAGTGATACGGTAACCCGCCCATCGCCGGCGATGCTGTCGGCCATGGTTTCCGCCCGCACCGGCGATGATGTCTATGGCGACGATCCCACCGTCAACGCGCTGGAAGCGGAGGCGGCTCGCCTGAGCGGCAAAGCGGCCGCGCTCTTTTTACCCACCGGCACCCAGGCGAACCTTGTCGCCCTGCTCACCCACTGTGAGCGCGGCGAGGAGTATATCGTCGGCCAGCAGGCGCATAACTACAAATATGAGGCAGGCGGCGCGGCGGTGCTGGGCAGCATTCAGCCGCAGCCGATCGAGGCGGCGGAAGATGGCACGCTGCCGCTGGCGAAGGTCGCCGCCTGTATCAAGCCTGACGATATCCATTTCGCACGTACGCGCCTGCTGAGCCTGGAGAACACCATCGGTGGCAAGGTGCTGCCGGTTGATTATCTGGCCGAGGCGTACCGCTTCACGCGTGAACATCAGCTGGCGCTGCATATCGACGGCGCGCGCATCTTTAACGCCGCCGTAGCGCTGGAGCTGGAGCTGAGCGCCCTCTCCCGCTACTGCGATACCCTAACCATCTGCCTGTCGAAAGGGCTGGGCGCGCCGGTAGGATCGCTGCTGTGCGGCGATGAAGCCTACATTCAGCGCGCGCGACGCTGGCGTAAAATGACCGGCGGCGGCATGCGTCAGGCGGGCATTCTGGCGGCGGCGGGGCTTTACGCGCTGGAAAACAACGTGATGCGTCTGCAGGAGGATCATGACAACGCCCGCTGGCTGGCGGAGCAGCTTGGCACGCTGGGCCTGACGGTCACTCAGCACACCAATATGGTGTTCGCGCAGCTGCCGGCGGAGCAGGTGGCCCCGCTGAAGGCGTGGATGCAGGCGCACAACATTCTGATCCCGGCAGCACCGGTAACGCGTCTGGTCACCCATCTGGACGTCGACCGCGCGGCGCTCACGCAGGTGATCAACCAATGGAGAGCGTTTCTCGCGGCGCAGTAACGCGCCGCCTTAGCGCCCATACTTCTCCACCAGCGCCTGCGCGATCGCCAGCGTTTGCGCATCGGCCAGCCCGCGATAGTCGGCGGGCCGAAAATGCATCTGAAAAGCGGCAATCACCTTTTGCCGCTGCTCCGGCGTCAACGCCGCATCAACCTCATACCCATAGCGTTTCAACAGGCCAAGCAGCGCTGCCTCATCGACCGGCGTCGCCGGATTACGTCCGCCCAGCAGTTCAGCGACGCGCGTAGCGTCGGGCCAGGCGCCGATGCCCTGCGCCGCCAGCTGTTCCCAGGGAAACAGCGGGCCGGGATCCTGCTTGCGCTGCGGCGCGATATCGCTGTGACCGACAATATTCTGCGGCTTAATGGCGTAGCGCCGGGTCAAATCCTGCAGCAACGGCAGCAGCGCGGCGATCTGGCCCGGCGGATAAGGATAAAACCGCCGTCCCTGCGGCGTATTGCGGTAGCCAGGGTTAACCAGCTCAATGCCGACCGAGGTGTCATTTAGCCGGGTAACGCCGCGCCAGTAGCTGACGCCGGCGTGCCAGGCAAGCTGCTTTTCCGGCACCAGCTGCCAGATCAGCGGCGTGCCGCGGTGCCGCGGCGGACGAGCGGGAATAAGATAGTGAACGCTGACCTCTTTATCGGTCAGCGTCGCCAGCGAAGTGGAGAATGTTTCAGCGGTATAGTGAATAACGATGCTCTTCACTCGCGGCCGGGCACCGGGCGCCGCGTGCCGCGTATCGACGCTGTATCCCTGACGCTGCTCCAGACCTGGAGTACCGCATCCCGCCAGCAGCAGCGCCAGCATCAACAGCCAACCGCGTGCGATCACCGCGTTTTCACCGCCGTGCCGCTGACGCTGACCATCAGCATGCTGCTGTCCTTGCCGACGGTTTCATAATCGATATCGATGCCGACTACCGCATTGGCACCCAGCGCTTTCGCCTGCTCTTCCATCTCTTCAAACGCCAGCTGACGCGCCTTGCGCAGCTCTTTTTCATAGGCGCCGGAGCGGCCGCCAACAATATCGCGAATGCCGGCGAAAAAATCGCGGAAAATATTGGCGCCGAGGATCGCCTCGCCGGTGACCACGCCGCAGTATTCCGTGATCGCTTCGCCTTCCAGGGTGGGGGTTGTGGTTAACTTCATGCTTTTCTCCTTTTCCGATTCAGCGACAGTTTAGCCCGTGCGGCTAAAAAGCGCGGCTATACTTTATGCTAAAACAAAGCCTTGCCCGATAACCATAAGGAAAATGAAATGAAAAACAAAGCGTTTGCCGCGCTGTTGCCGGCCGCCCTGCTGCTGAGCGCCTGTACGACCGTGGAGCCGGCCTATAAGGATATCGGCACGCGCGCGGCGCCCTGCGTTGAGGGCGGGCCGGATGCCGTGGCGCAAAAATTTTATGACCTGCGCGTCGCGCAGCCGACCCAGGGGCTGCCGGACAGCCAGCTGCTGGCGCGCTACCGTCCCTACCTGAGCGAAAAACTCTATCAAACCCTGCTGCGCGCCGGCGCGCAAAGCGACCGTCCGGCGGAATGGCGCCAGGGCGATCTCTTCTCCAGCCTGGCGCAGGGGCCGACCGGTGCGAAAGTCGCGGACGCCTCTACCATCCCCAACACCGACGCGCGCAATATTCCGCTGCGCGTTAGTCTGACGCGTGAGGGCGAGAAAAACGTCACCTGGCAGGATGAGGTGCTGATGGTGCGCGAAGGCACCTGCTGGACGGTAGACGATGTACGCTACGTCGCCGACTGGCAGCGTCCCGGCGGCGGCACGTTGACGCAGCTGCTGGAAAAATAAGGCCCTTTCGCAGCGCCGTCGCCCGGCGGCGCTGCGGTTATCACAAAAACAGAGCAATCTTCCCACGTATTCACCGCCCTCTCCGCACATGGCGAGATTTTGTGCTAGCCTTTAGGCATTCCGCCATCCATTAATAAATTTTAACGCACGATGATTGCATAACTATTCTGTCGACGTTAAGATTTGCCACATCAATTGCTATTCATTTTCAGCGCATGAGTATTCAACTTAACGGTATTAATTGCTTTTACGGCGCCCAGCAGGCGCTGTTCGATATTCAGCTCACCTGCCCGGAAGGCGAAACGCTGGTGCTGCTGGGCCCCAGCGGCGCCGGTAAAAGTTCGCTCCTGCGCGTGCTAAACCTGCTGGAGATGCCGCGCTCCGGTACCTTAAGCATCGCTGGTCACCATTTCGACTTCAGCAAAACGCCCGGCGACAGCGCGATCCGCGAGCTGCGGCAGAATGTTGGCATGGTGTTTCAGCAATACAATCTCTGGCCGCATTTGACGGTGAAGCAGAACCTGATCGAAGCGCCCTGCCGCGTGCTGGGGCTGGAGAAGGATCGCGCCCACGCGCGCGCCGATAAGCTGCTGGAGCGCCTGCGTCTGACGCCCCACGCCGATCGTTTTCCGCTGCAGCTCTCCGGCGGCCAGCAGCAGCGCGTCGCCATCGCGCGCGCGTTAATGATGGAGCCGGCGGTATTGCTGTTCGATGAGCCTACCGCAGCGCTCGACCCGGAGATCACCGCGCAGATTGTCACGATTATTCGCGAGCTGGCGCAAACCAACATCACTCAGGTTATCGTCACCCATGAAGTCGAAGTGGCCCGCAAAACGGCGAGCCGCGTGGTCTACATGGAGAATGGCTATATCGTGGAACAGGGTGACGCCAGCCGTTTTACACAGCCGCAAACCGATGCGTTTGCTCACTATCTCTCGCACTGAGTAAGGCCATAAAGATGAAAAAAATCGTTCTTGCTGCCCTGTTAGCCGGCATCAGCCTGAGCGCCTCCGCCGCGGAGACGATCCGGTTCGCCACCGAAGCGTCCTACCCTCCGTTTGAGTTTGTTGATGCGAACAACAAGATCATGGGGTTTGATGTTGATCTGGCTAATGCGCTGTGCAAAGAGATGGGCGCTACCTGTACCTTTACCAATCAGGCATTCGACAGCCTGATCCCCAGCCTGAAGTTCCGCCGCTTCGACGCGGTGATGGCGGGTATGGATATCACGCCGGAGCGTGAAAAACAGGTGCTGTTCAGCAAACCCTATTATGAAAACTCCGCGCTGTTTATCGCCCAGAAAGGCAAAGTGGCCGATGTCGCCGCGCTGAAAGGCAAACGCGTCGGCGTGCAGAACGGCACCACTCATCAGAAATACCTGACCGATAAGCAGAACGACATCACTGCCGTGCCTTATGACAGCTATCAGAACGCGATCCTCGATCTGAAAAACGGCCGCATCGAAGCGGTGTTCGGCGATACTGCGGTGGTCAATGAATGGCTGAAGCAGAACCCGAACCTGGCGGCGGTCGGCGATAAGGTGACCGATAAAGCCTATTTCGGCACCGGTCTCGGCATTGCAATGCGTCAGGGCAACGGCGCGCTGCAGACGAAATTTAACGCCGCGCTGGATAAAGTGAAGGCTGACGGCACCTACAAAACCATCTATAACAAATGGTTCCAGCAGTAATTAGATGAGCGAATTATTCCCTCTCGCAAGCGCCGCCGGGATGACCGTCGGCCTTGCCGTTTGCGCCCTGATCCTCGGCCTGCTGCTGGCGATGCTGTTTGCCGGCTGGGAATCGGTGCGTCTGCGTCCGGTCGCCTGGGTCGGCACCGGCCTGGTGACGCTGCTGCGCGGCCTGCCGGAAATCCTGGTGGTGCTGTTTATCTATTTCGGCGCCTCCCAGCTGCTGCTGCTGCTTTCCGACGGCTTCACCCTTAACTTCGGCCTGTTTACCCTGCCGGTGCAGATGCAGATCGACAACTTCGACGTCAGCCCCTTCCTGTGCGGTGTGATTGCGCTGGCAATCCTCTATTCCGCCTACGCCTCGCAAACGCTGCGCGGCGCGCTGAAGGCGGTGCCGGTCGGCCAGTGGGAGTCGGGCCAGGCGCTGGGCATGAAGACGTCGGCGATTTTTTTCCGCCTGATTATGCCGCAGATGTGGCGTCACGCCCTGCCGGGGCTGGGCAATCAGTGGCTGGTGCTACTGAAGGATACCGCACTGGTGTCACTCATCAGCGTGAACGATCTGATGCTGCAAACCCGCAGCATCGCCACCCGCACCCAGGAGCCCTTTACCTGGTATCTGCTGGCGGCGGCGATCTATCTGGTGATTACGCTGCTGAGCCAGGCGGTGCTGAAGCGTATTGAACTGCGCGCCACCCGCTTTGAACGGGGAACAGCTGATGCTGGACTATTTGCCTGAATTGCTGAAAGGGTTGCAGACCAGCCTGACGCTTACCGTGGCGTCGCTGGCGGCGGCGCTAATCCTCTCGCTGCTGTTTACCATGGTGCTGTCGCTGAAGACGCCGGTGGTCAGCCAGCTGGTAAAAGGCTATATCACCCTGTTTACCGGCACACCGCTGCTGGTGCAGATCTTCCTGATCTACTACGGGCCGGGGCAGTTCCCGGCGATCCAAAAGATCGACTGGCTGTGGCAGCTGCTGTCGCAGCCCTGGCTCTGCGCCCTGCTGGCGCTGTCGTTAAACAGCGCCGCCTATACCACCCTGCTGTTTCACGGCGCGGTGCGCGCCATTCCCACCGGCCAGTGGCAATCCTGCGCCGCGCTGGGGATGACGCGTCGCGATACGATGCGCATCCTGCTGCCGTACGCCTTTAAGCGCGCGCTCTCCTCCTACTCCAACGAGGTGGTGCTGGTGTTTAAAAGCACCTCGCTCGCCTATACCATCACGCTGATGGAAGTGATGGGCCACGGTCAGCTGCTTTATGGCCGCACCTACGATGTCATGGTGTTTGCCGCCGCCGGGTTGATCTACCTGTGCGTCAACGGCCTGTTGACGCTGCTGATGCGCCTGATAGAACATCGCGCGCTCGCCTTTGAACGGCGTAACTGATGCCGGCGGTGATAAAAACGGCAGGTAACCATAAAAAGGCGGGATAACCCCGCCTTTTTCATTATTTATACATTCCATTTGCATAAACATGCATTCAATGGCATCTTGTTTTTCGCCGCTGGGCAAACATCATAATGAAAAACAGGAGCAGTCCCGATGAAAAAATGGTTACTGGCCGCCGTGCTGGCAGGCGTGGCAATCAACGCTGGCGCAGCGGAAAAAATTCGTTTCGCCTCCTCCGCAACCTACCCGCCCTTCGAATCCCTGAACAGCGATAATCAGATCGTCGGTTTCGATATCGATCTCGCCAATGCCCTGTGCCAGCAGATCAAAGCGGAATGCACCTTTACCAACAACGCCTTCGACAGCCTGATCCCGGCGCTGAAGTTTCGTCGTTATGATGCGGTGATTTCCGGGATGGACATTACGCCGGAGCGCAGCAAGCAGGTCGCTTTTACCCAGCCCTACTACGCCAACTCCGCGGTGGTGATTGCGGCGAAAGGAAAGTACCCGACGATGGCGGCGCTGAAAGGCAAACGCATCGGCATGGAGAATGGCACAACCCATCAGCGCTATCTGCAGGATAAGCATCCGGAAGTGGTGCCGGTGGCCTACGACAGCTACCAGAACGCCATCCTCGATCTGAAAAACGGCCGTCTCGACGGTGTGTTCGGCGACACGGCGGTGGTCAATGAGTGGCTGAAAGCCAATCCACAGCTCGGCACCGTCGGCCAGCCGGTCACCGACCCGCAATATTTCGGCACCGGTCTCGGCATCGCAGTGCGTCCTGACAACCAGGCGCTGCTGAACAAGCTGAACGGCGCGCTGGCGGCGATCCGGGCGGACGGCACGCTGCAGAAGATTAACGATAAATGGTTTGCCCGCTGATTTCCGCGTAGCGCGGCCGGCAGTGCCGACTGAGAAAAAGCCTGCACAGCAGCTTTGTCGGCTTAATGCGATGCATTACCGGCTAAGAAGGCGCGATACAGGGGGGCCGGCTTCGCGCACTCTCTTTGCGGTCCGGCGACTAACGGCGTCTCTGACGGGCGCGTCCGCTGCGGATTTTCCGCCTGCGGGCGCGCCCGTTTCCATTATGGCCTGCGCTGCAGCAGCGTCAGCACCTCATAGTGCGCGGTATGCGGAAACATATCGAACAGCTGTACGCGCAGCGTCTGATAGTTCTCCAGGCGAGCGATATCCTGCGCCATGGTCACGGCGTTACAGCTGGAATACAGCAGCCATTCCGGCGCCATGCGGCTCAGGTAGTCACAGAGTTCCGCGCCGATGCCGCGACGCGGCGGGTTAACCAGCACCAGCTCCGGCACTGCCGCTTCGCCGGTGGCGAAGCGCGTAGAATCAAGCGCCGCAAACTGCACCTTCTCCAGCCCAAGCTGCTGCGCTGAACGCTGCGCGCAGGCGATCGCCTCGGCGCTGATCTCAATGCCGGTCAGGTGCATCTCCGGCGTGGTGCAATGCAGCCCAAAACCGCCGACGCCGCAGAAAAGATCCCACATAGCATGAATATTCAGCTCGCTGACCCACTGGCGCGCGGTGTCATACAGCTGCGCCGCCACCGCCGGGTTAGTCTGGAAAAAGCTGCGTGGACGGATCCAGAGCGGAACGTGATTCAGCTGCTCCGCCAGCGCCTGATTCTCCGTTAGCGCAATCTCCTCCTCCCCTTCCAGAATCGCCATATGTACCGGCTGGATATTGGCGGAGATCACCGACAGCTGCGGCAACTGCTGCTGCAGCCACGGCAGCGCGGCGCGCAGCTGCGCCAGCTTCGCCGGCGAGCGCAGCACAAAGCGCAGCATCAACCCGCCGTCGAGCGCGCTTTCGCTCAGCAGCAGGAACTTCAGCTCGCCGCGCCGCCGCGCCACGTTATAAGGGGTCAGGCCGGCGCGGGCGATAAAGGGCTTCAGCGCCGCGAATACTGGCGCAAAGCTGACGGGATAGAGCGGACAGGCGGTGAGATCCACCGGCGTGCCGTCGCGCTGCACGATGCCCAGCACCGGGCGCTCGACGCTGCCGCTTACCACCATTTTCGCCTTGTTGCGAAACGCCTGCTGCGGCGAACTGACCGGCGAACGCCATTCGCCGACCGTTACGTCGGCGAGCAGCGCCTGCAGATGCGTTTGCTTCTGCTGCAGCTGTTGGGGATAAGGGGTTGCCAGCCACTGACAGGAACGACAGCGGTCTGCATCGTAAAGCGCGCAATGCATGATTAAACCTATGAGTGGGTGTGCCGGTTTGCGGGGCGGGATTGTAGCATCAGCCACTCAGTTTCGCTGAAAAAATTGCCGGCTGGCGGCGGGCAGAAACAGCAGCGCCAGCACCAGCAGATCGGGCAGTTTATGCAGCAGCAGATTGTGCAGAATATCGATGCCGCCGGCGCCGCTGAGGCTGAAGATTTCCGGATAGATCCAGCCCATCGACGCGGCCCAGAGATAGACCAGCACCACCGCCTGCGTCACCATATAGGCGGCGCGGCCACGGCGCGAGCCGCGCATCAGCGTCAGGGCGCTGCGCAGTTCGATAAAGAAGATAAGCTGGCTGGCGAAAAAAATCAGGGTGGAATCCCAGGCCTGGGCGCTGCGGTGAATAAAATCGGCCACGCCATCGTAGCCCAGCTCATTTGCCAGCAGCAGCACGCTGAGACAGCGGGTGGCGATAATCGCCTGTCCGGCAATCAGTACCGGCACGGGCGCCTGCGGGTAGCGCCTGACCACACCAGCGGTTCTGAATACGTCCGACATTCCCCCACTCCTTCCATCGCAGCAGACTACATTCATCCTGTACGCCAGCCCGCGTCCGTTTACTGTCGGAGGCGGGCTGACACTGCAGAACCCTGCAATCAATAGTGGCAAATGTTTCGGATTTTAGCTACGTTTCGCTTTCTGAATATCGCGTACCCGCTGCTTCTCCTCATGCGCCATAAAGCGCCAGGCGATAAAGCCGACCAGCCCGACCACAAACAGGATCAGCGAGGCGAGCGCATTGATCTCCGGATTCACTCCGCGACGCACGGTGGCGAAAATCGCCATCGGCAGCGTGGTAGCACCCGGACCGGTGACAAAGCTGGCGATCACCAGGTCGTCAAGCGACAGGGTAAACGCAAGCAGCCAGCCGGTGACCAGCGCCGGCGCGATCATCGGCACGGTAATCACGAAAAAGACCTTTAGCGGCGTCGCACCCAGGTCCATCGCCGCTTCCTCAATCGAGCGATCCAGCTCGCGCAGGCGCGAGTTGATCACCACCGAGACATAGGCGGTGCAGAAGGTGACGTGCGCCAGCCAGATGGTCAGCATACCGCGATCGCTCGGCCAGCCCAGCGCGTGTCCCATCGCCACAAACAGCAGCAGCAGCGACAGGCCGGTGATCACGTCGGGCATTACCAGCGGCGCGGTCAGCATAAAGGCGAAGCCGGTCGACCCTTTGAAACGGCCGAAACGCACGATCACCACTGCCGCAATCGTCCCCAGCACGACCGCCATGGTGGCGCTGAGCGCGGCGATGGTCAGGCTTAGCGTCACCGCGCTGATCATCGCGCTATCCTGGAACAGCACACGATACCAGTGCAGCGAGAAGCTCTCCCAGACGGTCACCAGCTGCGAGCTGTTGAACGAATAGACCACCAGCAGCAGCATTGGAGCATAAAGGAAGCTGAAGCACAGCAGCAGGATCACCAGCCGCCACGGCGAACGAACAGCGGGCAAATTACTCATGCCTTCTCCTCCAGCGTTTTGTTTTGGTGCTTGTGGAACCAGATAATCGGCAGAATCAGAATCAGCAGAATAATCACCGCCAGCGCCGAGGCGACCGGCCAGTCACGGTTATTGAAAAACTCCTGCCACAGGATGCGGCCGATCATAATGCTGTCCGGCCCGCCCAACAGCTCAGGGATCACGTACTCCCCTACCGCCGGAATAAATACCAGCATCGATCCGGCGATAATGCCGTTTTTCGTCAGCGGCACGATCACGCTGAAAAAGGTTTTCAGCGGGCGCGCGCCGAGATCGAGCGAGGCTTCCACCAGCGAATAGTCGATACGCGTCAGCGCGGTATAGATCGGCAATACCATAAACGGCAGATAGCAGTAGACGATACCGATATAGACCGCCGTATTGGTGTAGAGGATCGCCAGCGGATGATCGATCACGCCCAGCCACATTAAAAAGCGGTTAAGAATGCCGTTGCTGTTGAGCAGCCCCATCCAGGCGTAAACGCGCACCAGGAAAGAGGTCCATGAAGGCAGGATCACCAGCAGCAGCAGGATGCTGCGCACCGAGGCGGGGCTTTGCGCCACCGCCCAGGCGAGCGGATAGCCCACCATCAGACAGATCAGCGTTGAGATCGCCGCCACCTTCAGCGACTGCAGATAAGCGTCGACATAGAGCGGATCGTCGGTCAGCTGCAGGTAGTTCCCAAGGTTGAACACCAGCGTCAGCTGGTCGTCCGCCCAGGTGATCAGCTCGGTATAGGGCGGAATGGCGCGCGCGATCTCGGCAAAGCTGATCTTCAGCACAATCAGGAACGGCAGCAGGAAGAACAGCACCAGCCAGAAATAGGGCAGCGCGATCGCCAGCTTGCGGCCATGAGCCATTTTCAGCCGCGTGAGCGTGCGGCCGAAAGTGCCGGGCTGCGCCGCGGCAACAGGTTGTTTCATATGCGCCCTCTTATACTGTCAGTACAACGCAGCTATCGGCATCCCAGCTGAGACGCACCTCGTCGCCCCAGGTCGGCGCGCCCTGGCGGAAGCGATGCGCGTTCTGGAGCTGCGCGCTGATCATCTGTCCGCTGTGCAGCCGTACATGATAAATCGACAGGTCGCCCAGATAGGCGATATGTCCCACCTCGCCGACGGCGAAGTTGCAGCCATCTTCCGGTACCTGCTCGCAGAGCATCACTTTTTCCGGACGCAGCGCGATAGAGACCGGCACGTTATCCATAATCGACACATCAGAGGCGACCTTCAGCGGATGCACCAGGCCGGGGCTGTCGATCACCAGCCCGTCATCGCGCCGCTCACGCAGCAGCCCCTCGAAAACGTTAACCGAACCGATAAATTCGGCGCTGTAACGGCTGGTAGGATGCTCATAGATCTCCTCCGGCTCGCCAATCTGCACGAATTTGCCGCGGTTCATAATGGCAATGCGGCCCGCCATGGTCATCGCCTCTTCCTGATCGTGCGTTACCATCACACAGGTAGCGCCGACGCGTTCAAGGATATCGACCACTTCCAGCTGCATGCGGTCGCGCAGTTTCTTATCCAGCGCGCCCATCGGCTCGTCGAGCAGCAGCAGCTTAGGACGCTTCGCCAGGCTGCGCGCCAGCGCCACGCGCTGACGCTGGCCGCCGGAGAGCTGGTGCGGCTTGCGCTTCGCATACTCCTGCATATGCACCAGCGCCAGCATCTCCGCCACGCGGCTGCTGATTTCGCCCTTCGGCAGCTTATCCTGCTTCAGGCCAAAAGCGATATTCTGCTCCACCGTCATATGGGGAAATAGCGCATAGGACTGAAACATCATATTGATCGGACGCTGGTAAGGCGGCACATGGGAGAGATCCTGCCCGTCGAGCAAGATCTGGCCGTGGGTTGGCGGCTCAAATCCCGCCAGCATGCGCAGCAGGGTCGATTTACCGCAGCCCGAGGGCCGAGCAGGGCAAAAATTTCGCCTTTATAAATCGTCAGGCTGACGTCATCAACGGCGTGCTGGCCATCGAACGATTTGGTCAGATTGCGGATCTCCAGCAGCGGCGTCAGGGCCTTTGCCGTTTTATGGGGAGGACGGGGGATCGCGTCGTTCACTAACTTTACTCTCCGGCGCTAAGCGGACATTCACGGCACGGGGCCGCACAAATGAGACAACAGAGGCCGGTACCGCGCCTCTGTTGTCTTTAGCCTGCGATGGGTATTCGCGTTGACGAATTACTTACCGCTTTTTACTTTGGTCCATGCGCGGGTGCGCATACGGTCCAGTTTAGGTTCCTGCACTTTCAGCACGAACAGCCTGGACAGAGTTTCCGGCGTCGGGAAGATGCCAGGGTTATTGCGCACCGCGTCGCTTACCAGCGGCAGCGACGCCTTATTACCGTTAGCGTAGAACATCTTGTCGGAAATGTGCGCAATCACTTTCGGATCCATGATGTAGTTCAGCCACTGATAGGCTTCATCAAGGTTTTTCGCATCTTTCGGGATCGCCATCATATCGAAGAAGGCCAGCGCGCCCTCTTTCGGAATGCTGTAGGCGATATTGACGCCGTTTTTCGCTTCCGCCGCGCGGTTTTTCGCCTGCAGCACATCGCCCGCCCAGCCGATCGCCACGCAGGTGTTGCCGTTAGCCAGATCGTTGATGTACTGCGAGGAGTGGAAGTAACGAATATTCGGACGCAGTTTCAGCAGCAGATCGGTCGCCGCGCCGGAGTAATCCTTCGCGTCGCTGCTGTTGGGATCTTTGCCGAGGTAGTTCAGTACGGTAGCGAAAATCTCTTCCGGCGCGTCAAGGAAGGAGACGCCGCAGCTCTTCAGCTTCTCCAGGTTTTCCGGCTTCAGTACCAGATCCCAGCTATCGACCGGCGCATCTTTGCCCAGCGCCGCCTTCACCTTCTCGACGTTATAGCCGATGCCGGTAGTCGCCCAGAGATAGGGAATGGCGTACTTGTTGCCCGGATCGTGCTGCTCGACCTTCTTCAGTAGCTCAGGATCGAGGTTCTTATAGTTAGGCAGCTTGCTTTTATCCAGCGGCTGAAACACGCCGGACTGCAGCTGACGCGCCAGGAAGCTTGAGGAGGGCACCACCACGTCGTAGCCGGTGCTGCCGGCCATCAGTTTGCCCTCCAGCACTTCGTTGGAGTCGAACACGTCATACACCACTTTGATGCCGGTCTGCTTTTCGAAATCGGGCACGGTATCGGGAGAGATATAATCCGACCAGTTATAGACGTGCAGGGTTTTCTGTTCCGCCATCGCGCCGGCGGAGATCGCCATCAGCACACCAGCCGCCACACCAGACAACCATTTCCTGCCGCGGTTGTTTAACATGTTTCCTTCCTCCAGAATCGGGGTCAATCTTCAGATGCAGAACAGAAGAAGCCGGCCGGCCTCCCCTTGCGTATCAGCTGTGACAGTGAATCGTTATTCAGTGCTGGCCGCTGAGAAAACGTCGCGCGCCGCATGCGGTCTATTCTGCCAGGCATGCAGCCCCGCAAGCATAGCCGCATGCTGGCATTCAGGCCATACCCCAGAGTAAAAAACGCCTTTTATCGATTATTTATGCATGTTTCATCTATGTGATAGGCCAGACCCGCATAAACGGCGATAAATATTTGGCAGTAAAGGGCTCAACGCAGCATAAAAATGTGAAGTGCGCCGCTTGCCCGGCGTGAAAAGCGGGAAGTGGCGCGAAAAGAGAGGACGTAACGGCTGAAACGAAAAGTCAGTGCAGAACCGGGAGACGCTGATCGGGCGCGACCGGCTCATCTTCCTCGCCCATCAGCAGCAAATTATTGGCGAAGGCTTCCATGATCACCATTGAGATCTGCTCTTCGCTCTGGCGCAGGAAATGGACGAACTGCCCGTAGGTGATGCCCGCTTCGATCATCAGCGACTGACAAACAATCAGCTTCGGCAGATTATCGTCCTGGATATCGAGAAACGCTTTTACCGTCAGCGACGCGGCGTTGATCTGCGACAGATCGCCCGCCAGCGGGATCAGCGCCGTGGGCTTCACCTCCGCGAGGGCGGAAAACAGAATGACGTTGTCGACCAAATCGATTTTGGCATCGAAAACGCCATCGAAATTTTGCATGTGCGGCAGATGCAGCGCCTGACAGGCGTCACATTCAAACCAGGTAATGCTTTGCTGATCCAGCCAACGTCGTAATACGTCTAAGTCTGGAACGACGAGTGAATCCATATGCTACTGCCCTATACCGCGTTGAAATAAGCGCAATAGCTTACGGAAAAAGCAAGCTGAAAACCACGTCCGCTGGTCAAAAAGGCGATTCAACCGCCGGTTTTCAGACTGAAACCGGGTTGGGCGTGCCGCTCAATCCAGTCAATCATGAGCGCGGCAATATTCAAACCGGTGGTTTTTTCAATGCCTTCCAGCCCCGGCGAGGCGTTGACCTCCATCACCAGCGGGCCGCGCTGCGCGCGAAGAATATCGACGCCCGCCACGTCCAGCCCCAGCGTGGCCGCCGCCTTCACCGCGATCTCGCGCTCGCGCGCGGTGATCTCCACGCAGCGGGCGCGGCCGCCGCGGTGCAGGTTGGAGCGAAAATCGCCCTCTTTCGCCTCGCGCTCAATAGCCGCCACCACTTCGTTGCCGATCACCAGGCAGCGGATATCACACCCTTTCGCCTCTTTAATAAACTCCTGCACCAGAATATGCGCGTTGAGGCCGCGAAAAGCGTCGATCACGCTCTCCGCCGCCTGACGCGTCTCCGCCAGCACCACGCCGATGCCCTGGGTGCCCTCCACCAGCTTCACCACCAGCGGCGCCCCGCCCACCATATCGATCAGATCGCGGGTATCGTCGGGTGAATGGGCGAAGCCGGTGACCGGCATATCGATCCCCTGCCGCGCCAGCAGCTGCAGCGAACGCAGCTTGTCGCGCGCGCGGGTGATCGCCACCGACTCGTTCAGCGGATAGCTGCCGCACAGCTCGAACTGACGCAGCACCGCCGTACCGTAAAAGGTGATAGCCGAGCCGATACGCGGGATCACCGCGTCGAAATCATCCAGCGGCCGCCCGCGGTAATGCACCGCCGCCGAAGCGGGATTGATGTTCATATAGCAAGAGAGTGGGTCGACGATGTCGACCTGGTGGCCGCGCCCCTGCGCGGCCTCACGCAGACGCTTACAGGAGTAAAGCGATGCATCACGGGAAAGGATGGCAATTTTCACCCGAAGGTCTCCGCCTGAAATTACCGCGTTGCCCAACCCTGCTTATGCAGGTAGTCGAGGATAAAGGGACGGCTTTCGCGCACGATGGTACGGCGAATATGGTTGCTGAAATTATCGCTGCGCTGGTTGCTGTCGCGTTGCTGATAATAGGCCTCCAGCTCGCGATCGTAGGCATCCAGCTGCTGGCGATCCAGCGGCTGATAGCGGTTTTCATGCACCAGCATGCTGGCGGGCATGCGCGGCTTGATATCGGGTTCCTGCTGCGGCCAGCCGAGGCACATGCCGAACAGCGGCAGCACGTGCTGCGGCAGGCCCAGTAGCTCGGTTACCTGCTCGATGCTATTGCGGATGCCGCCGATGTAGACGCCGCCCAGGCCGAGCGATTCGGCGGCGACCATCGCGTTCTGCCCCATAATCGCCGTATCGACGCAGCCCAGCAGCAGCTGCTCCGCCAGGCCGAGCTGCGCCTCAGGGCAGATCTGCAGATTGCGCTGAAAATCGGCGCAGAATACCCAGAACTCCGCCGCCTGCGCCACGTAGTGCTGGCCGCCGGTCAGCGTTACCAGCTGCTCGCGCAGCGCCTTGTCGGTCACGCGGATAATCGAAGTGCATTGTAAAAAGCTGGACGTGGAAGCCGACTGCGCGGCGGCGATAATCGCCTCACGCTGTTCATCGCTAATCGGTTGATCGGTAAAAGCACGAATCGAACGATGCGCACGTAACAGGTCAATGGTCGGCGTCATGTGAATCTCCGGAAGTGTTTGATGAGGCATCGCCGCGGCGCCGGCCGAAAAGCTCTGGCGCGATAGCCTGCGCCGTGCGCCACATCAGCGCGACGGCGGCAGGCAGCATCAGGACAATGCCGGTAAAAAGCAGCGCGGTGGCGATACGCCGGCCGGACCAGCCGGCAGGCAGCGCCAGCCACTGCTGCGCAAGTAAAAAAGCCAGAATCAGCAGCAGGATGCCGGCAGCTTCCAGCGCCAGCACCGTTTTCGGCAACTGCAGAGCATGTTTCACTGGATCTCTCCTTTTGGCATCCCGCCAGCGAAGCGGGGGTGGCATATTAAAGCGTAGCTGGCACAATGGCGCATAGCCTGTATGCATTGTAGCAACAGGCACAGCCTTCTTTACAGAGGGGAAGGCCGGGCGCGATGATGCGTTCAGCAGCTTTAAAAGTGTGACATAATTCACACAAAAATGTGACATAAAGGAGAGAACGATGCTTGCAGTGATTTTTGGCCGTCCCGGATGCCCCTACTGCGTACGTGCGAAAGACCTGGCGGAAAAGCTGACCGCAGCGCGTGAAGACTTTGACTTCCGCTACGTCGATATCCAGGCGGAAGGCATTACGAAAAAAGATCTGGAAGAGAAAGTCGGCAAGCCGGTGGAAACCGTGCCGCAGATTTTCGTCGATACGCAACATATCGGCGGCTTTACCGATTTCAATGCCTGGAGCAAAGCGAACCTCGGCGTCGCGCTGTAAGTTCTTGACATTAAAAAACCGGCCCGCTCGCGCGCCGGTTTTTTTATGCCGCCGGCGTATCAGGCCCGCTTAACTTAACGCGTCGCGCGCGAGGCCGTCAGCGTGCGCCACAGCATTACCAGCAGCGCGCCGAAGCCGCACCAGAAAATGGCGCTGGTCAGCCAGGCCAGCTCCTGCAGCAGCGAATGAGAAATAAACGCGTGGCTGAAACCGATCAGCAGGCAACAGGGCGTTGCCGCCAGCGCCGCCAGCAACGCATGGCTTAGCGGCGTGCGGCGATTCATCAGCGCCGCGACCAGCCCCGGCAGCATAAACAGCAGCAGCCCGGTCTGCTCCGAAGAGTGGCCCGGCGACTCCTCCCCGCCGCTATAGCGCGCCAGCAGGAA
This sequence comes from Mixta gaviniae, assembly GCF_002953195.1. Classification (GTDB taxonomy): domain Bacteria; phylum Pseudomonadota; class Gammaproteobacteria; order Enterobacterales; family Enterobacteriaceae; genus Mixta; species Mixta gaviniae. Next base: position 1,597,659 of record NZ_CP026377.1, on the reverse strand, counting down.
GGTGGCACAGTAAAGCGTCATGCAAAACATTACGCCCGGCCAGCGGACGCCATACAACAGCATAGAATTTCCTCATTTATTTCTGCTAACCAGCACCGGCAAAAAATAAGCGTTTACGACAAAGCTGTTAAACAAATAACAGGCAAAAGTTAATAAATATTTTGTTTTTACTATGGCTTTCTACTGGAGGTCTGAAGAATAAATGAATAAAATGAGCGCCACTTTCCATCTGTCCCTGAATACCGCTTTCCTGACGGGTCGCTGCCCGGTTCACCCTCGTGCTTACAGGAAATAACGTTAGCCTGGAAATTCAGGTCTTTCAACAAGTTACTGGTAAACAAGAAGTTAATACGTGAATATAAACGTCGCAGATTTGTTAAGCCGTAATGATATTTTGTTATTATTCGTTGTGCTGGCTTTAGGGCTGTGCCTGGGTAAATTACGGCTCGGCTCGGTGCAACTGGGTAATTCCATTGGTGTTTTAGTGGTTTCGCTTTTACTGGGCCAGCAGCACTTCGGCATTAATACCGATGCGCTGAGTCTGGGCTTTATGCTGTTTATTTTTTGCGTTGGCGTCGAAGCCGGCCCCAATTTTTTCTCTATTTTTTTCCGCGACGGTAAAAACTACCTGATGCTGGCGCTGGTGATGGTCAGCAGCGCGATGCTGCTGGCACTGGCGCTGGGCAAAGCGTTCGGCTGGGATATCGGCCTGACGGCGGGGATGCTGGCGGGAGCGATGACTTCGACGCCGGTGTTGGTCGGCGCCGGCGATACGCTGCGCCAGTCGATGAGCGACAGCCAGCTGCTCGGCCAGATGCAGGATCACCTGAGCCTCGGTTACGCCCTGACCTACCTCGTCGGCCTGGTCAGCCTGATCTTCGGCGCGCGTTATCTGCCGCGCCTGCAGCATCAGGATCTTTCGACCTGCGCCCAGCAGATTGCCCGTGAGCGCGGCCTTGATACCGACAGCCAGCGCAAAGTCTATCTGCCGGTGATCCGCGCCTATCGCGTCGGCCCGGAACTGGTCGCCTGGGCTGATGGCAAAAACCTGCGCGAGCTGGGCATCTACCGTCAGACCGGCTGCTATATCGAACGTATTCGCCGCAACGGCATTCTCGCCAGTCCCGACGGCGACGCGGTGCTGCAGCTGGGCGATGAGATTTCGCTGGTGGGCTATCCCGAGGCGCATGCACGTCTCGATACCAGCTTCCGCAACGGCAAAGAGGTGTTCGACCGCGACTTGCTCGATATGCGCATCGTCACCGAAGAGATTGTGGTGAAAAACCATAATGCGGTGAACAAGCGTCTTAGCCATCTGAAACTCACCGATCACGGCTGCTTCCTTAACCGCGTGATCCGCAGCCAGATAGAGATGCCGATCGACGACAGCATCATGCTGAACAAAGGGGATGTGCTGCAGGTCAGCGGCGAGGCCAGGCGCGTGAAAAGCCTCGCCGATCGCATCGGCTTTATCTCGATTCACAGCCAGGTGACCGATCTGCTGGCCTTCTGCGCCTTTTTCATCATCGGCCTGATGATCGGTATGGTGAGTTTCCAGTTCAGCGCCTTCAGCTTCGGCATCGGCAACGCCGCCGGTCTGCTGTTCGCCGGCATTATGCTGGGCTTTCTGCGCGCCAACCACCCCACTTTCGGTTATATCCCGCAGGGCGCCCTGACGATGGTGAAAGAGTTCGGCCTGATGGTATTTATGGCCGGCGTCGGCCTGAGCGCCGGCAGCGGACTGGGCAAAGGCCTGGGCGAAACCGGCCTGCTGATGCTGCTGAGTGGCCTGGCGGTAAGCCTGTTGCCGGTGGTGCTTTGCTATCTGTTCGGCGCTTACGTGCTGCGTATGAACCGCGCCCTGCTGTTCGGCGCCATCATGGGCGCGCGTACCTGCGCGCCGGCGATGGAGATTATCAGCGATACCGCGCGCAGCAATATTCCGGCGCTGGGCTATGCCGGAACCTACGCTATCGCTAACGTTTTGCTGACGCTGGCGGGCACGCTGATCGTGATTATCTGGCCGGCGCTGGGCGGCTAAAAAATATTTTAGTTTTCCTGCGAACTTCTTTCAGGGCAGGCAGTCTGAATAAGTGCCACTGCTTTTCTTTGAAATCCCCAGATTGTGGAGCCCGTTAATCTCTGATTAGCGGGTTTTTTTATGCCTGCTTTCTGCCGCCGTCTCTTAATGTTTTCTTAAGGGCCGACGGTCACTATAGCCAGCCTGTTCTCTCTTGCAGGCGCGGTCATGCAACTGACATCAAAGTTAAACCAACACGCAACGTCCCAGCCGATTCGGAGTAAGGCTCTTTACCCGTTACCGGGACGCTTCTACGCTATCCACGCTGTTTTTCTGGCTGTTTTTGGCCTGCTGTTTTTATGGCTGGCGCGCGACGCAAGCCTGGATATGGCGCTGACCGGCTACTGGTTCGATCCGATGACGCAGCAGTTTCCGTGGAAAGAGAACCGCTGGCTGGATCTGATCAACCATCGGCTGTTAAAGGATCTGGTGATCGCCACTGGCGTGGCACTGCTGCTGGCGGGCGTGGCGCGTCGTCAGCCGCGCTGGGTACTGGTGGCGCTGCTGATCGGCATCGGCTCGCTGGCGGTGGGCATGCTGAAGGCGACCAGCGCGCACTCCTGCCCCTGGGATCTGGTGCAGTTCGGCGGCAAAGCCTTCGCCTATCCGCTGCTCGGCGCGATACCGGCGGAAAGCGGTCCCGGCCGCTGTTTTCCCGGCGGACATGCCTCAAGCGGCTTCAGTTTAATGGCGCTGTTTTTTCTTTACTGGCCGACGCGTCCCAGAATGGCCTGGCTCTGTTGGGGCGGCGCGATCGTGCTGGGTTTAGTGATGGGCTATGGACAGATGATGCGCGGCGCGCATTTCCTTTCCCATAATTTGTGGGCTGGCTGGTGGGTTTGGCTGGCGCAGCTGTTGGTTTACGCGGGCGTAACGCGCCTGACTGAGAAGATGAGGAAGATATAATGATGGAAGAGTTGAACCGGACGCTGTTTCTCTGGATCAACGCCACGCCGGACTCCGCGGCCTGGTTACTGGAACTGGCGACCTTCATCGCTAAAGATCTTATCGCTATTGTGCCGATGCTGATTGTGGCGCTCTGGCTCTGGGGTCCGCACAGCGGTATACGGGAGCTGGCGTTAAAAACCGGCATCGCCCTGCTCTATGCGCTGGCAATCTCCTGGTGCATCGGCCAGCTGTTTCCTCACCCGCGCCCTTTCGCCATCGGCTTCGGCCACCAGTTCCTGTCGCACGCGCCGGATGACTCCTATCCCAGCGATCACGGCACCACCATTTTCACCTTCGCGCTGGCGTTTATTTTCTGGCATCGCGTCTGGTCAGGCGTGCTAATGCTGGCGATCGGCGTGGCGATCGCCTGGTCACGCGTTTATCTGGGCGTACACTGGCCGATGGATATGTTGGGCGGGCTGCTGGTCGGCATGCTGGGCTGTCTCTTTTCGCAAATGGCCTGGCCGTGGTATGGCGAACCCTTAATGAAACTGCTGCATCAGATTTATCGGCTGCTTTTTTCCCTGCCGATCAGAAAAGGCTGGGTACGTAATTAATTCTCCTCTCCTTCCGGGCCTGTTTTACAGGCCCGTTTTGCTATTGTGCTTTATTTGATTTTATTTCACCTTGCCTGTCATTTATTGCGCAAAGCCGCGGCCTTTTGCGGCGATTAAAAGCATCCGTTGCGCAAAACGTAAAAATCGAACGCGTCGTTATTTTTAACCTATTGATTTTTAATAAAATAAAAACCAAAATGCGCGAAAAACAAGCAAATGCATCGCGATTTACAACCAGACATTAAATAAAAATACAGCTTTATCCTCCATGATTAACAACAAAGATAGAGAATTAAATTAAAAATAATTAAACATCCAGATTATCGAACCTGATTTATTCTCTGCATTGTGATCATAATCACCTATTAGTGGTATTCCGGTACTTTTAACTTATTTTGATGGTGGTAGAGTGTGCCGCGAAAACGGGTATTCCCAGGACACATTTTGTTGACCGGCGGTGAATAACGGCGTGCTTATCGCCCAACGCCGACGGTTCGAAATTCATTCGTTACTCATGGAGATGGTAATGGCCTCACAGCAAACCGCAATCCAGACCGGACAGGCGGCAACCCACGCCAGCAGCTGGCGCAAAACCGATACCATGTGGATGTTGGGACTTTACGGCACGGCTATCGGCGCCGGGGTACTTTTTTTGCCGATCAACGCCGGTATTGGCGGGCTGGTGCCGCTGATTATTATGGCGTTACTGGCCTTCCCGATGACCTACTACGCGCACCGCGGGCTTTGCCGCTTCGTCTTGTCCGGCAGCAAGCCGGGCGAAGATATCACCGAGGTGGTGGAGGAGCATTTCGGCGTTGGCGCCGGCAAGGTGATTACCCTGCTCTATTTCTTCGCCATTTACCCTATCCTGCTGGTATATAGCGTGGCGATCACCAATACGGTGGAAAGCTTTCTGACCCACCAGCTGCATCTGCAGGCGCCGCCGCGCGCGCTGTTATCGCTGCTGCTGATTGTCGGTTTGATGATGATTATCCGCTTCGGGAAAGAGGTGATTGTGAAAACCATGAGCCTGCTGGTTTTCCCCTTTGTCGGCGTGTTGATGCTGTTGGCGCTGTGGCTGATCCCGAACTGGAGTACGGCGATTTTCCAGGATGCCACTCTGAGCGGCAACGGCGGCAATCTGCCGATGACGCTGTGGCTGGCGCTGCCGGTGATGGTGTTCTCGTTTAACCACTCGCCGATTATCTCCGCCTTTGCGGTAGCGAAACGTGATGAGTATGGCGAAGCGGCCGAGCGTAAGTGTTCACGTATTCTGGCGCTGAGCCATGTGATGATGGTGTTGACGGTGATGTTTTTCGTCTTCAGCTGCGTGCTGTCCCTTTCGCCGGCGCATCTGGCGGAAGCGAAGGCGCAGAATATCTCTATTCTCTCTTATCTCGCCAACCACTTTAATACGCCGATGATGGCGTGGCTGGCACCGATTGTGGCGATGGTGGCGATCACCAAATCGTTCCTCGGTCACTACCTGGGCGCGCGCGAAGGTTTTAACGGCATGATTATTAAGTCGCTGCGCAGCCGCGGTAAAAGCATGAATGAGAATAAGCTGAACCGTTTGACCGCGCTGTTTATGCTGCTGACCACCTGGCTGGTGGCAACGTGGAACCCAAGCATTCTCGGCATGATCGAGACGCTGGGCGGCCCGATTATCGCGGTGCTGCTGTTCCTGATGCCGATGTACGCCATTAATAAGGTACCGGCGATGCGTCGCTACAGCGGCGCGCTGAGCAACATTTTCGTGGTGGTTATCGGTTTGATCTCTATCTCGGCGATTGTCTGGTCGCTGATAGGCTAAGCGGCATCTGCGGGAATAAAAAGGTCGGCGTTGCCGACCTTTTTATTGGCTCAGGCGGCGGTTACGAGAACCATTTCCCGAACCAGCCGTTGAACTTCATCATCACGAAATCGACAATGCGGCTAAAGAACCCCCCTTCCTCCACCGGCTCCAGTACCACCAGGGGGCGTTGCGCAATGGTTTTGCCGTTCAGCTGAAAATCGATCGTGCCCACCGGCTGATATTTTTTCAGCGGCGCCTGCAGCTGCGGCGCACTCAGGGTGAAACTCGCCTTGAGGTTTTTCATCTGCCCTTTCGGGATGGTCAGCGCGACATCTTTCTCGACGCCCAGCTTCACCTCATTATGGTCGCCGAACCAGACGCGCTGCTGCGTAAAGGGCGCGTTAGCCTTGATCGGCGTCACCGTTTCAAAAAAGCGGAAGCCCCAGGTCAGCAGCTTTTCGCTTTCGCGAAAGCGCACCGCGTCCGTCGCGGCGCCCATCACCACGGAAATGAGGCGCATATTGCCTTCGGTGGCGGAAGCGACCAGGTTATTACCGGCGCCCGCCGTATGGCCAGTCTTGATGCCGTCGACGTTAAGATTGCTGCTCCACAACAGCCGGTTGCGGTTGCGCTGGGTAATATTATTGAAGGTGAACGATTTCTCCTTGTTTAGCGCGTACTCTTCCGGCACGTCGCGGATCAGCGCCTGGCCAATCAGCGCCATATCGCGCGCGGTGCTGTACTGCCCTTCCGCATCCAGGCCATGCACGGTTTTGAAGTGGGTGTTTTTCAGCCCCAGCGCGCGCACATAGTTGTTCATCAGCCCGACAAAGGCATCCTGACTGCCCGCCACGTAGTCAGCCAGCGCAATGCTGGCGTCGTTACCTGACTGAATCACTATGCCTTTATTCAGCTCCGATACCGGAATGCGGTCGCCGGGCTTGAGGAACATCAGCGATGAGCCTTTCAGGATCGGGTTGCCGGTGGCCCAGGCGTCCTGGCCGACGGTCACCATATCGTCGCGGGTGATTTTGCCGCTTTTCAGCGCCTGCCCAATCACATAGCTCGACATCATTTTCGTCAGGCTGGCGGGATCGAGCCGATCGTCGGCATTGGCTTCCGCCAGCACATCGCCGCTGGCGAAATCCATCAGGATCCAGGATTTCGCCTCAATTTGCGGCGCGGCGGGCGCCTGTTCGGCGTTAACTACAACAGGAAGCAGCAGCAGGGTGCCGCTTATCGCCAGCGAACAAAGGCCGGCGTGAAGGCGCATTTTTTTCATGATGGAATCGAATAACCTGTGGAAATATCATAAGTTTCATAAGGATATGAAACGCAGCACCCTACGCTAACCTGTCAGCGCTGCGATTAAAACCGCTGCTGCGTAAAGTTATTTAGAGTTTGGTAGAAAAATCTTGTTCTGCGTTCCGCTTCAGGTTGCGCACACTGCGCCTGATTCTGATTTTGCGTAAAACAGCTAAGACGATCACAAAACTCCGCTAACCTGAAGAAAATTGGGTGGAGGAGAATCATCGTGGATTTAGCGCTTTTCGATCTGGATAAAACGCTGATTTGTGCCGACAGCAACGCGCTGTGGATGCGCTGGCTGGTCTCGCAGGGTTACGCGCCTGAAACGCTGATTGCTGAAGAAGAGGCGCTGATGGCGCAGTATTGTCAGGGCGCGCTGCCGCTGGAAACCTATATGAGCCATACGCTGGCGCCGCTGAGCGGAATGGGTACGCTGACGGTCAACGGTTGGGTGCGGCGCTTTATTCATCGCGATATTATGCCGCGCGTCTACCCCGCCGCCCGCGAGCGTCTCGCCTGGCATCAGCAGCGCGGCGACACCATTATGCTGATCTCCGCCGGCGGCGAACATCTGATGGCGCCGATTGCGCAACGCCTTGGCGCGCATGGCGCGCTGGCGGTGGGGGTAGAGATTATCGACGATCGCTACAGCGGCGCGCCGAGCGCGGTAATGGCGTGGCGGGCGGGCAAAGCGACGCGTCTCGCCGACTGGCGCGCGCTGCAGCAAGAGAACCGTTTTCATCACACCTGGGCCTACAGCGACGCCATCGCTGACCTGCCGCTGCTGACGCTGGCGGATCACGCCTGCGCCGTCAATCCCGATGCGCAATTGCTGGAGGAGGCGCGAGCGCGTGGCTGGCAGGTCGCGCGCTGGGAAAAATAGCGCGCCGCCTGAACCTGCGCAACCGGTTCAGGCGTCCGTTACGGCTGCAGCCCCAGCTTCAGCAGCTTGCCGTCGCGCTCGTCAGTCAGCACGTAGAGATAGCCATCCGGCCCCTGGCGCACGTCGCGAATGCGTTCACCGCGATCCTGCAGCAGCCGTTCCTCCCCGACAACCTTATCGCCGTTCAGGCTGAGGCGAATCAGGTTCTTTTCCTTCAGCGCGCCGATAAACAACGAATTTTTCCATGTCTGGAAACGGGCGCTGTTATAAAACGCCATGCCGCTGATCGCCGGCGAGTTTTTCCACCAGTAGATCGGCTGTTCGGTACCGGGCGCCTCGCCGCCTTTCGACTGCGGCACCTTGTCGCCGCTGTAGTCAACACCCCAGGTAGCGAGCGGCCAGCCGTAGTTTTTGCCTTTCCGGGGAATATTGACCTCATCGCCGCCACGCGGGCCATGCTCGCTTTCCCACATCTGCTGCGTCCAGGGATTCAGCGCCAGACCCTGCGGATTACGCAGGCCGTAAGCCCAGATTTCCGGGCGCGCGTTGTTGCGGCCGACAAAAGGATTATCCGGCGGCACCGAGCCGTCCGGCTTCAGGCGCACCAGCTTGCCCTGCAGCTTATTGAGATCCTGCGCGGTCTCGCTCTGAAAATTATCGCCGAAAGCGACCCAGAGATAGCCTTCGCGGTCAAAGGCGAGGCGGGTGCCGAGGTTGGCGCCGCCAGAGAGCTTCGGCTGCTGGCGCAGCACCGCTTTAAAGTCCGTCAGCTGGCGGTTATCTTCGCTTAGCTTGCCGTAGCCGACCACTGCGCCGGCACGCCCGTTGCTGTCCGCTTCGGTATAGCTGAGCCAGACGCGGCGGCTCTGGGTGAAATCGGGCGCCAGCGCCACATCCAGCAATCCGCCCTGACGCTGGCTCCAGACCTGCGGCACGCCACCAATCGGCGGCGACAACCCTTTGTCCGGTTGCCACAGCCTCAGCGCGCCCGCGCGTTCGGTAATCAACAGGCTGTGATTGTCTGGCATAAATGCCAGCGACCAGGGATGATTGAGTTTGTCCTGCAGCTGCTGCACCGTAACCTGCGCCGCCAGCAGCGGCGTGGAAAAGAGTACGGCTCCGCTTAACGCCAGTGAGATCAATCGACGAGACATAACGCGCTCCTTGTGAGGGAAAGTCCAGGTTAACTGTAGCAGCAATGCGCCGCTACGCCGTTTCCCGGCCGCGCCGCGTTGGGCGCGTTCTCACCGTGCGGCCTTCACGGTTTCCCGCGACGGCGGGGCGCCCGGCGCTTCCCGGCCGCGCGGCATTCAGCCTTTCCCGCGACTGTACGACGTTCGGCGCTTCCCGGCCGAGCGACATTCAACTTTTCCTCCGGTCGCGCGGCGTTGGGCGCCTCACCTGCGTATCGCCACTAAAAAGCGGCCGATCTCTGACTTCCCGGTAACGCCTGCGCCTTTTCAGAATTCTTTTGTGAGTTTTTTCACGCTTTTCACTTTAAAAGCGTCAAAAATCTTGTTCAAAAGTCAAATCAAACTAATCTTTCAACAGGCGTTAATATTTATATTTCCCTGGTGTTTGGCCCGCCTCGTTGGCGGGCTATTTTTTTTGCCCTTCGTTCCTTCCCGCTAATTACCGGCTATTTGCCTGACATTCCATTCACCCCAACACGTATACGCGGTTTTTCTTGTCCACATTTTGTTTAGCAGAACAAACCCTATAGATATGCATATAACAAGGTAAGCTAATATTTTCGTCAGCGATTATCGCGACCGGTTTTACCGTGCGCCGCGATAATCGTGCTGCATCGCCCTACCCCTCTTCTCCCGCCAGCTGCGTGCTGACACGCAGCCGGTAAAGGTCGATGGCTTTATCGCGAATAATGTTCATCTTCGATTCCGCTGCCACCAGCGACCAAATGGTGCCCTGCTGCTGCCGGTAATAAGCGGCGATCGCCGCGTCATAGCTATCCCGGTACTGCAGCCAGCTGCGCTGCGCCGTCTTGATCGCCTGCCGGACATTTTCCGGCTGATCTTTTATCAGCAAGCGGTATTGCGTATTCAGCTCGCTGTCCCACTGTCGGGTGGCGGCCTGATAACACTGCGCATTATCCAGCGTACTGTTCGCCTGCATTTTGCATTGCTGTAGCTGCTTATCAATGCGCTCGCCTGGCTGCTGCGCCTGCGCCATGGCCGGAAACAGCAGCGGGATCAGCAGTAACGATAGTCGTTTCATCGGTTCACCTTGTTGGTTCGCGGCACCCTGGTGGGCGTAACGCGCACGGTTGCAGATAGCCTTCCGTTAGCTCGCCGTCTTAGCCTGCTGCTCAAACGGAAAGCGGATGCCCCAGCGCTGGCGAATATCGGTCATCAGCGCCACCACATCCTGCGTCAAATAATGCAGCGGGTTGTTGCCCTCTGCGATATAGCGTTCAACATTTAAAATCTCATATTGCAACGCGCGTTTGGTTTCGCCCGCCTCGATGATTTCCGTGGCGCCATCCGCCAGGCTGATGGTCGCCCGCTGCGCGCGTGGAAAGTTCTCCACGGTGATAAAGCCCTTCTCACAGGCGATAATCCCGCGCTTCGGCATTTTGGCGCGAAACGCCAGCGAGATGTTCACCATCTCCTGCTGCGGGTTTTGTAACAGAATGCCGCACTGCTCATCCACACCGGTGCTGAACGGCGTCACGGCAGTGAACAGGCTGTCCGGCTGCGCCGTCAGGAAGTAGCGCGCAAACGACAACGCGTAGGTACCAATATCCAGTAGCGCGCCGCCGGCCAGCGCCGGATTGAAAAAGCGGTTTTCAGGATCCGGCTCCTTCACGGTGCCGAAAGAGACCTGGATCATCTTCATCTTACCCAGCCGCCCGCTATCAAGCGTTTGCTTCAGCTGCTGAAACAGCGGCATATGGAACAGGGTCATCGCTTCGGCGACGATCAGCTTTTTCTCCGCCGCCAGCCGGTCGATTTCCTGCAGCTCTGCGCTGCTGACCGTGATCGCTTTCTCCACCAGCAGATGTTTGCCATGCTCCAGCGCCAGCTTCATCCAGGTGAAGTGGCTATCGTGCGGCGTGGAAATATAGACCGCGTCGATATGCGGATCGGAGAGCAGCCGTGCAAAATCGTCATCCACCCGCGCAATGCCGTAGCGTTGCGCAAATGCCGCTCCCTTTTCCCGGTTGCGCGCTCCCACCGCACAGACGTTTCTTCCCAGCGCCTGCATGGCGGCGGCGAACTGATGAGCAATATCGCCCGGCCCAATAATGGCCCATGCTAATGGTTTCATTCTTTTTTCCTTTTATCTTGTCCAGACGCTAAGTGTAGACAGCGAAAAAGCGCGGCGCGGCGCGAACGGCGATCCGTCGTCAAATCCGGTGCCGCAAGCGATAAAGAAAAAAGCCCGCTGATGCGGGCTTTTTGCGGTTAGCTCTTTAGCTTTGGATCGAGCGCGTCGCGCAGACCGTCGCCCAGCAGGTTGAACGCCAGCACCGTCAGGAAAATCGCCAGGCTGGGGAAGATCGCCACGTGCGGCGCCATCACCATATCCGCGCGCGCCTCGTTGAGCATCGCGCCCCACTCCGGCGTCGGCGGCTGCGCGCCAAGCCCGAGAAAAGAGAGGCTGGCAGCAGTAATGATCGAGGTGCCGATGCGCATAGTGAAATAGACCACAATCGATGACACCGTGCCGGGCAGGATATGGCGCACGATAATCGTCCAGTCAGAGGCGCCGATGCTGCGCGCCGACTCGATAAAAGTCTGATGCTTCAACACCAGCGTATTGCCGCGCACCAGGCGGGCAAAGGCGGGCACGCTGAAGATCGCCACCGCGACAATCACGTTAGACATGCCGCTGCCCATGATCGCCACCACCGCAATTGCCAGCAAAATGCCGGGGAACGCGAACAGCACATCACAGATACGCATGATAATGCGATCCCACCAGCCCTCGTAATAACCCGCCAGCAGGCCGAGCGCGGTACCGATCACCGTGCCGATCGCCACGGAGAAGAAGCCCGCCAGCAGCGAAATACGCGTACCGACCAGCACCCGGCTGAAGATATCACGCCCCAACGAATCGACGCCAAACCAGTGCAGCGCGGACGGCCCTTCGGTCAGCCGGTCGTAGTCGAAATAGTTCTCCGCATCGAACGGCGCCACCCAGGGCGCAATCGCCGCCAGCACAATCAGCGCCAGCACAAAGAAGCCGGCCGCCAGCGCCACATGCTGACGGCGAAAGCGCCGCCAGAATTCGCGCCACGGCGTGCGCACGCCATCGTTGCGCTGCAGGGGCATCGCCTTCAGAGCCGCTTCACGTCGCCAGTTGTTCATCGCAGCTCCTTATTTGTAACGTATGGCGGGATTGATGGCGGCATACAGCATGTCCACAATCAGGTTGATCACAATAAACTCCAGCGAGAACAGCAGCACCTCCGCCTGAATCACCGGATAGTCGCGCATCTCCACTGAGTCCACCAGCAGGCGTCCCAGTCCTGGCCAGTTAAACACCACCTCCACCACGATCGAGCCGCCCAGCAGAAAGCCGAACTGCAGGCCCATCATGGTGACGACCGGGATCATCGCGTTGCGCAGGCCATGCTTCACGATCACCCGCGATTCGCGCACGCCTTTGGCGCGCGCGGTGCGCATATAGTCCTCCTGCATCACCTCGACGAATGAGGCGCGGGTAAAGCGCGCCATAATCGACGCCACCGCCGCGCCCAGGGTAATCGACGGCAGAATATAGTGCTGCCAGCTGTCGGCGCCGACGGTCGGCAGCCAGCCCAGCTCGACAGAGAAGACCTGCATCAGCAGCATCCCCAGCGCGAAGGCAGGGAAAGAGATGCCGGACACCGCCAGCGTCATGCCGATGCGATCCGGCCAGCGGTTGCGCCAGACGGCGGAGACGATGCCGATCGCCATGCCGAAAATGACCGACCAGACCATGCTGGTCAACGTCAGCCAGAAGGTCGGCATAAAGCGCGAGGCGATCTCCTGCGCCACCGGGCGTTTCGAGACCATGGAGGTGCCGAAATCGCCCTGCAGCGCGTTGACCATAAAATGCCAGAACTGCTGCGGCAGCGGCTGATCCAGCCCCAGCGACTGGCGCACCATCTCCACCACGCCGGCGTCCGCTTCCGGCCCGGCCACCAGCCGCGCCGGATCGCCCGGCAGCAGATGCACAAAAAGAAACACCAGCACCGCCACAATCAGCAGCGTCGGGATCAGGCCCAGCAGGCGTTTAAGAAAATAGTTCAGCATGCGTTTCCCTGCGCCGTCGAGGCCGGCCTGCATAGCCGGCGTCGACGACCATTACTTCAGATCGGCTTCATCAAAGTTAAATGAGGTGTCCGGCATCATATAAAAACCGGTCAGCGATTTGGTGTTCGCCGAAACCAGCTTCTCCACCACCAGCGGTACCCATGGGCGATCGTTCCAGATGCGATCCTGCGCGTCTTTATAGAGCTGCGCCTTTTTCGCCGTATCGGTGGTTTTCAGCGCATCGCCAAGATCGTTATCCACCTGCTTGTTGCTGTAGAAGGCGGTATTAAAGATGGTCGGCGGCCAGGAGGCAGTGGCAAACAGCGGCGTCAGCGCCCAGTCCGCTTCACCGGTCGAGGCGGACCAGCCGGTATAGAACATGCGCACACCGCTCTCTTTCTGCCCTTTGCCTTCCACTTCCGCTGCACGCTGGCCGGCGTCCATGGCGGTGACCTTCACCTTGATGCCGACCTGCGCCAGCTGCTGCTGGGTAAACTGCAGCACCTTTTGCGCAGTGCTGTGGTTATGGGAAGACCAGAGCGTAGTGCTGAAGCCGTTAGGGTAACCCGCCTCTTTCAGCAGCTCACGCGCCTTCGCCGGGTTGTATTCGATCGCCGGGTAGCTCTGGGCATACGCGATAGAAGGCGGCACAATGCCGGTCGCCGGCGTAGCGTAGCCGGCAAAGGCGACCTTGCTCAGCGCCTGGCGGTTAATGGCGTAGTTGATCGCCTCGCGCACTTTCGGGTTATCAAACGGCTTCTGCGTCACATTCAGGCTGATATAGCGCTGCATGATCGATGGGGTGCTGACCAGATCCAGCTTGCTGTTTTTTTCCAGCAGCTTCGCCTGCTCGTAGGGGATCGGGAAGGCGAAGTTGGCCTCGCCGGTCTGCAGCATCGCCGCGCGGGTATTGTTATCGACAATCGGGCGCCAGGTAATGGAATCCAGCTTCGGATAACCTTTTTTCCAGTAGCCATCCCACTTTTTCACCTTCACAAAATCGGTCTGGTTCCAGGTGACGAACTGATACGGCCCGGTGCCGACCGGATGGAAGCCGATCTCTTTGCCATATTTTTTCAACGCTGTCGGGGAGATCATCGCCGCCGCCGGGTGCGCCAGAATATTGATAAAGGCCGAGAACGGCTGTTTTAGGGTGATTTTCACCGTAGTGGGATCGATCGCCTCGGTGGTGGCGATATGTTTAAACAGGTTATAGCGCTTGAGGTGGTTATCTTCGTCACTGGCGCGGTCGAGGTTGACTTTCACCGCTTCGGCGTTGAAATCGGTGCCGTCCTGAAACTTAATGCCGGAGCGCAGCTTGATGGTCCAGGTCAGGCCGTCCGGGCTTGCCTGGTAACTTTCCGCCAGCACGTTTACCAGCTTCATCTCTTTATCGAAGCCGAACAGCCCCTGATAGAACGATTTCGCCACCGCCTGCGACAGCGTATCGTTAGCGTCATACGGGTCGAGGGTAGTGAAGTTGGAGCCGACGGCGATCACCGCGTCCTTCGCCGCCCAGGCGGGCGCGGCGGCCACGGCGCCGAGCAGGCCGGCCGTCAACAGCCATTTGCGTGAGGTCTGAATTGTCATAGTGCGTATTCTCCTGTAATCCCTGTCTGAGTTATGCAAAAGCCGGGCCCGCTCAGGCGCCGCTGATGGTATGACGGGCGACGTAGTGCTGGTCGCCTACTTTGATTAACGGCGCGACGGTCGGCTCATCGCCCGGCGCGCGCAGAGGGCTGGGCAGCTCATCCACCAGCAGCGCGCGTTCACGCCGTCGGTGTCCCGGATCGGCCACCGGCACCGCCGCCATTAGCTTGCGGGTGTAGGGGTGCTGCGGGTTTTCAAACACCGCCTGGCGTGGCCCGATCTCGACGATTTGCCCGAGATACATCACCGCCACGCGATGGCTGATGCGCTCCACCACCGCCATATCGTGCGAAATAAACAGAAACGCGATGCCGAACTCACGCTGCAGATCGAGCATCAGGTTCACAATCTGTGCCTGGATCGAGACATCCAGCGCCGACACCGATTCATCGGCAATCACCACTTTTGGATTAAGCGCCAGCGCGCGGGCGATGCAGATGCGCTGCCGCTGCCCACCGGAAAATTCGTGCGGGTAGCGGCGCGCGTGTTCCGGCAGCAGCCCAACCCTTTCCAGCAGCCAGGCGACGCGCTTTTCCGCCTCGGCGCGCGGCATCGCCTTATGGATCAGCAGCGGCTCCATAATTGAAAAGCCGACGGTAAGCCGCGGATCGAGCGACGCGTAGGGATCCTGAAAGATAAACTGAATATCGCGCCGCAGATGCGACAGCTGATGCGGCCGCAGGCGATCGATGCGCTGGCCGTTAAAGGTGATGCTGCCACCCTGGCTTTCCACCAGACGCAGCAGCGAACGGCCGGTGGTCGATTTGCCACAGCCTGACTCTCCCACCAGCGCCAGCGTCTCGCCCGCATGCAGATCGAAACTGACCTTTTCCACCGCATGCACTCGCCACTTAACGCGGTTCAGCAGGCCGCCGCGGATATCGAAACGGGTCACCAGATCGCGCACCTGTAAGACCGGCTCGCCGGCGCGGCGCACCGTGTCGGGCAGCGTTTCACTACTCTCCTGTTCGCCCGGCAACGGAAACTTGCGCGGCAGCGGCTGGCCATGCATCGCGCCAAGGCGCGGCACCGCCGCCAGCAGTGCGCGCGTGTAGGGCTGCTGCGGCGCGCTGAACAGCGCGGCGGTCTCATTACTTTCCACCACTTCGCCGCGGTACATCACCTGCACGCGATCGGCCATTTCCGCCACCACGCCCATATCGTGCGTGATAAAAATCACGCCCATCGCCATCTCTTTTTGTAGTACACGGATCAGCTGCAGGATCTGCGCCTGGATGGTCACGTCCAGCGCGGTGGTCGGCTCGTCGGCGATCAGCAGCGCCGGCCGGCAGGAGAGCGCCATGGCGATCATCACACGCTGACGCATGCCGCCGGAAAGCTGATGGGGAAAGCGGGTCATAACGTTTTGCGCTTCGGGGATACGCACCAGATCGAGCATGCGCCGCGCCTCCGCCAGCGCCTGCTGATGGCTTTTGCCCTGATGCAGACGTACCGATTCGGCAATCTGGTCGCCGACGGTAAACACCGGGTTCAGCGAGGTCATCGGCTCCTGGAAAATCATCGCCATATCGGCGCCGCGTATTGCGCGCATCTGCGACTGGCGCAGCCGCGCCAGATCAACCACTGAATTATCGCGCCGCCGCAGCCACAGCTCGCCGCTGTCGAGGCGGCCGCCGCCCTGCTCAATCAGGCGCATCAGCGCCAGCGAAGTGACCGATTTACCGGATCCCGATTCACCCACCAGCGCCAGCGTTTCGCCACGGCGCACCTCCAGCGAGAGCTGGCGTACCGCCTGAGTCGTCTGGCCCTGCTGCGTAAAACTGACGCTAAGATCGCGTACCGCCAGCACGCTGTCGTCCGCCAGCGTAAAAGAAGAAGGCTGTGTCATAACGGCTCCTTAGCGCGACCGGTAGATATCCACTACCGGGCTTTCGCCCGCATAGCCGTAACCGCGATACATGCCTTCGGTATTGAACGGCATGGCGATATTGCCGGCGGCGTCGATGGCGATCAGGCCGCCGCTGCCTTCCAGCGCGGGAATTTTATCGTGGATCACATGGGCGCACGCCTGGCGCAGGCTGTAGCCGCCATACTCCATCAGCGCGGCGACGTCATAGGCAGCCAGCGCGCGGATAAAGACTTCGCCGGTACCGGTGCAGGAGACCGCCACCCGCCCATTGCTGAAGCAGCCGGCGCCCGGCAGCGGCGAGTCGCCTATCCGCCCCACCCGTTTATTGGTCATGCCGCCGGTCGAAGTGGCGGCGGCCAGATTGCCTTCGCCGTCACAGGCCACGGCGCCGACGGTACCCAGCTTGCGGTCGGCATCGAGCGGCGCCGCTTCCGCCGCGCCATCGTGATCCAGCAGCGTTTGCTGCGTCGCCAGCGCGCGCTGCAGCTGCTGCCAGCGCGCATCGGTAGAAAAGAAATCGGGCGCCACCTGCTCCAGCCCCTGCTCAAGAGCGAACTGCTCCGCCCCTGCGCCGCTCAGCAAAACGTGCGGGCTGTTTTCCAGCACCGCGCGCGCCGCCAGCACCGGATTGCGGATGCGTGCCACGCCCGCCACCGCGCCCGCGTTCTGCGTGCGGCCATCCATTATGCAGGCGTCGAGTTCATGGCTGCCGCTGTGGGTAAAAACGCTGCCTTTGCCGGCGTTGAACAGCGGGCACTCCTCCAGCAGGCGCACCGCTTCCGTCACCGCATCCAGCGCGCTGCCGCCCGCCGCAAGGATCGTCTGGCCGCTGGCGACAATCGCGCTTAACGCCTCTCTATAGCGCTGTTCCTGTTCGGCGCTCAGCGCCGCGCGCGCAATCGCTCCCGCGCCGCCGTGAATGGCAATGGCTGCTCTGCCCATCATGCGTTTACCCTGTGTTCTGAATCCGCCGGAAACGGCTGAGATGATGTGATGTTATGATTTTTCGGCAAATTTTGACTATAGGTAGCCAGCAAGGCGATGTAAAGCGGAAAGCCCGGCCTGCTTTAATAACAAAGCGTTATAACTCATAACCAAACTTAACACTCGCTGCGGTGTGCGCGCGGACGGGATGATCGTCGGCGTGTTTCGCGCCATAATAACCCCCATCAGTCGTTTCTGGCCGGAGGCCAAATGGAAAGTTTTACCGCGGGACTCATCTCCCTTGAAGACGCCCGGCAAAAAATGCTGGCACAGCTGACGCCGCTGACCGACAGCGAGCGTCTCTCAATCTATCGCGCCGCGGGCCGCATCACCGCCGCGCCGGTGGTTTCGCCGCTCAACGTGCCGCCGTTCGATAACTCGGCGATGGATGGCTATGCGGTGCGCCTGGCCGATCTCGGTGGCGATGCGCTACCGGTAGCGGGCAAAGCCTTCGCCGGCGCCCCCTTTAGCGGCGACTGGCCTGCGGGCAGCTGTATCCGCATTATGACCGGCGCGCCGGTGCCGGCGGGTGCGGAGGCGGTAGTGATGCAGGAAGAGAGCGTCCCCGAGGGCGATCGCGTGCGCTTTACCGCCGCAGTGAAGGCGGGACAGAACATCCGCCGCGCCGGTGAAGATATCCGCCAGGGCGACAGCGTGCTGACGGCAGGCGTACGTTTGGGCGCGGCGGAGCTGCCGCTGATCGCCTCGCTCGGTATTGGCGAAGTGGACGTGCTGCGCCGGCTGCGCGTGGCGATCTTCTCGACCGGCGATGAGCTACAGCCGGTCGGCGAGCCGCTGGCGGCGGGCCAGATCTATGATACCAACCGCTTCGCCGTGCGCCTGATGCTTGACGCGCTCGGCTGCGAGGTGATCGATTTAGGGATTATCCGCGACGATCCTGACGCGCTGCGCGCCGCCTTTCTGCGTGCCGACCGCGAGGCGGATCTGGTGATCAGCAGCGGCGGCGTCTCGGTCGGCGAGGCGGACTATACCAAAGCGATGCTGGACGAGCTGGGCGAAATCACCTTTTGGAAGCTGGCGATCAAACCGGGCAAGCCGTTCGCCTTCGGTCGCCTGAGCCAGAGCTGGTTTTGCGGTCTGCCGGGCAACCCGGTCTCCGCCGCCGTCACCTTCTATCAGCTGGTACAGCCGCTGCTGGCGAAGCTGAGCGGATTACAGGCCGCCGCGCTGCCGCCGCGTCAGCGCGCGCGCGCCGTCAGCCGTCTGAAAAAGTCGCCGGGGCGCCTCGACTTCCAGCGCGGGCTGTTCAGCCGCGGCGAAGATGGCGAACTGCAGGTCGCCAGCACCGGGCATCAGGGCTCGCATGTGTTCAGCTCCTTTAGCCAGGCCAACTGCTTTATCGTGCTGGAGCGCGATCGCGGCAGCGTCGAGCCGGGCGAATGGGTGGAGATCGAACCGTTTAACGCCCTGTTGGGAGGCTGAGATGCTGCCGGAGCTGAGCGACGAGGAGACCCTGCGCTATAACCGCCAGATTGTGCTGCGCGGTTTCGATTTCGAGGGCCAGGAGCGGCTAAAAGCGGCCAGCGCGCTGGTGGTGGGCCTTGGCGGCCTGGGCTGCGCTGCCAGCCCCTACCTGGTCTCGGCCGGCATCGGTACGCTGACCCTGCTCGATTTCGATGTGGTGTCACGCTCCAACCTGCAGCGTCAGGTGCTGCACAGCGACGCTGAGGTCGGCGCGCCGAAAGTTGAATCGGCGCGCCGCAGGCTGGCGCAAATCAACCCGCTGGTGCAGCTGCGCGCGCTTAACGCGCGGCTGGAGGATGAAGCACTCTCGCAGCTGATCGCGCAGCATCAGGTGGTGCTGGACTGCAGCGATAATGTGGCGACGCGCGAACAGCTGAACCGGCTCTGCCATCGGCTGCGCGTTCCGCTGGTCTCCGGCGCGGCGATCCGCATGGAGGGGCAGATCAGCGTCTTCAGCTGGCAGGATGAGAGCCAGCCCTGCTACCGCTGCCTTAGCCGGCTGTTCGGCGGCGAAGCGCTAAGCTGTGTGGAAGCGGGCGTGATGGCGCCGCTGGTCGGCGTGATCGGCTCGCTGCAGGCGATGGAAGCGATCCGCCTGCTGACGCGCTACGGCGCCCCGGTCGACGCCAAGCTGCTTATGTATGACGCGATGACGCTGCAGTTCCGTGAAATGAAGGTGGCGAAAGATCCCGCCTGCGAGGTGTGTGGTCAGCCGTAGCGGTAAAACCGTGCCGCCCTCTCTGCTGCGCTTGTTATCCGGCAGCTTTTCCTTTCCCTGGTTATATTTGAAACATGGATAATGGAAAAACGAAACAAGCGCATGCGATGAATCAAGAGAGCGACGGCGCGTCAAAGCCCGTGCTGCGCCAGATGATGCTGGTGTTTCTGTTCGTTATCAGCGGCACGGTCATCGCCATTGACAGCTGGACGCTGTGGAACAGCTGGCAGCGCACGCTGCACCTGACGGAGGAGAACGCGCGCAACCTGTCAGTTTCCCTTTCCCGCCAGGCGGAAGACACCTTTCTGCAGATTGATCTGACGCTGCGCGATATTCGCGATCGCATCAATGAAAACGGCGTCGAAACGCAGAAAGCCTATCTGCATCAGCTGCTGCATACCCGCAAGGCGGCGCTGTCGCCGCTCGACAATATCCTGATTTTCAATGAAGAGGGTAATCCTCAGGTTTCGTCCGATTATCCGGTGCCGCGCCGCGCCAATAACGCTGACCGGGAATATTTTCGCTTTCATCGCGACGCGATAAAGAGCGAACTGCATATCGGCGCGGTGATCCGCAGCCGTATCACCGGCCGGCTGGTGATCCCGGTCTCCACCCGCCTGAGCTATCCCGACGGCCGCTTTCGCGGCGTGGTGATGGCCGGCATCCGCCTCGACTATTTCCGCCAGGTGTACGATTACTATAACCTCGGCGACCGCGATCTGATGGCGCTGATGAAGCGGGACGGCCATCTGCTCTATATCCGTCCCTACAGCGATGCGCTGATCAATCAGAATATTTCGCTCAGCCCGCTGTTTACCGAACTGCTGAAAAACACCCCAGCGGCGCGGCTATCTATCGCGCGGCGGTGGACGGGCGGGCACGTATTTTCGGTTACGCCAGCCTGAAGAGCTATCCGCTGGTGGTGACGGCAGGCTACGATCGCCAACAGGTGCGCCAGGACTGGATTGCCGACTCCATCGGCTTTGTGCTGCTGAACCTGGTGCTGCTGGCGCTGCTGTTTCTGCTGGGCTTTATCATTCTGCACCATATCCGGCTAAACCTGCGCAATCAGCAGGAGCTGACGCGCGTACGCGATCAGCTCACCAGCATGAACCGCACCCTGCAGGGTCTGGCGATGCTGGATGGCCTGACCGGGCTGGCTAACCGCCGCCAGCTGGACTGGTTTCTGCCGCGCGCGATGGAGCGTGCGCTAAAGCTGCGCTCGCCGCTGACGGTGATGCTGCTCGATATCGATGCGTTCAAAGCCTATAACGATAATTACGGCCATCTGGCGGGCGATGAATGCCTGCGCCAGGTCGGCGCCTGCCTGAAGCAGCAGCTGCAGTACAGCGAAGCCTTTGTCGCCCGCTACGGCGGCGAGGAATTTATTATCGTGGTCGGCGATAAAACGCAGCCGGAAGCGCATCTGCTGGCGCTGCAGGCGGTGCGCGCGGTGGCGGCGCTGGAGCTGCCCCATGAGAAAAGCAGCGTAGCGGAAAAAGTGGTAACGATTAGCGTCGGCATGCACTGGCAGCCGCGCGTGCTGCCCGATGTCACGCCCGCCGCGCTGATCGCGCAGGCGGATGCGGCGCTCTATCAGGCCAAACATCGCGGGAAAAATCAGGTGTGGATCAGCAATATGCCATCGCTGGCGGAGGAACAATAAGGCCGCCCGAAAAGGCGGCCTCTGGAGGGTAGGCTAACCGGCGCGGATCGCGCCGGGCGCTTATTGCACGCCGCGGCTGCGCAGGTAATCTTCGTAGCTGCCGCTGAAATCGATAACGCGTTCCGGCGTGATTTCCATTACGCGCGTCGCCAGCGAGCTGACGAATTCGCGATCGTGAGACACGAAGATCAGCGTGCCCTGGTAAGCTTCCAGCGCCATATTCAGCGATTCGATCGATTCCATATCCAGGTGGTTGGTCGGCTCATCCATAATCAGAATGTTGGGACGCTGCATCATCAGCTTGCCGAACAGCATGCGCCCTTTCTCACCGCCCGACAGCACCTTCGCCGGCTTTTTGATCTCATCCTGGCTGAACAGCAGACGGCCAAGAATGCTGCGCACCGCCTGCTCATCATCCCCTTCCTGCTTCCACTGGCTCATCCAGTCGAAGACGCTGAGATCGTTATCGAACTCTTCCGCATGATCCTGGGCGTAATAGCCGATGCGGGTATTTTCCGACCACTTCACGCTGCCGCTCTCCGGCATTAGCTCGCCCACCAGGGTTTTCAGCAGCGTGGTTTTACCGACGCCGTTGGTTCCCAGCACTGCCAGCTTCTCGCCCACTTCCAGCAACATATTCAGATCGCGGAACAGCGGGCCGTTATCGAAGCCTTTGGTCAGCGCTTCCACTTCCAGCGCGTTGCGGAACAGTTTCTTATCCTGCTCGAAGCGGATAAACGGGTTCTGACGGCTGGAGGCTTTGACTTCATCCAGCTTGATTTTATCAATCTGTTTGGCGCGCGAAGTCGCCTGACGAGACTTAGAGGCGTTGGCGCTGAAGCGGCTGACGAACGACTGCAGCTCAGCGATCTGCGCCTTTTTCTTGGCGTTGTCAGACAGCAGACGCTCACGCGCCTGGGTGGCGGCAGTCATATATTCGTCGTAGTTGCCCGGATAGATGCGCAGCTCGCCGTAGTCGAGGTCGGCCATATGGGTGCAGACCATATTCAGGAAATGACGGTCGTGCGAGATGATGATCATGGTGCTGTCGCGCTCGTTCAGCACCTGCTCCAGCCAGCGGATGGTATCGATATCCAGGTTGTTGGTCGGTTCATCAAGCAGCAGAATATCGGGGTTAGAGAACAGCGCCTGCGCCAGCAGCACACGCAGCTTCCAGCCCGGTGCCACTTCGCTCATCGGGCCGTAGTGCTGCTCCATCGGAATGCCTACGCCCATCAGCAGTTCGCCGGCGCGCGCTTCCGCAGTATAGCCATCCATTTCGCCATACAGCACTTCCAGATCGGCGACTTTATAGCCATCCTCTTCGCTCATTTCGGGCAGCGCGTAAATGCGGTCGCGCTCCTGCTTCACCTGCCACAGCTCGTCATGTCCCATAATGACGGTATCCAGCACGCTGAATTTTTCGAACGCGAACTGGTCCTGGCGCAGCTTACCGATACGTTCGTTCGGATCGCAGGAGACGTTGCCGGCGGTGGGCGTCAGATCGCCGCCGAGGATTTTCATAAAGGTCGATTTACCGCTGCCGTTGGCGCCGATCAGGCCGTAGCGGTTGCCGCCGCCGAACTTGACGGAGATATTTTCAAACAGCGGTTTGCTGCCAAACTGCATGGTAACGTTGCTGGAAACTAGCACAGGGATTGCCTTACTTATGCGGGGGAAATAAACGTAATTTGGCGGGCATTGTGCCATAAAAAAGGGCTGGCGAATACCGCCAGCCCGGTGCGGAAAAATTAACCGCCGTGCTGCCCCGCTTTCTGCTTGAGCGCAGCCGGATGCGGCGGGGTTTCGCGATCGGGCGACAGCCAGTCGCGCAGATAATGTTCAATCTGCTCCAGGCTGCGGTTACGCGTTTCCGGAATACAGTTGAGGACAAAAATCGCGCCGCCGATGCCGATCGCGCCGAAGATAAAAAAGGCGCCCGCCAGCCCGACCGTCGCCAGCATCACCGGGAACATCAGCGAAATAACGAAGTTGGCGATCCACATGGCGAACACCGCGCCGCCCATAAAGATGCCGCGCAGGCGCGTCGGGAAGATTTCCGACAGCAGCAGCCAGGTTACCGGCGACAGCGCGCCCTGCTGGAAGCAGAGAAACATCAGCATCCCCAGCAGCACCATATAGCTGCGCAGCATATCGGGCTGGCCGTTAAGGGTTTCCGGCATTAGCCAGCTGACCAGGCCGATAAAGAACAGGCAGGCGGTGCAGCCAAACTGCCCGAGCATGGTCATGGTGCGACGGCCGATTTTGCCCAGCAGCCAGATGCCGAAGAAGGTCATCAACACCGAAATGGCGCCGTTGGCGATGGTGGCGAACAGCGCAGCGCTGTTGCTCATACCGACGTTGGTCAGCACCGTCGGCGCATAGTACATAATGGTGTTGACGCCGGTCAGCTGCTGGATCACCGCCACGCCGATGCCGATCAGAAACAGGCGGAACAGCCAGGGTTTTTTCAGCTCGCGCAGGCGCGGCTTGCCCAGGTTCTCCTGCTCTTGCAGCGTCTCTTCGATCTCGGTCAGCTCCCACTCCACATCCTCTTTGGCGCGGGTGCGCTCCAGCACGCGGCGCGCCTCCGCCAGGCGGCCCTTCATCGCATACCAGCGCGGCGTATCGGGCATAAACATCATGCCGAACCAGAGCAGCACTGCCGGCACGGTGGCGATCGCCAGCATCCAGCGCCAGGTCTCCGCTCCGCCCCACGCCGCGTTAAACGAGGCGTTGGAGATATAAGCAAGCATTTGCCCGGAGACGATCATCAGCTCCTGCAGCGTCACCAGCTGGCCGCGCTTGTTGGCCGGCGCGATTTCAGCGATATAGACCGGCACCGTTGCCGCCGCGCCGCCGACCGCCACGCCCAGCACCACGCGGAAGAAAACCATCCAGTGAACGTCAGGCGCCAGCGCGGTACCCGCCGCGCCGATGGCGAAGATCACCGCCAGCACCATGATGATTTTCTTCCGCCCGGCCGCCGAGGCGAAATGGCCCGCCAGCAGCGCACCGAACGCGGCGCCGAACAGCAGCGAACTGGTGACCAGACCGGTGGTGAACGGCGTCAAATGCAGCTCATCGCCCATAAACAGCAGCGCGCCGGAAATAACGCCGGTGTCGTAACCGAACAGCAATCCGCCCAGGGTGGCGATCACTGCGATAACCTTGACGAACGGCTCGGTGCGCGTGCTGCTATTGGGTCCGGAAGCGCTGCTCAGCGTAAGATATTGTTCTTTTGGCATGATAACTCCAGCAACCTGGTTAAAGAGGAAACCCGCCTGCGCCCGAAAAAAGCAGCGCAAACCTTTCACAGCACAACATAGATTATTTTTTTCACTTTCATTAATAGTGAAATATCAATTTTGTGGCAACAGTCATGATCTTTGGTTTAAAGGCTGACAGTGGTCACACTATTCCGCCTGCAGGGTTGTTAAACGGTAAAAAAAACGTTTATCCCTCTGACGTCAGAGCGCGACCGGATGAAATAAAAAGGAAACGTTTGTTTTAAATAACCCTAAAAAAGAAATGGAATGTTTGACGCATCTGTAAGGTGCATGTGGCGCGCGGCGCCTATGTGAAAAGCGGACAGCAGCGTGGCAAGCGAGAATGGGCGATAAGGTCAAACAGTGGGCGATAAGGTCAAACAACGGGCGATAAGGTCAAACAGCGGGCGATAAGGTCAAACAACGGGCGATAAGGCCAAACAGCGGGCGATAAGGTCAAACAGCGGTGAGCGCGTGAAACCACGCGGCCCGACAGGAGAAAGAACGTAGCAGGCAGCGCCGAAGCGCTGGCCGCCGGGCCAGGCCCGGCGGGGGAATAAGCATGCGCGCAGGTTAGCTGGCGGGCGTCGCCGGGCCAAACACCGAATAGTCAGGCAGCTGCACATTCTGGTAATGCTCCCAGCCGCCGCCAAGCGCCTTATAGAGCGCGACCAGGTCAAGGCTGCTCTGCACCCGCGCCTGCTCCGCCTGCTGCTTCGCCTGTGACAGCTGGCGCTGCGCATCCAGCACATCAAGGAAGGTCGACAGCCCTTTCCTGTAGCTGTCGCTGGCCAGATCGAAACTGCTCTGCAGCGCGCTGACCGTTTCATCCAGCTGCGTCACCCGCTCCTGATCGGTGCGGTAGCTGACCAGCGCGTTCTCCACATCCTGCAACGCCGTCAGCACCGTCTGGCGATAGTTTAGCGCCGAACTGGCCTGCTGCGCGCGCGACAGCTTCACGCTGGAAACCAGCCTGCCGCCCTGAAAAATCGGGATCGACAATGCCGGACCGTAGCTGTAGAAGTGGCTGCTCCAGTTATCGAGATAGGAGGCGTCGGTATTGCGCACGCCCAGCTGGCCGGTCAGCGACAGGCTGGGGAACAGCTGCGCCACCGAGACGCCGATATTGGCGGTAGCGGCGTGCAGGTTCGCTTCCGCCTGGCGAATATCGGGACGACGGCGCGCCAGGGTGGAGGGAATGCCCACCGGGACTGCCGCCGGCAGCGCGGGCAGCGGCCTGTCGCGCATCAGCTCGGCGTCCAGCGCTCCCGGCGGCTTGCCGATCAGGACCGCGAGGCCGTTCATCGCCTGGCGCGCCTGCGCCTGATACTGCGGCAGCTGCGCGCGCAGCGAGCTAAGCTGAGCGCGGGCGTTCTCTACATCCAGCTGCGGTGCCAGCCCGTTGCGTTGCTGGCTCTGCGTCAGCTCCAGCGTCTGCTGGGCCACGTCGATCTGCGTCTGCAGGGTACGCGTTACCGACTGCGCGCCGCGCAGCTGTAAATAGGCGCGCGCCACCTCCGCCTCCAGCGAGACCAGCGCATCGTTGCGGCTCTCGATCGATTCCTGCTGCTGGGCATCCGCCGCTTCCACCTGACGGCGCACCCTGCCCCAGAGATCCAGCTCCCACGAGGCGTCAAAGCTGCCCTGATAAAGGCTGATCGGCTGCGTCAGGCTGTCGAGCGACGAACGCAGCTCCGGCGCGTTTTGATCAACCTGGTCCAGGGCGCCATTCGCTTCCAGCATCCCTCTTGCGCCCAGCTGCTGACGCCGTGCCGAGGCATTGCCGTTCACCGCAGGAAACAGCCCGCCGCGCGCCTGTGCCAGCTGCTCGCGCGCGCCGGCGATGCGCAATACTGCCTGCTGCAGCGACAGGTTGCCGGCGATGGCACGATCGATCAGGCTGTTAAGCTGCGGGTCGTTAAAACTTTGCCACCAGCTGGCGCTGGGCGCGCCGGGCTGCGGGCGCGACGCCGCCTGTGAAGGGAGATCGCGCCAGCTGCCGGGCGTGTGCGCCTGCGGCGGCTGGTAGTCGGGACCGACCGCGCAGCCCGCCAGCAGCAGCGAAAGCGCCAGCAGGCCGGGACGGGAACGGATGAACTGCCTGGTAACATTCATGTCAGTGCGCTCCTGCGCTGCCTTCGCTTTTAACCGGCGAAAGCAGGAAACATAGGGGTATCAAAATAAAGGCGACGATGCCCAGCCCGATAAACACATCCACGTAGGCGAGAATGCGCGCCTGAACGATCATCTGCTGATAGAGCTGGCCGGCGGCCAGCGTCAGCGGATCGCCCGCCGCCGAAGTGAAATCGCGGATCGCCTGCGCCCAGCGCTCAACGGTAATATTGAACTGCTCATTCAGCGGCGTCATGTTATGTACCAGATGTGCGCTGCGCACCTGTTCGCGTTCGGTGATCGCGGCGGTGGAGAGCGAAATGCCGATCGAGCCCGCCACGTTGCGGAACATGGTAAACAGCGCCGAGGCGTCGGCGTTCAGCCGCTGCGGAATGGTGGCGAACGCGATGGTGGTCAGCGGGACGAACAGGAAACCGAGGCCGATGGACTGCGCGCTGCGCATCATCACCAGCGTGGCGAAATCGACCTGCGGCGTCAGCGTCGCGGAGTAGAGCATCGACAGGGTCAGGCAGGTGAAGCCGAAAGCGATGATCCAGCGCGTTTGCACCAGCGGCATTAACTTCAGCACCAGCGGAATGGTCAGCACGATCAGCACCGCCCCGGCGACAGCACCAGCCCTGACCAGGTGGCGGTATAGCCCAAATCCTGCTGCGCCAGCTGCGGCAGAACCACCGAGCTGCCGTAAAGGATCATCGCCATGCCCGCCATCAGCAGCCCGGAAACCCAGAAGTTGCGATCGCGCATAACGCCGATCTCTACCACCGGACGGCGAGCGTAGAGCAGCCAGTAGACCGCCCCAATCAGGCCGATAAAGGTCATCACGCCAAAAAACTGGATGAAGTGCGAGGCGAACCAGTCCTCATCTTCGCCACGATCGAGCATCACCTGCAGGCAGCCGAGACCGAGGGTGATTAAGCTAATGCCGATATAGTCGATGTTGATTTTGCTTTTCGCCCAGCGTCGCTCCCACGGCGGATCTTCCAGCAGCTGATAAATCGCCAGCGTCGCGAGAACGCCCACCGGCACGTTAATAAAGAAAACCCAGCGCCAGCTGTAGTTATCGGTGATCCAGCCGCCGAGCGTTGGCCCTACCACTGGCGCAACGATAATCGCAATCGACGAAAGGCCGAACGCCTTGCCGCGATCTTCCGGCTTAAAGTAATCCAGCAGCACTGACTGCTGCACCGGCTGCAGGCCGCCGCCGAAAAAGCCCTGCAGAATACGAAACAGAATAATCTGCCACAGCTCGGTAGCGATGCCGCACAGGAAGGAGCAGACGGTAAACATCACAATGCAGATCAGGAAGTACTGCTTGCGGCCGAACAGGCGGGTGAAAAAGGCGGAGATCGGCAGCACGATGCCGTTGGCCACCAGATAGGAGGTCAGCACCCAGGTGGATTCGTCATAGCTGGAAGAGAGCGTGCCGGCGATATGCGGCAGCGCCACGTTGACGATGGTGGTATCCAGGATCTCCATGAATACCGCCAGCGTCACCGTTACCGCCACCAGCCAGGGATTGCTGGCCGGCTGCCAGCTTTGGCTCTGGCTCATTCCACCGTAACCTTAGGCACCACGGAGAGTCCCAGCGGCAGCGGTTTGTTCGGATCCAGCCCTTTATCGATGACGATTTTCACCGGCACGCGCTGGACGATTTTCACGAAGTTGCCGGTGGCGTTTTCCGCCGGGAAAGTAGAGAAGCGCGAGCCGGAACCCATCTGAATGCTATCGACATGGCCTTCAAGTTCCATATCAGGCCAGGCATCCACGCTAATTGTGACCCTGTCACCGGGATTCATACGTTCCAGCTGCGACTCTTTAAAGTTGGCGGTAACCCAGATATCGGGCGACACCAGCGAGAAGAGCGAGCTGCCCGCCTGCACCAGGGTGCCGGTCTGCACGTTACGTTTGGTGACGAAGCCGTCGTAAGGGGCGCGCACCTCCGTATAAGAGAGATTCAGTTCAGCGGTATTGAGCTGCGCTTTCGCCTGCTCGACCTGCTGCCGGCGAGCCTCAACGTTGGTCTCCTGCTGGCGGATCTGCAGCGACACCTGCGATGCCACTTCCACCTGCGCCTTTGCGCTCTGCAGCTGCGCCTGAGCGGACCGCAGCTGCGCGCTGGCGGTGTCGATATTGCGCTGGGAAGTGGCGCGCGGATCCACGCCGCGCAGGCGGCGATAGTCCGACTGGGCGTTCAGCAGGTTGGCTTCCGCCTGCGCCTGCTGCGCCAGCGCCTGATCGCGCTGCGCCGGATACTGTACGCGCGACAGCGCCAGCTGCGCTTCCGCCTGATGTAGCTGCGCCTCAGCCAGCGCCAGCTGCGCTTTAGCCTGATCGCGCTGCGCGGCAGTGTCGCGCGGATCAATGGTCAGCAGCAGATCGCCTTTTTTCACCCGCTGGTTATCGTTTACCAGCAGCTTCACCACGTAGCCGGAGGTTTTCGCCGCAATGGTGACCGCGTTGCCTTCGGTAAAGGCGTCGTCGGTGGTCTCCTCATTGCGCGTGGTAAACCAGAAGAAAAACGCCACAATCAGCATCACGACGACCACAATGCCAAGAATGATCAGCGGTTTTTTTCCGGGCCGCTTACGCGGCTTGTCATCATCCTGCTGCTCCTGATTTTGCTGCGCATCGGTGTCCTGCTGCGCTTTTTCATCATCTGAAGGCGTCTTGTTTGCTTGCGTCATCGGTTTTCTCTTCCTGGGGAAACAGCCAATCCTGAAATAACAATCAAGATTAACCATAGAAAAAAAAACAACAAATACCAGGGTTTACTGACAATTAATGACGTTCCGCCGCGCCGATCGCATGTGAAGCTAAAAGCGAATTTAGCGCAGCAGCAGCCAAAGCAGCCAGCCGGAAAGGGCCGCCCACGCCAGCATCGGCACCGAGAAGAGGTGGAACTGCCACCAGATACGCCTGTCCTGCGCCATGCGCAGCGCGATCAGGTTGGCGAGCGAACCGGGCAGCAGGCCGAAGCCGCCGATATTGACCGCCCAGGCCAGCAGCGCGTTGGCGGGCAGGAACTGCAGCAACAGGATGGTTGCCGGCACGTTGCTGATCGCCTGCGACAGCCCCAGCGCCAGCAGGAAATGCACGCCCTCGCCCGCCTGCGCCAGCGACTGCATCCCCTGCTGCAGCGCGGGCAGCCGTGTCAGCAGGTGTACGTCGACGAACATCGCCATAAAGACCACCAGCAGGCTCCAGTCGATCTGCAGCAATACCCGGCGCGCCAGCAGCAGGTAGGCGCCGGCGATCGCCAGCAGCGCCCATGCCGCCAGCTTCAGCTCCAGCGCCGCGATAAACATCAGGTAAAGCGCGACGCTAAGCCACAGCAGTGAACGCTGCCAGCTGACCGGCTGCTGCGCCTGCTGTTGAATCGCGCGCGGCCGAAAGGAAAACGCGGTCAGCAGCATCAGGCTCAGCATAATAAAGGCGGTGGGCGGCAGCATCTGCCACATAAAAGCGCCGAAGCTGACGCCGCCCTTCCCCCACAGCAGAATGTTTTGCGGGTTGCCGATCGGCGTCAGCATCGAGCCGGCATTCACCGCCAGCGCCTCGAAAATGATCAGTCGCGTCACCGGCAGCGTGGTCGCCTGGCGCAGCGTCAGGGTAAGGGGCACCAGAATAAACAGCGCCACGTCGTTGGTCAGAAAGGTGGAGAGCAGCGCGGCGCCGGCCACCATAAACAGCGCCAGCGCGCGTTCATGGCGAAAGCGACGGATCAGCTTACGCCCCAGCACGTCGAAATAGCCGCTGGCCTCAATGCCGCGCGTCAGCATCAGCAGGCCGCACAGCGTTACGATGGTATGCCAGTCGATGGCGGCGGGCAGATCGCGCCAGTGAAAAGGCGCGAAGCAGGCCAGTAGCAGCCCCAACAGCAGCAGCAAATGCAGAAGACGATCGTGCAGGAACGGCTTAATTAAGGTTGCCATCATGGCCCACGTTCAATGAGAAAGGTTATTAACGACTTTCGTAGAATTGACGGAAAACGCTGAGGGTTTCATCGCTGACGTGATGCTCGATGCCTTCCGCGTCGCGTCGCGCGGTATCGGGGCTGATGCCCAGCGCCAGCAAAAAAGTCTCCACCACATGATGGCGCGCGCGGCTCTCTTCCGCCAGCGTCTCGCCTTCCGGCGTCAGAAACACGCCGCGATAAGGCACCTGCTCCACCAGCCCGGCGCTGCCGAGCCGCTTCAGCATTTTCGCCACCGTCGGCTGCGAAACGCCGAGACGCGCGGCCATATCAACCTGGCGCGCCTCGCCGAACTCGCGAATCAGATCGGAGATCAGCTCAACATAGTCATCAATTAATTCACGGCGATGCGCTTCGCGAACCTGTCGGAACCCCTCGACATGCTCTTCTATCTCTTTTAACGGCCCGTTGACCCTGGCGGGGGCGGGCTTTGCGCGACGACTCATTCAGCTTCCTCTTATTCTTCAACCGGTCATTATCAGAGCGTGCCGGCGTATGGGTGGCTCATTGTAAACCATCAGCAACGAAGCACAAATTTTCGCTAATTAGCATTCGCTAAAGGATATAGCCAGTGCTATATTTGTTGATAAAGTAGTCAGCCCACATTGCAGCAAAGGAGTCTGAAATGAACGAACCTTACCTGCTGTTGTTGATGTTTCTGCTCTTTGTCGCAGGGCTGTGCATGTTAATCGCCAGACGATGAACCGGAGGTCTCCATGAACACAATGAAACGCTGCCTTGACTGTGGCAAATGTGTTCCGCGCATGCGCCAGGCGGATGCCGGCTGGAAGGGAATGCTCTGTCTGCTGACGCGCTCGCCTTTTCGCCTGCGCCTGGCCCTGCTGGAAATGCTGACCGGCGGCTGCGCGGAAACCGGGCGCTGTCCGCGCCTGATCTGGCGCGGCCCGGCCGACGCCAGCCCGCGCTGCTGATACGGGCATTATCTGAAAACGCGCAGGTTGCGAATCGCGCCCATAAAAAAACGGCCCCCTGAAGGGCCGTTTTTGTTATCCTGCCTGCGGCAAGATTAGAAGCTGTAGCCGACGCCTGCGATCCAGGTGCCAACGTCAACGCTGCGGATACGGCTCTGCTCGTAACCTACGTCGATAGCGAAGTTTTCATACGGGTTGAACTGCAGACCAGCGCCGTAAGAGAAACCAACATCGCTGGAGTCAGTTTTGTTACGTACAGCCTGCTCGTTCTGCTGGAATTTACCGTAGCCGATACCTACTACGCCGTAGATGCTCGCCCAGTCGTTGAAACGGTAAGCCGGACCACCGGTGATGCTGTAGTACTGGCCTTTGTTGTAAAAGCCATCTTCGCTACGATCTTTCTCGGTGTAGGTGAAAGAACCGATCCAACCCAGCGGGTTAGAACCGTCTTCGTAACGATATTTCAGGTTGAAGCCGTTAGCTTTGTTCGCAACGCCCTGCATATCGCTCTGAGCGTAACCGCCAGTAACGGTGCTTTGCGCCATTGCGGAACCGGCAGTAACTGCCAGTACACAAGCCAGTGCTGAAAGACATGCAATTTTTTTCATAACCACCTCAAATGTGATAGTACTTCTCTCCTGACAACGCTGAAAATATAACAAAACTCAGCGGGAAACTCTGCCTCGAAATCATTGTCTAACAGAGAGTTTGGTGTAACAGAAAGTTAATGAATTAACGCAGGTCATTCTTTTTTCTTATGAATTTCCCGTTTCACCGCCCCGCTTGCAGACGATCAAAAAAAGGTTCATTAAGATAGTTCTTAAATAAATCTGACACTTCTTTACGTAAAAACGGCCTCACTGGCGAAAAAAACGCCACCCTCACCAGAAAAAATTTTTACCCAAACGGCAAAATTTTCTTACGCCGCTGACCTTTTATGCCCTCAACGGTACACTGTCGATTCATTCTCTTTCGATGGATCCTTAAGGCAGGTTACAGGATGTCTTTCCGCTCTTTTCAGACCACGCTCACATCATCACAAACGCTGTTGCCGGTTATCGTCTTACTGGTGGCGATGACTTCCATTCAGGGCGGCGCGGCGCTGGCGAAGTCGTTGTTCCCCAGCGCTGGCGCTACCGGCATCACCGCGCTGCGTCTTGGCATCGGCACGTTGATTCTGAGCCTGATTTTCAAACCCTGGCGGCTACGCTTTACTGCGCAACAGCGTAAAGCGCTGATTTTCTACGGGCTGGCGTTAGGAGCGATGAACTACCTGTTCTATCTTTCTATTCGTACCGTACCGCTGGGCGTGGCGGTGGCGCTGGAGTTCACCGGCCCGCTGTCGCTGGCGCTGTTCGGCTCGCGGCGCGCCAGCGATTTTATCTGGGTGCTGCTGGCGGTGCTGGGGCTATGGTGGCTGCTGCCGCTGGGCCACAGCCTCAGCCATGTCGATCCGCTGGGCGCGGCGCTGGCGGTCGGCGCGGGCGCCTGCTGGGCGATCTATATCCTGGCGGGGCAGCGCGCCGGTGCCGATCACGGACCGGCGACGGTAGCGATGGGCTCGATTATCGCTGCGGTTATTTTCGTGCCGCTGGGCGTCGCGTTTGCCGCTGAGGGCATCTGGCAGCTCTCGCTACTGCCGATTGCGCTGGCGGTCGCCATTCTTTCCACCGCGCTGCCCTATTCGCTGGAGATGGTGGCGCTGACACGCTTGCCGGCGCGCACCTTCGGCACCCTGATGAGTCTGGAGCCCGCGATGGCCGCCCTCTCTGGCATGCTGTTTTTAGGCGAGTCGCTGAACCTGATGCAGTGGCTGGGGCTGCTGGCGATTGTGCTGGCCTCGGCGGGATCCACTCTAACCAGCCGGCCGCGCGGCGCTTCGGTGGCGCCTTCGGGTGAACCGGCCGAATAATTTTCTGCGATTATTCTTATTCAGTCTGACTCAACAGACTGAATAAGCATTCGTTTATTCCCGCTTATTTTGACTAAGCGTGCAGCTGGCGGCGCAGTGATATTTTGTTAAACTTTATAAGATTAATTATCAATTACATTACACAGAAACACCCATCCTGTTAAATCCAATAATTTCATACAGTTAGATAATTACACCGCCGCCCTTCTTATTTACCGCCCGCGGCTTGCGCGCGGCGGCAATAAAAAAATCCCTTTGCAGGCAATTCGATAAACGCTATTCGTTCGATAGGCAGCAACTTCCCTGCAGGCTGAAAATCCGGTGCTATACTTAATCCCGTGCTTAATTAGGACATACGACATTAGAGGATATTAATGATGAGTACCGCAAAACTGGTTAAAACGAAATCTTCCGATCTGATCTACACCCGTAACGACGTGGCAGAGAGTGAGAAAAAAGCCACCATCGAGGTACTTAATCGTCTGGTTGTCGAATTTATCGACCTGTCGCTGATCACTAAACAGGCGCACTGGAACATGCGTGGCGCTAACTTTATCGGTGTACATGAAATGCTGGACGGCTTCCGTACCGCGATTACCGATCACCAGGACACGATGGCAGAGCGTGTTGTACAGCTGGGCGGCGTTGCGCTGGGTACCGCGCAGGTAGTGGCTGATAAAACGCCGCTGCAGAGCTATCCGCTGAACATTCACAGCGTGCAGGATCACCTGAAAGCGCTGGCGGACCGCTACGGCCTGGTAGCGAACGACGTGCGTAAAGCGGTGAGCGAAGTGAACGACGAAGACACAGCGGATATCTTCACCGCCGCTTCGCGTGACCTGGATAAATTCCTGTGGTTTATCGAATCCAATATCGAATAACCGACCTTGAACGTGGGTTAAGCGTTAAAAGCGGATGGCATACGCCATCCGTTTTTTTTTGCTTTTTTGTTATCACTTTATGATTTATTTAACACTTTCCTTACTTTTTCGTTCCCCTTTCCACGATTTTCAGGCTCAATCTTTTACGCGCCCTTGCACCAGCATGTTGCAATGCACCAATTTAGATCACCAATTTGGTGCAACAGCAGAATAATCTGAAACAACGGGCCGTTTCCGCCGGTTAACCGCTTGTTTCCACTGCTAAAGAAAAATTGGCATAGATTTTTCATATGACCCCGGGCAATAGCGGCGCATCGCGCGTCGCATCGGTAATAAGGATAAAATGATGAAGTCTGTTTTTAAGCTTTCCCTTGCCGCTTTAGCGCTGACCTTCGCCGTCTCCTCCACGGCGGCGGAGAAGCCGCTGGTGGTGGCCACCGATACAGCGTTCGTTCCGTTTGAATTCAAACAGGGCGACAAATATGTCGGCTTCGATATCGATTTATGGGACGCCATCGCAAAACAGCTGAACCTCTCCTACAGCCTGAAGCCGATGGACTTCAGCGGCATCATTCCGGCGCTGCAGACCCGCAACGTCGATCTGGCGCTGGCGGGCATCACCATTACCGAAGAACGTAAAAAAGCGATCGACTTCTCCGACGGCTACTATAAAAGCGGCCTGCTGGTGATGGTGAAAGCGAACAATAATGACGTGAAGAGCATCAACGATCTGAACGGTAAAGTGGTGGCGGTGAAGAGCGGTACCGGCTCGGTCGACTATGCGAAAGCGCATATCAAAACCAAAGACCTGCGTCAGTTCCCGAATATCGACAACGCCTATATGGAGCTGGCTACCAATCGCGCGGATGGCGTGCTGCACGATACGCCGAATATCCTCTACTTCATTCATACCGCCGGCCGCGGTCAGTTTAAAGCGGTAGGCGAATCGATTGAGGCGCAACAGTATGGCATTGCGCTGCCGAAAGGCAGCGACGACCTGCGCGAGAAGATCAACGGCGCACTGAAAACCCTGCGCGACAACGGTACCTACAACACCATCTATAAAAAATGGTTCGGCAGCGAACCTAAATAACCCCAGGCCTGAAGGCGCTTAACACGTCAGGGATGCCGCGGCATCCCTGCGTTTACCTATTGCAACAATGACGGATATTTTCCGGAGAAAACACCATGGAATTTGACTGGAGCGTCATCTGGCCAGCCCTTCCCCTCCTGCTGGAAGGGGCCAAAATGACCCTGATTATTTCAGTCCTCGGTCTGGTAGGCGGGCTGGTTATCGGCGTTATCGCCGGCTTCGCCCGCGCCTACGGCGGCTGGCTGACCAACAATCTCGCGCTGGTTTTTATTGAGCTGATCCGCGGCACGCCGATCGTGGTACAGGTGATGTTTATCTACTTCGCCCTGCCGATGGCCTTTCCCGATCTGCGCATCGA
Source organism: Mixta gaviniae (assembly GCF_002953195.1). Classification (GTDB taxonomy): domain Bacteria; phylum Pseudomonadota; class Gammaproteobacteria; order Enterobacterales; family Enterobacteriaceae; genus Mixta; species Mixta gaviniae. Next base: position 1,561,903 of record NZ_CP026377.1, on the reverse strand, counting down.
TCCCTTTACCGCTGCGGTAGTGACCATTGTGATCAACTCCGGCGCTTATATCGCGGAGATCACCCGTGGCGCCGTGCTGTCGATCAATAAAGGCTTCCGCGAAGCGGGTCTGGCGCTCGGCCTGTCGCGTCGGGAAACGCTGCGTTACGTTATTATGCCGTTGGCGCTGCGCCGCATGCTGCCGCCGCTGGGCAACCAGTGGATCGTCAGCATTAAAGATACTTCTCTGTTTATCGTCATCGGCGTGGCCGAACTGACGCGTCAGGGTCAGGAAATTATCGCCGGTAACTTTCGCGCGCTGGAGATCTGGAGCGCGGTCGCGGTTATCTATCTGGTCATTACGCTGGTGTTAAGCTTCGTGCTGCGTCGCCTTGAAAAAAGGATGAAAATCCTGTGATTGAATTTAAAAACGTCTCCAAGCACTTTGGCCAAACCCAGGTGCTGCACAATATCGATCTGAAGATTAACCAGGGCGAAGTGGTCGTGATTATCGGGCCGTCCGGCTCCGGCAAATCGACTCTGCTGCGCTGCATCAACAAGCTGGAAGAGATCACCAGTGGCGATCTGATCGTCGACGGGCTGAAGGTCAATGACCCGAAAGTTGATGAGCGTTTGATTCGTCAGGAAGCGGGCATGGTTTTCCAGCAGTTTCATCTGTTCCCGCAGATGACCGCGCTGGACAATGTGGCGTTCGGTCCGATCCGCGTACGCGGCGCAAAAAAAGAGGCGGCCCACCAGCTGGCGAAAGCGTTGCTGGGCAAGGTTGGCCTCGCCGAGCGCGCCCATCACTATCCGTCCGAGCTGTCGGGCGGCCAGCAGCAGCGCGTGGCCATTGCGCGCGCGCTGGCGGTGAAGCCGAAGATGATGCTGTTTGATGAGCCGACCTCTGCGCTCGATCCGGAGCTGCGCCACGAAGTGCTGAAGGTGATGCAGGACCTGGCGGAAGAAGGGATGACGATGGTTATCGTGACCCATGAAGTCGGCTTCGCCCGGCAGGTGGCGTCGCGCCTGATCTTTATCGATAAAGGCCGTATCGCTGAAGATGGCGATCCCGATACCCTGATCAGCAACCCGCCCAGCGAGCGTCTGCGCGAGTTCCTCCAGCACGTCTCCTGACGCGTAGCAGGCGGGGTGTGCCCCGCCTGCTCTATGCGCACAGCCTGTGTGCATCGCTCCCTTTCCGCTTCACCCCTTTTCGTTTCACCCCTTTTCGCTTCTCTCTGCGCCTCTCTTCCCGCTTTGCCCTTCCCGCCCAGTCCCCTCGCTTTGCCGCTTTACTTTAGAATTCAGACCATTCGCGCAAAAACCAGCGTCTATACTCTAAACCACTCAGGCGGCAGCGCCGCGCATTCCTGTAAGCACTCGCCGGTCAATAACCGGCAAGCGACGCGCGTATGTGGCCTGAAATATAACCAGTCGATGCGTTGCGGATACTGTTGCCGTTGGAGAGAAAGATGTCAGGAATGAACGCCGCGTGGTTACGCCTGCGCCAGGGAATGATCTGTTTACTGTTTTTGCTGCTGATGCCCGCAGCCCATGCGGTTTCGATGCCCGCTGCCGCCGTCGCCAGTCAACAAGCGCAGCCGGCCGCCGACGCGGCTCCGCATGACCCCACGGTAGAGGAGAAAAAGGCGGCTTACAGCGCGCTCGCCACCATCCTGGAGAATGAGCGGTCGCGGCAGGAGCTGATCGAACAGCTGCGCAACGCCGCCGCCAGCTCCCCGGATAGCGCCGCGCCGACGCTGACGCCGCCCGGCGTTGAGGAGGAGGAGGATAAAACCGTGCTGCAGAGCGTCACCGACGTGACGCGTGAATATGGCGGCCAGTTCGCCGGCAGCTTTATCCGCCTGTATCACAATATTGTTTCCGCGCCGCATAAATCCTTTAATCAAAAAACCTTTTTCAACGCGGTTAACCACTTTCTGATGCTGGCGATAGCGCTGTTCGCCTTCTACCGGGCAATCCGCATGATGGTGTCGCCGCTCTATCGGCGTATGGGGCACTGGGGGCGCCAAAAAAGTAACCAGCCCGGCAGCTGGCTGCATCTGCCGCTAACCCTGGTCGGGGCTTTCGCCATCGATCTGCTGCTACTGGCGCTGGCGCTGTTTGTCGGCCAGATCCTCAGCAATAACCTGAACGCCGGCAGCCGCACTATCGCCTATCAGCAAGGGCTGTTTCTGAACGCCTTTGCGCTGATTGAGTTCTTTAAGGCGGTGCTGCGGCTGATCTTCTGTCCGCGCTACCCTGAACTGCGCCCCTTCCCCATCAGTGACGTGCGGGCGCGCTACTGGCACACCCGACTGAGCTGGCTGAGCGGGGTAATTGGCTACGGCCTGCTGGTGGTGGTGCCCATCGTTTCGAACCAGGTCAACGTGCAGGTCGGCGCGCTGATCAACGTGGTGATTATGGGGCTGATGACCGCCTGGGCGCTGTGGCTGATTTTCCATAACCGGCACAGCATCCAGCGTGAGCTGATTGCGCTTTCAGAGCGCTCGCTCTCCTTCTTTTCACTGTTTATCCGCGCCTTCGCCTTTATCTGGCACTGGATCGCCAGCGCCTACTTTATCGTGCTGTTTTTCTTCTCTATCTTTAACCCCGGCGGCAGCCTAAAATTTATGATGTCGGCGACGGTGCGCAGCCTGGTGATTATCGGCCTCGGCGCGCTGGTCTCCGGCATGCTGACGCGCTGGATCAGCAAAACCATTACGCTGTCGCCGGAGCTGCGCCGCACCTATCCGGAACTGCAGAAAAGGGTCAACGGCTGGATCTCGTTTATGCTGAAAGCGGCGCGCATTCTGACGGTCTTCGCCGTGCTGCTGCTGCTACTGAACGCCTGGAACCTGTTTGATCTCTGGTACTGGCTAACCGCCGGTGCCGGCGAGCGGCTGGTAGACGTGCTGATCCGCGTCTTTATGATCCTGCTCTTCTCGGCGGTGGGCTGGACGCTGCTGGCGAGCCTGATTGAAAGCCGGCTCGCCTCTGATATTCATGGCCGCCCGATGCCAAGCGCCCGTACGCGCACGCTGCTGACGCTGTTCCGCAACGCGCTGGCGGTGGTGATCAGCACCATCACCATTATGATTGTGCTGTCGGAGATCGGCGTGAATATCGCGCCGCTGCTGGCAGGCGCCGGCGCGCTTGGCCTGGCGGTCTCCTTCGGTTCGCAAACGCTGGTGAAGGACATTATCACCGGCATCTTTATCCAGTTTGAAAATGGGATGAACACCGGCGATCTGGTCACAATCGGCCCGCTGACCGGCACCGTAGAGCGCATGTCGATCCGCTCGGTCGGGGTGCGGCAGGATACCGGGGCCTATCACATTATTCCCTGGTCATCGATTACCACCTTCGCCAACTTTGTACGCGGCATCGGCTCGTTTGTCGCTAACTACGATGTCGACCGCAGCGAAAACAGCGACGCGGCAAACGCGGCGCTGCGTTCTGCGGTGGAAGAGCTGATGACGCGCGACGATATCCGCGCGCTGGTGATCGGCGAGCCGAACTTCGCCGGGTTGGTGGGGCTGACCGAGCGCGCCTTTACCGTGCGCGTGTCGATCACTACCCAGCCGCTGAAGCAGTGGACGGTACGTTTTGCGCTGGATGAGATGGTGAAAAAACATTTCGACGCGGCCGGTATCAGGGCGCCGCGTCAGACGGTGCAGGTGATTCAGGAAGGCGAGGAGAATGCCGGCGCGGCGGCGATAAAAAGCCTGCCGGCACCGGAGTAAGCCTCAGGGGGCGGCGGCGATAAAAAGCCTGCCGGCACTAGAGTAAGCCTCGGGGGGCGGCGGCGATAACGAGCCAGCCGGCGCCCGCGCAAGCCTCAGGAACGCGGTTTCATCAGCCGCGTGCGCGCGGCCTCGTCCTGAAAGGTCCAGGCGATAAAGCGGCTCTGCTTCTGTCCCTGCGCCATATCGATAATTCGTACCTCGTGCGCACCGGCGTCGGTCAATGCCTGGCGCAGCGTCGGCAGATGTTCGCGGCGCGAAACCAGCGAAGTGAACCAGACCACCTGACGCGCAAAGTCGACGCTTTCGGCGATCATCTGGCCGATAAAGGCTTTCTCGCCCCCTTCGCACCACAGCTCCGCCTGCTGGCCGCCGAAGTTCAGCGGCGCATCTTTCGCCAGCCCCAGGTTGCGTGCTTTACGCGCGCTGCCTTCCGCTGCCTGCTCGCTGGAGGCGTGGAACGGCGGATTGCACATGGTCGCCTGATAGCACTCGTTTTTATGGATGATGCCATGGAAAATCTTATTGCTCTGCGGCTGACGACGCAGACGAACGCCGCGGCGCAGCGTCGGGTTGGCATCAAGGATCGCACCCGCCGCCTTCATCGCCTGCGCGTTCACCTCGGAGCCGGTGAAGCGCCAGCCATACTCGCGATAGCCGATCAGCGGATAGATGCAGTTGGCGCCGCAGCCGATATCCAGCACGTTGATATCGCGCGGCGGCTGGCCGCCGTTGTCCGCCGCCAGCAGGTCGGCCAGATAGTGCAGATAGTCTGCCCGTCCCGGCACCGGCGGGCAGAGGAAGCCTTCCGGGATATCCCAGTGGTCAACCTGGTAGAAATGTTTCAGCAGCGCCTGATTCAGCGCCTTCACCGCCTGCGGATCGGCGAAGTCGACCGACTGGTCGCCGCGCGGCGTAATAACGATAAAGGGCTGCAGCGGCGGATGCGCGGCAATCAATGCGGGCAAGTCATAGCGTTCGCGATGACGGTTACGGGGATGCAGTTGGTTCTTGGTGGCGGGCTGTTTCATCAGGCTCTCTCTCTGGTAACGGCGCGTAAGATACCCGCTGCGGAAAAAAGCGTAAACAATTGCCGCGCTTTTTTTCGCGCTGAACAGGCTAAGATGAGGAGATTCATTCCCAGTAAGGATAACTATGTCTCGTCAACGCTACTCTTACCAACCGCGCGCCGGCCACGGCCTGCCGCACGATCCGCTGAACGCCATTATCGCGCCGCGCCCTATCGGCTGGATCAGCTCGCAGAGCGCGGCCGGCGCGCGCAATCTGGCGCCCTACAGCTTCTTCAACTGCTTTAACTACCATCCGCCGATTATCGGCTTTTCCAGCCAGGGTAAAAAAGACAGCGTGCGCAATATCCTGGAAACCGGCGAATTTGTCTGGAATCTGGTGACGCGTCCGCTGGCGGAGGCGGCCAATGAAAGCTCCGCCTCTGTGGCGCACGAAGTGGATGAGTTCGCCCTCACCGGCCTGACGCCGCTGGCAGGCAGCCAGGTTAAGGCGCCGATGGTGGCGGAAAGTCCGGTCAATTTTGAGTGCCGTCTGACGCAGCATCTGCAGCTGCAGAACGCCGACGGCGAGCCGCTGGACGGCTGGCTGATCCTGGGCGAAGTGGTGGCGGTGCATATCGACCCTGCGCTGCTGGAGGAAGGGATTTACCAGACCAGCAAAGCACAGCCGGTACTGCGCGCCGGCGGCCCCAGCGCCTGGTACGGCATCAGTGAGGATCAGCGCTTCGATCTGGTGCGTCCCGACGCCCGCAAAAAGTAGCCTATCAGCCGGGCGCCGCCCCGCTTTTGCGTGATCGCCGTCACTTAACTACGCTAAAACGTTAACAGCTTAACGTAACGATGATGCGGAGGAAGTGATGCAATATCGACAGCTTGGTCAGTCAGGCCTTTATCTTTCAGCCCTGACAATGGGTACCCTCACCCTGGGCGGCAGCAACGGCTTCGAAAAGGTCGGCAATGTGGATGCGCGTACGGCGCGCCGCTTTCTGGAGATTGCACTGGAGGCGGGCGTTAACTGCGTCGATACTGCCGACCTTTACTCCAAAGGCGAAGCGGAAAGCGTGCTGGGCGAAGCGCTGGGCGATCTGCGGCAGAACGTGATATTGATGACCAAAGCGCGCAGCCCGATGAGCGACGATCCCAACGACAGCGGCGCCACCCGCCATCACCTCATCAAATCGTGTGAAAACAGCCTGCGTCGCCTGAAAACCGACCATATCGATATCCTGCAGATCCATAACTGGGACGGCGTCACGCCGGTGGAAGAGACGCTCTATGCGCTGGAGTCGCTGGTGCAAAGCGGCAAAATTCGCTACTGGGGCACCTCTAATTATAGCGGCTGGCAGATGATGAAAACGCTGGGCAAGGCGGAGCATCTGGGGCTGAGCAAGCCGACCAGTCAGCAGATCTACTACACGCCGGAATCGCGCGAGGCGGAGTTCGAACTGCTGCCGCTGGCGCTTGATCAGAATGTCGGCACGCTGATCTGGGGACCGATGGGCGAAGGGTTGCTGACCGGCACGGTGCGCCGCGGCGAGAAAACCCGCGCCGATTCCCGTCAGGGCAACGGCTGGCCCGAACCTTACGTTCACGATATGGACCACGCCTACGACGTGATTGAGACGCTGGCGCAGGTTGGCGAAGAGCTGGGCGTTTCGCCGGCGCGCGTCTGTCTCGCCTGGCTGCTGACCCGTCCGGGCATTACCTCGCTGATTGTCGGCGCGCGCCATGAAGCGCATCTGCGCGATAACCTCGCGGCGGCCGATCTGCAGCTCAGCGACGAGCAGCGTACGCGCATTGAAAAAGCGACCCGCCCGGCGCCGCGCTACCCCTACTGGCACCGCTATACCGCCGGCATGGATCGTCTCGATCCCGCTGAAGAGGTCTTCCTGCGCGAATATTTCGATACGCTGGAAAACCGCCGCGATTTATCCATCAAATAGGCCGCGCGCCCGCGTTTTCCGCGCGGGCCGATAGACGCCCCCGGTTCTCTCTTCTAGAGTGAGGGTAATCCGCCATGCAAACAGGCGTGGCATGAAGAGAGGACCGCTATGAGATTACCCGCAGCGTTAATTGAAGAGGCGGTGCAGTGGCGCCGTCAGCTGCACGCCCGGCCGGAGCTGGGCTATCAGGAACAGACCACCGCCCGTTTCGTGGCGGAAAAATTACGCAGCTTCGGGCTGCAGGTAGCAACCGGGCTGGCAGGCACCGGCGTGATCGGCACGCTGGAGACGGGGCCGGGCGCAACCATCGGCCTGCGCGCGGATATGGACGCGCTGCCGATTACCGAGCTGGGCGACGCTGCCTGGCGCTCGCAGCAGCCCGGCGTGATGCATGCCTGCGGTCACGACGGCCATACCGCGATGCTGCTGGCCAGCGCCAAATGGCTGGCGCAGACGCGCCGTTTCAGCGGCACCGTCCACTTTATTTTTCAGCCGGCGGAGGAGAACCTCGGCGGCGCGCGCAAAATGGTGGAGGAAGGCCTGTTTCAGCGCTTCCCGATGGATGGCATCTTTGCGCTGCATAACTGGCCGGGCCTGCCGGCAGGCGCCATCGCCGTCAACAGCGGCGCGATGATGGCCTCGCTCGACGCGTTTGAAATCACCCTGACCGGAAAAAGCTGTCACGCCGCGATGCCGGAAAGCGGCGCCGACCCGCTGGTGGCGGCGGCGCAGTTGATTCTGGCGCTGCAGACCATTCCGGCGCGTCGGCTATCGCCGCTCGCCTCATCGGTCGTCAGCGTCACCCAGATCCAGGGCGGCGAAGCAATTAACGTGATCCCGGAAACGGTTACCCTGCGCGGTACGGTGCGCTGCCTGCAAAGCGAGGTGCGGGAAAAGGTGCGCGCGCTGGTGGCGTCGTTCGTTCAGACGCTGCCGCAGCCAATGGGCGTGGCGGGCGCGATCCGCTGGTATCCCGGCTATCCGGTCACACAGAACCACGCCGACGCCGCCGCGCTGATCCGCGAAGTCGCGATTGCGCAATGCGGCGCGGAGAAGGTGCAGTGGCAGGTGAACCCGTCGATGGCGTCGGAAGATTTCGCCTGTATGCTGGAGGCGTGCCCCGGCGCCTACTTCTGGCTGGGCGCGGACGGCGAAACCCCTTCTCGCCCGCTGCATAACGCCAGCTACGATTTCAACGACGCGCTGATTGAACACGGCGTCGCCTTCTGGCAGCGGCTGGTGGAAACCCGCCTGCCGCTGGCCCAGACTGCCGCGCGATCAGCCTGAGACGCGCGCGGGAACAGGGTGGACGTCAGCGGTCACCGCTGCTCAGCGTAAGGCGGCCGGGAGCCAGCGCCGTACCGGGTCAAAGTATGCGCAGCGTTAATCGCATGCCGGCTCGCGGCGAATGCTCAGCGTAAGCGCGCGGCCGGGAAACGGCGCGCGCAGGGCCCAGCGCGCGGGCAGGTTTTCACGGCGCCGGGTAGCCGGCGGCCTCAAGCTGCGCCAGTCCCTCGTCCAGCGACGCGCTGCGGCCGCTGGCGACATAGCAGCAGGCGATCTGCAGGCGCAGCGACTGCGGCACCGGGCGCGCCTGATCCAGCACCTGTTGGATCCATGCCGCGGTTACCGCGGCTTCTTTGCTCTGCGGCAGCTCGCTGCTCTGCTCCGGCTGACGCGCAACCAGCTCCTGCGGCACGGCGCCCGCACCGGCAATCAGGCTGATGGCCGGGCAGCGTAGGGGGTTTGCGTACACTTCGCCTTCGGTACCGTTCAGCAGCAGCGCCAGCCCGCCGTGGGCGCTGAAAAAGCTCCCCACGCGCGGAATATATTCCGGATGCGACACGCTGGCGAGACGCAGCGCGGCCGCCTCGTCAAACGGCGTGATCAATTTGGCCAGCGTATGCGCGCTGTTGCGTACGCCCAGACGCCAGCGCAGCGCCAGCTGCTTCGCCAGCGGCGGGCAGAGATTATCGACGGTGATAAACACCGGCTCGCCCTGCTCCAGCTTCGCCTGCGCGCTCTGCGCATCTGCCACGGGCGCGACGCCCAGCGCTTGGAACACCGCCTCGCTGGTCACGCGCGTCTCATCTTCGCTGACGCCATGCACCACGACCGGAAAGCCGAGACGGGAAAGCAGCAGCGCCAGCAGCGGCGTCAGGTTACCCTGGCGGCGCGCACCGTTGTAGCTGGGGATAACGATCGGCAGCGGCCGGCCCGCAGGCGGCGTCAGCCGCAGCACGCGTTCCTGCAGCGCGCGATAAAAGCCCGCCATCTCCGTTTCGCCTTCGCCTTTGATGCGCATAGCGATCAGCAGCGCTCCCAGCTCAAGATCCGGTACTTCATCATTTAGCATGGCGCGGTAGAGTTGATAAGCGCTCTCTTCATCAAGATCGCGCGCGTGGTTTTTGCCGCGTCCCACTTCTTTAATCAGTTTGCTGTACTGCAACATTTAACGCTTTTCCTTTTTTCGACGCCGACCCGCCGGGGCCGGTTTAGCGACGGTCGGCAACGCGCTGGCCCCTTCAGGCATCGGCGGCTGCGCGATAGGGAATACCGGCAGCGCGTTCAACAGCCGCGCGCCATACGCTTTGGTGAGCAGCCGGCGATCGTAAATCACGATTTCGCCGGTGCAGTGATGGCTGCGGATCAGCCGCCCCACCTGCTGAATCAGGGTAAAGGAGGCGCTGGGCAGGCTCTGCACTTCAAACGGGTAGCGCTTCAGGCTTTTCAGCCACTCACCTTCGGTCAAAATTACCGGACTGTCTACCGGCGGAAAAGCGATTTTATGAATATGTACCTGCGTCAGCAGCTCGCCTTTGAGATCGAGCCCCTCGGCAAACGACTGCAGCCCCACCAGCACGCTCGCCTCGCCCTGCTGCACCCGCTTGCGGTGCAGCTCCACCAGCCGGTAGCGCGGCTGATCGCCCTGTACCAGCAGCATCAGGCGCAGGTCGGTGAGGTGGGTAAGAAACTGCTGCATGGCGCGATTACTGGCGAACAGCACCAGCATGCCTTTATGCTGCCCCGCCTTAACCTGATGGCGGAAAAAGTGCGCCATTTCGGCGATATGCTGCGCCTCGTTGGCCATCAGCGGCTCATAGCGCATCTGCGGGATCACCAGCTTGCCCTGCTCGACATGGTTGAACGGCGAGCCGAGCGCCACAAAACGGTCGCCCACCCGCTCATTCAGGCCGGAAAGCTCCTGCAGACGATTAAAGCTGTTGAGCGACTGCAGCGTGGCGGAGGTCAGCACCACGTGCGGTACCTTGCGCCACAGCAGCTTCTCCAGCTGTTCGCTGACGCGGATGCCGGCGCAGTGGAAAAAGAGGTGCGGCTGGCCTTCGCGCAGCTCGCGGCTGACCCATTTCGAGACCGGCGCGCCGGACGCCTGCTCCATCGACGCCAGCCGCCACAGTTTGCTGATACCTTCGAACCAGCCGAAGGCGCGGTTCATCTGCAGCAGCGTGCGCTGCAGGCGCACCACGTCGTACTGGCCGGTTTTCTCGCTGAGATCGTTCAGCAGCCCTTCCGCCAGGCCGCGCAGGCCGTCGCTTAGCTTGAAAAGCCGTGCGCAGAGTGTCTGCATCTCTTCCGGCAGCTGCCCCATTTCGAAGCGGTGTTCCCCCTCCTGCGGCTCCGGCGGCAGCCAGAGCGCAAGGATGCGTGTCAGGCTGGCGAGATGCTCGCGCCATTCGTCACAATGGGTTTTCAGCCGCTCCGGGTTAGCCAGCGGCGGCGGCGTTTTAGGCCGGAACTGCGCCATGCAGGTTTCCACCAGCCGCACAAAGAGATCGAGCTGCAGGCTGGTAAAGCCGGGCGAGATATCGGCGCTGGTCTCCAGCGCGTCGCGCGCCACCTCCGGCAGATGATGCCCCTCATCCAGCACCAGCAGCAGGTTTTTCGCCGGCGGCAGAACCGATTCGCTCTCCAGCGCTGCCATGACCAGCGCATGGTTCGCCACCACTACGTCCGCCTGCTCGATTTCACGGCGGGCAACGAAAAAGGGGCATTCGCGATACCAGTGGCAGTTACGCGCCAGGCAGTTGGCCTTATCGGTGCTGAGACGCTGCCAGAGCGCATCGCCGATGTTCTCTTCGCTGTGATCGCGCAGGCCGTCCCACTGATGACGATTCAGCGATTTTTCCAGCTTTTCGCAGATTTTGCGCTCTTCTTTGCTGGCGACCATTTCATCATCGAGGAACAGCAGCAAATCGCCCTGCTTTTCGCTGTCGGTCGACAGCGCATTGAGATTGCGCGGGCAAACATAGCGCCCGCGGCCAAAGGCGGCGGTGAATTTCAGCTCGGGAATAATCTTCTGCAGCAGCGGCAGATCCTTGCTGAAAATTTGATCCTGCAGCGCCACGTTCGCGGTGCTGATCACCAGCGGCTTCTCTTCGGCACGCCCTACGGCGATACCGGGGATAAGATAGGAAAGGGTCTTGCCCACGCCGGTGGGCGCTTCGATCGCCAGGTGACGGCCATCGTCGCCGGATAAGGTTTTTGCCACTTCGGCGATCATCTGCCGTTGCGGCGCGCGCGGAATAAAATCGGGAACCTGCTGCTGCAGCGCTTTATACCATTCGCCGATCTGCGCTTTTAACGCTGCGGTTAGTGCCATCTTGCTCTCTTCCTGCCTTGATGACCTGTATTTTTACACAGTATGGCGCTGACGTCAGCCGCTTATCGGCGAATCTGGAAGATGGCTTCCGTCACCGGTGGAAGAGAGAAATGCGTTAGCTGGCCAGCCGCTTATACATCACCGTCGTGGCGTCCATCACCCCTTCGGTCGACTGCGCGTAGAACGGGATCGCTCCGGCGATCTCCCAGCCCAGCGACAGGTAGAGCAGGCTGGCGACATCGCCGCTACGGGTATCCAGCACCATCAGGCTGCGTCCCGCCTCCCTGACCCGCTGTTCCGCCAGCTGCATCAGCCGGCGCGCGATGCCCTGACGCCGCGCGCGCGGATGCACCAGCAGCTTGCCAATCTCCGCACGATGGCGGCCGTTGGGCATGTTATTCCAGAAGATCATCACCGTCGCCACCAGTGTCTCGCCGTCGCGCGCCACCAGCAGCAGCCGATCGCCGCGATCGAGGCCGGCAAAGGTATCCTGCCAGAAATTTCGCATGATCTGCCGGTCGTCAGGATCGATAAACCCGACGCTGGCCCCTTCCGTCACGCAGCCCTGCAACACGTCCGTCAAGGCTTCCAGCGCGCTGCGCGCCTGCACGCCATCCATTACCTGATATTCAATCATCGACACACCACCAGTAAGTAACGCGCGCCCTCTGCTTCCGGCGCATGAAATGCCGAGGCGCCGAACAGATGGAAGCGCAGCGTATCGCCCGCCGCCAGCCGCCAGCGCGCTCCGCTCGCTTCAATGATCAACACGCCTGCCAGCAGCCAGATATGCTGCTCGAGGCCGGGCACCGGCGGCGCGTCGTAGGCAATCAGCGCACCGGGACGCAGCACGCCCTCGATCATCTCCGCGCGGTAGCCGCTGGCAGGCGGCGACAGCCCGCGCCGCACGAAGCCCTGCTCGCGATCCTGCCAGACCGGCTGCTGCGGCGGCGTCAGGTGCTGCGCAACATCCTCTTCCACTTCGCTCAGCAAGCGCGACATAGTCAGCCCGTAGGCGACGCAGAGCTTATTAAGCAGCGTGGCGGTCGGGCTGATTTCTGCACGCTCAATGCGCGACAGCGAAGCGCGGCTGATGCCGGTGGCGCTGGCCAGCTGCTCCAGCGTCCAGCCGCGATGCTGGCGCAGCGCTGTCAGCCGCTGCGCCAGGCGTTGATCGGTATCGGTCATCTGATTTCTCATATAAGAGATTATTTCTCAAAAAAGAGAATGCGCGCTTTTGTGGCGACGATCAAGTTGTACAACTTAAAAAATAATGTACAACTTGCGATGCCTCCGCTAAGGTTAATGCAGACACACGAGTCTCACGAACAAGCAGGGGATGTGCATGACCTTATACAGCATCGGCGATGTCGCCGAACGCTGTGGTATCAACCCGGTAACGTTACGCGCATGGCAGCGTCGCTATGGGCTGTTGAAGCCACAGCGTACCGAAGGCGGTCACCGACAGTTTGATGATGAAGATGTTCAGCGTATCGAAGAGATCAAGCGCTGGATAGAGAGCGGCGTCCCGGTAGGCAAAGTGAAAGCCCTGCTTGAAGGGGATAACGTTAATGTACACGACGGCTGGATGACGCTACAGGAAGAGGTGATGAGCGTGCTGCGTCAGGTTCGTCCTTCACGCCTGCGCGCTAAAATCGCCACCATCGGCCGCGAGCATCCGGTTGACGCGCTGATCGATCATGTTTTTGTGCCGGTACGCCAGCGTCTGGGGCTGGATCAGAACACCGCGAAAGCGATGTGCAGCCTGCTGGACGGCGCGCTGATCGACTATATCGCCTTCTGCCTGTGCGGCTCGCGTAAAAAGGCGGGCCAGGATGCGCTGATCATCGGCTGGGGGTGGAGGATCGCACCCGTATCTGGCTTGAGGCCTGGCGTCTTGCCCAGACGGGCTGGCGGATGGACGTGCTGGCGGAGCCGCTTGATAACCCGCGTCCCGAGCTGTTCCCCGGCCAGCAGATTTTTGTCTGGACCGGCAAAAAACTGACCCGGCGTCAGGTGGAACAGTTCGCTCACTGGCACGAGCAGGGCTTCACCATCACGCTGCACGGGCAGGTTTAACCGGGCGAAACGCGCATGAAAAATGGCGCAAATTGCCTGGTCGCAGAGGGCGGATCGCGTTATGATCCGCCCTCTTGTTTTATCTCTACAGGCACTCTCATGAACTGGCAAAAATATCTGGTTGGCACCCTTTTCTTTATCATGGCGGTCGGCGGCACCGGCGGTCTGATGCTGGTAGGCTACGCCATTATTTTACATGCCCGCTAACCCGACGCTGCAGGCGCTCAAACAGCCGGTCCACCACCAGCGCCAGTAGCGCCACCAGCACCGCTCCCTGAATCACATACGCCGTATTAAACCCGCTCAGGCCGATAATCACCGGCGACCCCAGGCTTTTCGCCCCTACCGTCGAGGCGATCGCCGCGGTGCCGATATTAATGATGATCGAGGTGCGCACGCCCGCCAGAATCACCGGCGCGGCTAACGGCAGCTCGACGCGCGTCAGGCGCTGCCAGCCGCTCATCCCTACCCCCTGCGCCACTTCGCGCGCGCTCTCCGGCACCGATTCCAGCCCCGCCAGCGTACCCTGCAAAATCGGCAAAATGCCGTACAGCAGCAGCGCGATCAGCGCAGGCTGCTCGCCGAAGCCGATAACCGGTACCGCCACCGCCAGCACGGCTACCGGCGGAAAGGTTTGCCCGGCGGCGGCCAGCGTTTCAATCAGCGGACGAAATTCGCGTCCGGCACGGCGCGTCACAGCCACGCCCGCGCCAATGCCGATCAGCGCCGCGCCCAGGCTGGAGATCGCCACCAGCCGGATATGCGCCAGCGCCAGCTGGAAAAAGCTCTCTTGCTGATATACCGGCCGATCGAGCTGCGGAAACCAGCGGGCAAACAGCGGGCCGCTGTAGGGCATTAACAGCAGCAGCAGCAGAAACAGCGCGATCAGCCACAACAGCGGATCGCGCAGCCATCTCCTCATGTGCCCTCCCGCTGCCGCAGCAGATCGCTGAAGTGCAGCACGCCCAGCGGCGCGCCCTGCGCATCGGCCACCGGCAGCTTATCGGTCTGGCGGGCGATAAACAGCGACAGCGCCTCGCGCAGCGACATATCTTCCGGCACCGGCGCCGCGTCGAGCCATTCGCCGCGGCGCGCGGCCGCGCCGGCATACCCCAGCGACAGCAAACGCACCCCCAGCTCGCTGCGGCCGAAAAAATCACGAACGAAATCGTTGGCCGGGCGGGTCAGCAGCTCCAGCGGCTTGCCCTGCTGCACGATGCGCCCGCTATCCATCAGCACAATTTTATCCGCCAGCGTCAGCGCCTCGTCAATGTCATGCGTGACCAGCACGATAGTGCGCCCCAGTAGCCGGTGAATACGAATCATCTCCTGCTGCAGCGCGCCGCGCGTCACCGGATCGAGCGCGCCGAACGGCTCATCCATCAGCAGCACTTCCGGATCGGCGGCCAGCGCCCGCGCTACGCCGACGCGCTGCTGCTGTCCGCCGGAGAGCTGATGCGGATAGCGATAGCGCAGCTCTTCCTCCAGGCCGAGCAAAGCCAGCAACTCGGCGACGCGCTGCCGACGCTGCGCCTGCGGCCACTTCAGCAGCCCCGGCACGGTGGCGATATTCTTCTCCACCGTCCAGTGCGGAAACAGCCCGATCGACTGAATGGCGTAACCCATCCGCCGCCGCAGCGCCTGCGGATTAAAGCTGCGGATCTCTTCGCCGGCGAACTGAATGGTGCCGGCGTCATGCTCCACCAGCCGGTTGATCATCTTCAGGGTGGTCGATTTGCCGGAACCGGAGGTGCCGATCAGCACGGTGAATTCGCCGGCGGCGATATGCAGGTCAATCTCATCCACCGCCGCCTTGCCGGCAAAATATTTACTGACCTGATTAAACTGGATCATAGGTTGCGCTTCTCCAGCAGGGAGATAAGGATTTTAAACAGGGCATCCACCAGCACCGCCAGCGCAATCACCGGGATAACGCCCAGCAGCACCAGCTCCAGCGCGCTGCTCAGCAACCCCTGAAAGATAATGGCGCCGAAGCCGCCGGCGCCGATCAGCGCGGCGATCACCGCCATGCCCACCGTCTGGATGGTCACCACCCGCAGGCCGCTAAGCAGCACCGGCAGCGCCAGCGGCACCTCGACGTGCCAGAAAACCTGCGCCGGCGACATGCCCATACCGCGCGCGGTCTCCCTGACGCCCGCAGGCACCTGCTGCAGGCCCGCCACGATGCTGCGCACCAGCGGTAGCAGCGCATAAAGCACCAGCGCGATCAGCGCCGGGGCCAGGCCGATGCCGCTGATACCAAGCCGCGCCAGCGAAGGGAAATGGGCCGCCAGCCCGGCCAGCGGCGCAATCAGCAGGCCGAACAGCGCCACCGACGGCACAGTCTGAATAATGTTCAGCGCGGAAAACAGCGACGCCTGCCAGCGCGGACGATGCCAGCAGATCAGCCCCAGCGGCACGCCGAGCGCCAGCGCCGGGATCAGGGTGGCCGCCAGCAGCAGCAGATGGCGCGTTAACGCCTGATCGAACACATCCTGGCGGTTGGCGTACTCTTTCAGCAGCGACAGCTGATCGAGCTGCCCGCCGATCAGCAGCAGCGCCAGCGGTAGCCAGAGCTGGGCGTTGAGCAACAGACGCCAGATCGGATTGCGCGTCAGGCGCATCACGCTGTCCGCAGCGATCAGCAGGCAGAGGGCGATGGCCGCCCATAGTCCGCTGCCGAAACCGGTGCGCGCCAGCGAGCTTCCCTGCTGCGCCAGCGACTGCGCGGCGTGACCGCCCAGCGCCACCAGCAGCGTCAGCAGCGTTTCGCTGAGCAGCAGCGTCAGTATCAGCACAGGCTGACGCGGCTTCTGCCAGGCAAGCAGCAGCAGCAGTGGCACAATCAACAGGATCAGCCAGCCGGCGCCCTGCAGCAGCTGCGCCAGCATCACCGGCTGCCCCGACACCAGACGGTTAGGCGCAAAGCTGGCGAACGGCAGCATAAACAGCGCCGCC
Source organism: Mixta gaviniae (assembly GCF_002953195.1). GTDB lineage: Bacteria > Pseudomonadota > Gammaproteobacteria > Enterobacterales > Enterobacteriaceae > Mixta > Mixta gaviniae. The sequence continues at coordinate 1,545,546 of NZ_CP026377.1, read as the reverse complement.
GTCAGCAGCGCCGTCAGCAGCAGCAGCACACGGTTATAAATAGTGAATCGCAAAATCACTCCATCGACAGAGGCTTAATCATGCCGCAGGCTTACAGCAGCTTGTTCTGCTGCAGCCAGTCGGCGGCCACTTTTTTCGCATCCTGGCCCTCTACAGCGATTTTGGCGTTCAGCGACTGCAACGTTTTTTCATCCAGCGCGGCGAACACCGGCTGCAGCCAGGCGGCGATATCGGGATACTGTTTCAATACCGCGGCGCGGATCACCGGCGCGGGCGCATAGATCGGCTGTACGCCCTTCGGATCGCTCAGGGTTTGCAGACCAAGCGCCGCCACCGGCCCGTCGGTGCCGTAGGCCATCGCCGCATTCACCCCGGACGTTTGCTGCGCCGCCGCCTTGATGGTTACCGCCGTATCGCCGCCCGCCAGCGACAGCAGCTGATCCTGCCCCAGCGTAAAGCCGTAGGCTTTTTCAAACGCCGGCAGCGCATCGGCGCGCTCGATAAACTCCGCCGACGCGGCCAGCTTAAAGACACCGCCCTGCTTCAGGTAACGGCTGAGATCGGCCAGCGAGGCCAGCTGATTTTTCTGCGCCAGATCGCCACGCACCGCAATGGTCCAGGTATTGTTGGCAGGGGCCGGCGTTAGCCAGACCAGCTGGTTTTTCTCCGCATCCTGCTTTTTCACCTTCTCATAGCCGGCGCTGGCGTTTTTCCACGCCGCGTCGCCCGCCTGGTTGAAGAAGAAGGCGCCGTTGCCGGTATATTCGGGATAGATATCCAGCTCACCAGCGGTCATCGCGCCGCGCACCACCTGGGTGTTGCCGAGCTGGATTTTATTCACCGTCGGCACGCCATGCTTATCCAGCACCTGCAGGATCACATTGCCCAACAGCGAGCCTTCGGTATCGATTTTAGACCCCACGCGCACCGGGTCGGCGGCCTGCGCGTTGGCGGCCAGCGTCATCAGGGCGGCCAGAGTGAGTAAACCGCGACGCGCAGCAGCGAAAGTCATGGCAGAGTTCCTTTTAAAAGAGGGTTCAGTCAAAGCGTAGCGCAAAACTTCCCGCGCGCCGGAAATTCAGCCGTGTTCTGCGAGAGAAGGCGCAGACGCAAGCGCGTTCGGAAGTAAGATATAACCAGAAGGAATTTAGCCAGCGGCATCAGGAGGTTATGCTCACCCTTCCCAACCCTTCTTATTACATAACACCATGACTGAAATAAGCGCCTCTTCGACGCCGGACGCGTCCATTCACCCCGCTGCCGGTGAAACCGCCTGGATACGCCAGCCGGCCGATGTCTCGCAGCTGGTCAACAGCAGCACTCAGGCGCTCGGCAACGGGCGCATCGTGGTCGCTATCGCCCTCGGCGGCGTCTTTCTCGACGCCTACGACCTCGGCGCGCTGGCGTTCGGCATGAAAGAGGTGACGCGGGAATTTCACCTTACTCCCGCCGGCAGCGGCATGGTCGCTTCCGCCATCACCTTTGGGGCGATCGTCGGCGCGCTGATCGGCGGCTGGCTGACCGATAAAATCGGTCGCTATCGCGTCTTTATGGCGGATATGTTTTTCTTTGTGGTGGCCGCGCTGGCCTGCGCGCTGGCACCCAACGAATATGTGCTGGCGGGCGCGCGCTTTGTGATGGGGCTGGGCGTCGGTATCGATCTGCCGGTGGCGATGGCGTTTCTCGCCGAATTTTCACGGCTGAAGGGGCGCGGCAACAAGGCGGCGAGCATTGCCATGTGGTGTCCCACCTGGTATGCCGCTATCAGCATCTCTTATCTGCTGGTGCTGGTGCTGTATAGCGTCTTGCCGGCCAGCCACGCCGACTGGCTGTGGCGCCTGATCCTCGGCTTCGGCGCGGTGCCGGCGCTGGCGATTATCGCCATTCGCAGCCGTTATATGAGCGAATCGCCGGTCTGGGCAGCGAATCAGGGCGATCTGCAGGGCGCGGCCGCTATTCTGCGCCGCGCCTGGGGGATTAACGCGCAGGTGGCGAGCGACGCCGACTTCAGCGCCGCGACGCGTACCCGCCGCCCCGGCTGGCGTAACTACGGCGCGCTGCTGGGCGGCATCTACCTGCGACGCACGCTGCTGGCGACGGTGATCTCCATCGCCTCCGCCTTCGCCTACAACGCGGTGGCGTTCGGCCTGCCGGTGATCCTCTCCAGCTTCCTGGCGCAGACGATGCTGACCACCATTCTGGTGTCGCTGGCGCTGAACCTGCTGTTCGCCTTTGTCGGCGGCCTGCTGGCGGTGCGGCTGGTGCCGCGTCTCGGCGCCTGGCGGATGACGGTGGCGGGCTACGCCTGCCAGCTCGCCGCGCTGCTGGGGCTGGCACTGATCGGGCGGCCGCAGGGCATGCCGGAAGCGCTGCTGGCCGTAGCCCTGCTGGCGCTGTTTCTCTTCGGCCAGGGTTTCGGGCCGGGTTCGCACACCATGACTTACGCGTCGCTTAGCTATCCGGTTTCGCTGCGCGGCGTCGGCGTCGGCCTTAACCAGACGCTGATGCGCGCCAGCTCCACGCTGTCGCTGTTTCTGTTCCCGCTGCTCAGCGCGCTGCTGGACACCAACGTCTTCTGGGCCATCGCCCTCGCGCCGCTGGCGGGCCTGCTGGCGCTGATGCTGGTGCGCTGGGAGCCGTCAGGCTACGACGTGGATGCGGAGGATTTCGGCGCGGCATCGCGCTGAATAAAGTGCGCCAGCCGCTCGGGAATGCGCGCGAAGGTATGCAAAAACCAGGGGGTAAAGCGCGTCGGGTCACGCGCGATCTCCTGCTGGATCGCCGTCAGCGACAGCCAGCGGCTATCGTCCGCCTCTTGCGGGTTAAGGCGCGGCGTCTGGTCGCTGAGGGCGAAAAAGACATGTCCGTACTCATGCTCGATCAGCCCGTTGCTCAGGGGCAGGTTGTAGCTCAGCTCAAACATCGGCGTCAGCGTCAGCCGCAGGCCCATCTCCTCTTCCAGCCGCCGCTCCGCCGCCGCCTGTGATGCTTCGTCGGGAAAGGGGTGACCGCAGCAGGTATTGCTCCACAGCCCGCCGCAGTGATATTTGTCGCTGGCACGCCGCTGCAGCAGCAGCTCATGACGGCTGTTGAACACGTAGACTGTCACCGCGCGATGCAGCAATCCTTTTTGATGAACTTCCAGCTTTTCCATCTTACCGGTAGGGCGATCGAAACGATCGACAAGGATAACGTCAATAGCGGACATGCGGGCTCCTTCAGATTAATCCCAGCTATTGTGGCATATCCGTCGGCGCCTCTGGCGGAAAAAAGCGTCTGTATTTATCACATTATGTGCGAAAAGATGTCGCAGGAAACAGGCGCCCCGTCGCCAGGGCGACTGAAGGGGACTAGAGTTTAAACGCCTTCACCACCTCTTCCAGCTGTACGCTCTGCTCTTCCATCGCCTGCGCGGCGGCGGAAACCTGCTCCACCAGCGCGGCGTTCTGCTGCGTAGTGCTGTCGAGCTGGTTAATGGCGACATTCACCTGTTCGATGCCCATGCTCTGCTCGCGGCTGGCGGACATGATTTCGCCCATCAGCGTGGTCACGCTCGATACTCCCTGCATCAGCTCATCCATAGTACGGCCCGCCTCGCCCACCAGCTGGCTGCCGGCGTCGATGTTGGCTACCGAGGTCTCGATCAGCTTTTTAATTTCGCGCGCCGAATTGGCGGAACGCTGCGCCAGGTTGCGCACTTCGCTGGCAACCACGGCGAAACCGCGACCCTGTTCGCCGGCGCGCGCCGCCTCCACCGCCGCGTTCAGCGCCAGGATATTGGTCTGGAAAGCGATGCTGTCGATAACGCTGATAATATCCACCACCTTGCGGGAGGAGGTGTCAATTTCGCCCATGGTCGCTACCACCTGACGCACCACTTCGGTGCCGCGCGCCGCCACCTGCGAGGCGTTATCCGCCAGCTGATTGGCATGGGTGGCGTTGTCGGCATTCTGGCGCACTGTGCCGGTAAGCTGCTCCATCGACGCCGCCGTTTCCACAATTGAGCTGGACTGCTCCTCGGTGCGGGAAGAGAGATCGAGGTTGCCGCTGGCGATTTCGCGCGAGGCGGACGTGATCGCCAGCGCGCTATCGCCGACCTGACGCATCAGCCCCTGCAGGTAGGAGATAAACTGGTTGAAGCTCTGCGCCACGGCGTTAAATTCCGGGCTGTTGCTGGCGGGCAGACGCTGCGTCAGATCGGCGCCGCCGGTCGAGAGCGCCAGAATATTGGCGTTAAGTTGATTCAGGCGCGTCATCATGCTGCGGATAAAGCCAAGCAGCACCAGCAGCAGCGCGATGGCTAACGGGATCTGCACCACGCCCAGGCGTGAAAGCATTGAGTGCGTCTGCTGGGTCAGCAGGCTGGTCGGCACATCACTTGCCAGGAACCACGGACTGCCGGCGATCTGCTGTACGAACAGCGTACGATCGCCCTCATCATCCTGATACTGGCTCTGCACCGGCTGGCTGCCGGCACGTGACAGCAGCGCCTTCAGCGGCGCGGCCATCGGCAGGCTGAGATCGCTCAGGTTTTGCAGCTTCGGCGTGCCGTTGACCAGCGCCGCGTTGCCGACCACCTTGCCATCCGCCTCGACGATCAGCACGCGGCCGTGAATCGCCTCGCCCATCTCTTTTGCCAGGTGGTTAAAAAAGCCGAGCGTGACATCAATGGTAGCGACGCCCCACTCGGCGCCGTTGCGGTAGATCGCCATGGCGCAGTTGGTGCGCGGCTGCGGGCTGGCGGCGTCCTGGTAGGCATTGGCCCAGGCGCAGCGGCCTTTCGGCGCCGCGAGGCCCGCTTTATACCACGGCTGCTCATAATAGTTATCCGCTTCCGGCGCGTTCCAGAAGGTGTTGACCTGCAGCTGATTGCTGGCGTCGCGGGCGAAAAAGGTGCTGAACTTTTCCCGGCCCGCCTCGCGCAGATTGGGCAACGGCCAGATGCCGCCGCCGAACACGTTGCTGTCCTGATACTGGTTTACCAGCGCCGGCAGCAGAGCGTCGATCGCCTGGCTATCCATCACGCTCACCGCTTCGGTAATGGTGCGCTGCTGAGCCTGCACGCGGTTCATCTGTTCGACAATGCGCGCCGCCAGCGCGTCTACCTCATAGCGCACCAGACGTTCTTCATTATTTTTCAGCTGGGGGGCGACGAAAAGATTAATCACGATAAGGGTAACCGCTAACAGCAGCAGAAAAAATGCGATGAGGGTCACCGTAAAGCGGGCCTGCGTGGTTTTTAACATCTCCATACCTCGTTAACAGAAAGGGCCCTGGCGCCCTGCTTCTGTTAACGGCATGTAAAATCTTTACTTGAGGCGATCGCGATCACAGTTTGCAAAAAGAGGCGCGACCTGGGCTTCCTGCTCGACCACCTGCTGACGCGGACGGAAAATATGGCTGGCCCCTTCCTGCTGCAGCAGCGTCACCAGCTGCAGCCCGCCGCCCTCTTCCGCCAGCGCGAACGCCTGTTCCGCCGCGGTCACCGGGGTGGCCCACAGCAGGTTAACCCGCTCACCTTCGCGGCGCGGCAGGCCGGGCTGCCCCGCCTCGCCGCCCAGCTCGGCGGAGAGCAGAAAGCCCTCAAAGCCGACCGGTGCCACTGACGAGGGCAACGTATGCCCTTCGCCCAGCCAGTTAAGGCTGCTCCAGGGATAGTGGGCATAGTTTGCCAGCGCGCTCGCCATCTGAATGGCATTATCTTCGGTCATCACCTCGGCATCGATGGCCATCGCCAGTTCGGTACGGCGGTACTGCGGCGCCAGATCTTCATAGAGGAAATCGACCCACGGCATCGGACGAATGCACATGCCGACGGTGAAGAAGTACCAGACGCCCTGATGATAGTGCTGCGAGAGCGCCATCGGCGGCCACTGGCCCTGATCGATGGCGTAATACTTCAGCGAGGGGCCGTAGTGCGCCTCATAGGCGCGCAGCAGATCGTGCTGCACCGGCTGCCAGAGATGGCCGTCATGCCAGTCGCGCCAGAACTGACGATGCGCCAGCGCCTGCGCATAGTAGTGGTTGGTCGAGGCCGATCCCAGCGGCGCCGTCAGCCGGTTTTCGCGAATGCAGCCGGCGGAAAAACTGACCTGCTTATTCTGGTAGAGGCTCCAGCCGGGGATCACCGCCAGCAGCTGCCCCTGATACCACACCGCCGCGCCGTCGTCGGTCGGCTCCCAGATAATCTGCAGCCCGGCCGGATCAAGCGGCGGCTCCGCCTCCAGCGTGCGGCAGCAGTCGGCGCTGAGCAACGGCGCGATGCCCTGCTCTATCGCCTCGCGATCTTCCTGGAACGGCGCAGGCAGCAGATTGCGCAGCCAGCAGCCGCGCACCGCAAAGCGCGAGCGAAAGGGTTCGGTCGGCCAGATATAGAAATAGGCGGCCCGCTCGGTCTGTTCGATGATGGCGGTTAACGTCTGTTGCTGATTAGTCACCTCAGCAATCAACTGCGAATATGTCATAGTGCCTCAACGCAACGTAGAGGGATCCATTTTCCCCGAGAATAGAGCAGGATCCCTTTTCTCGCCACGCGGCGGCAAGGGTAATAATCTCAAAAATCACGCCCCATACGCCGCATGGCGCGCGGCCAGGCGCCGTTACGCACCGACCAGCGCAGCAGCGCCGCAATCATATTCACCCGTCTGTCGACCGCCGCCTGCTGACGCGCATTGATCGGGCGGCCGGTCATCTGCTGCGCCCAGTCGGGCAGCAGCCCGACGCCTGCCGACATAATGGCCCCCATCGCCAGCTTCGCCTGCCAGCCCGGCGCGGGCGCATTCATCAGCAGCGCCATCACCTCCTGCGCGCGCGTGTCATAGCGCAGCTGCGGACGCATCGATTCGATCCACATAGCGGTCGCGGCGCGGCTTTTCGGCACCCCCTCCGCCCCCAGCGCCTCCGCCACCCGCGCCGCTTCGGCATAGTAGCGATCCTGGTCGGCGAGGCTTAGCGCCGGGTTTTTATAGCGCAGGTGCGCGGCGAGAAAACGGCTGGCTTCGGCGACATGCACCCAGGTCAGCAGCGTCGGATCGCTGGCGGCGTAGGGATGGCCGTAGGCATCCACGCCATTAACCTGCAGATGAATGCGCTTTACGCGGTCGATCAGCGTCAGCGCGTCGGCGCGGTTGCCGAACGTGGTGACCGCGACGAACTGGCTGGTGCGCCGCAGCCTGCCGAGCATATCCGCGCGAAAGGAGGAGTAATCCCAAACGCCCGCCAGTGCCGCCGGATGCAGCATCTGCAGCATCAGGGCGCTGATGCCGCCGCAAAGCATGGCGGTGAAGTCGCCATGTACCGGCCAGACCACGCTCTCCGGCCCGAATAGCCCCGGATCGCCCATCGGCTGCGAGAGATCGAACTCATTCAGTGAGAGGCCGTTAAGACGAAAAACCTGCCTTTCAATACGCTTACGTAAAAATTCCATTAAAATTCCGCTTTTATCTGCCTGCCGCTGCGTTCAGCAACAAGATCACACACTCTTTTACGGTGAATTACTGATCAACTAACTCATTGATCACTATTGATTTTTATTGCCACCCTCCGCGCTTACCGCAATAAAAGCTTATCTTTCATTGTGTTGAAAGCGAAACGCAGCATATTTGCCTGTCTGCGGCGCATCTACCAGGCTTTCATAGCACGTGCAGCACACCGATACACAATCAGAGGGAGACAAGCATTATGACTATGCAATCACTAAACGATCTGTTTGTTCATACCTTGAGCGATGTTTACAGTGCTGAAGTCCAGTTAACCAAGGCGCTGCCGAAAATGGCGGAAGCCGCCACTGAAACAAAACTTGTCGAAGGCTTCAGGCAACATCTGGAAGAGACCAAAGGCCATATCGAGCGTCTCGATCAGGTTATCCAGGCGCTCGACGATGTGGAAATGGAAAATGTTACCTGCGTGGCGATGGAAGGGTTGATCAAGGAGGGCGAGGAGATTATTCAGGAAGTAGAGGAAGGGCCGGTGCGCGATGCGGGTCTGATTGTTGCCGCTCAGAAAGTCGAGCATTACGAAATTTCCAGCTACGGGTCGCTGATGGCGCTGGCGAAAAATCTCGGCTACGACAACGTCGTCTCTATCCTGAAGAATACCCTGGATGAAGAGAAGGCCACCGATGAGAAACTCACCATGCTGGCCGAACAGCAGGTTAACCAGCACGCCGCCTAGCCGGCGAGGCGCACGGGAGTTCGCTCCCTTTTCCAGAGCGTAATCAGACCGATCGGTTGGCTGCCGATCGGTTTTTTTATGCGCGTCGCTCCAGCCGGGCGCGGTTGGCCAGCAGAAAATCGATAAAGGCGCGGCTTTTGCGCGGCAGCGCCTGGCCATTAGGATACAGGATGCTGACAGGCTGCTCCGGCAGCGTCCAGTCGGGAAACAGCAGCGTCAGCCGCCGCTGCGCCAGATCGTCGGCGATCATCCATGCCGGCAGCAGCGCCACGCCCAGCCCCGCCCGCGCCATTGCGCGTACCGATGAGGCGCTGTTGGCGCTGTAGCTCGCCCGGGCGCGGATCTTCACCGGCGGATGCTGCGCATGACGCAGGGTCCACGCTACCGGCGAGGCGAGATGCGCATTGGCGATCCAGCTAACCTGCGCTAACTCCTCTACCCGGCTCAGCGGATTGGCCGCCAGCCAGCCGGGCGCCGCCACCAGCTTGATGTCGTAGCTCGCCAGACGGCGGCTTTTTAACGATGAATCGCGCAGCGTGCCCAGACGCACCGCCAGATCCAGCTGTTCCGACATAAAATCGTTCAGCGAAGAGTTGGCGTAGAAGCTGACCTGCAGCTGCGGATGCTGCGCGCAAAACTCGCCCAGCAGCGGCAGCAGAAAATGTTCGCCGAACTCAGCGGTCGAGGTCAGGCGCAGCGTGCCGGAGAGTTGCTGCTGGCGCCCGGCCGCCCGCTCCAGCGCGCGATCGACGCGCTGAAAGATATCGCTGAACTCCGCGTACAGCGCCTGCCCTGCTTCGGTCAGCGCCACGCCTTTGGCGCCGCGGATCAGCAGCGGCGCGTTCAGCGCCCGCTCCAGCGTTTTGACATCGATGCTGACCATCGCCTTACTGACGAACAGCCGCTCCGCCGCGCGGGTAAACGAACCGCACTCCGCTACCGCCATAAAAGTACGAATGCGTCCAAGATGATTTTGCATAAGGTTTAATATTATTAAATTCAGGGTTTAATTTTATTAAATCGCTTTCGCAGGTCAATGCCTCCTACACTGCGCCCCGGAGGAATTTATGACCTATCGTTACCGTATCGCCCTGATTTTTATCGCCGGCTTTTTTATCGACTGTGTGAATATTTTTATCTCGACCGTCTCGCTGCCCGCTATTGCGCAGCAGCTGGCGCTGTCGCCCGCCAGCGTAGTGTGGGTCAGCAACAGCTATATCCTTGGGCTGACGCTGATTATTCCGCTCGGCCCGTGGCTGGCGGCGCGCTTTGGCGCCCGGGCGACGCTGGTCGCTTCCATGCTGCTGTTTTCGGCGGCGGCGCTGCTGGCCGGGCTGGCGGATCGTTTTCTTACTCTGACGCTGTTTCGGTTTATTCAGGGCGTCGGCGGCGGTCTGCTGATCCCGGTGGGCCAGGCGCTGGCCTTTAGCCTGTTTCCGGCACAAGAGCGCGCCCGGCTCTCGACGCTGATTATGTCCGTTGCGCTGATCGCGCCGGCGATCTCCCCGGCGCTGGGCGGCGCGCTTGTCGATCACTACTCGTGGCGTTGGGTGCTGCTGGCGCCGCTGCCCTTCAGCCTGGCGACGGCGTTGCTGGCGGGGCTGTGGGTAAAAAGCGCCGCGCCGCAGGCGAAAAAGCCGGACTGGCAGGGCTTGCTGCTGGTCAGCCTGACGTTGACCCTGCTGCTCTGCGGCCTGTCGGGCTATGCCGATGCGCCGTCGAAAACGCTGCCGACGCTGCTGCTGCTGGCAGGCGTGCTGGCGGGGCTATGCTATCTCCGCTACGCCCGCCAGCGCTCCGATGCGCTGATCGATCTGCATATCGTGCGCCATCCGCGCATGCGCTTTTCGCTGGCGGTCTATTACGCCATCCCCGGCCTGTTTACCGGCGTTAATGTGCTGGCGGCCTTCTGGCTGCAGCAAGATCTCGGCTGGTCGGCGGAAGAGAGCGGCGCGCTGATGCTGCTTTACGCGGCGGGCGCGCTGGGCGCTATGCTCGTCAGCGGCAAGCTCTGGCTGCGTCTGGGGGCGCCACGCCTGTTCTGCGCCGCTCTGCTGCTGCATGCGGCAGGCATCGCATTGCTGGCGCCAGGCGCGTCGCACTGGCTGCCGCTCGCCTGGCTGGTGATGGGCATCGGCGGCGGGATCGGCGCCAATACCGCGCAGGCGACCGCACTTACCGATTTTGACGGCGCGGCGCTGGCGCGCGCCAGCGTGGTATGGAACCTTAACCGCCAGATCGCCTTTAGCGCCGGCGCGGCGCTGTTAACGCTCATCTTCACCCTGGCGCGGCAGCATCTGCCGCAGCCCGACGCCTGGCGCGTCACCTTTGCCATCAGCGCGGCGGCGGGCCTGCTGCCGCTGTTCGCGCTGCCCTCATTCACCAAAAGGATCTGTCATGGAAAACCCTGAAACCCTCGCCTGCCGCAGCGTTTTTACTCTGCATCGCTGGATTGAAACCGTTTTTACCCGCCCGCGCGACGAGGCGGAAACGGCGCTGACCCGCCTGCTGGAGAGCTTTCACCCCGATTTCGCCATGGTGACGCCCGCCGGCGACACGCTGACGCTGGCGGCAGTGAAGCAGCTGTTTCTGGAAAACGGCGGCCGCCGTCCCGGCCTGCGTATTGACGTGGACGCCTGCAGCGTGCTGGCTTCGGCGGGCAATCGCGTCACCTGCCGCTATCGCGAAACGCACCATATCGACGGCGTGCCGCGGGCGCGCTGGTCGGTGGCGGTCATTGACATAGAGGGCGAGACGGCGCGCTGGCGCTTTTTGCAAGAGACGGCCATCGTTTGAGGCTCTAACGCAGGCGGCGTCGCCCGCCGCCTGCCGGGCCAGTGGTGCGTCGCTGGCCGCTCGTTGTAGCCATTCCCTGCTCCAGGATTCCATAAACTCTGCTGATGCATTTGTGCATCCTTTTGTGATTCCATTCACACAAGTCTGGTTACAGGATTGTTTTTTAATCATTAAAATTTATTTTAATCCCTTCCTGCCCTTCATTTTTATATACAGCCTCTGGCGGACAGAACGGATGAAAAACAAGATTACCTTAATCACCGGCGGCAGCCGCGGCATTGGACGGGCGACGGCGCTCACGCTGGCGGCAAAAGGCCATACTCTCTGCATCAACTATCGTAACCAACAGGCGCATGCCGAAGAGGTGGTCGACCGCATTCAGCACAGCGGCGGCAAAGCGATCGCGCTACAGGCGGATATCGCTGAGGAGCAGCAGGTTATGGCGCTGTTCCGGCAAATTGACCGCGATCTCGGCCCGCTGACCGGGCTGGTGAATAATGCCGGCATTCTTAAGCAGCAGGCGACCATTGAGCAGCTGGACGCGCAGCGCATCGCCGCTATTTTCGCCACCAACGTCGGCGGCAGTTTTCTCTGCGCGCGCGAGGCGGTAAAGCGTATGGCGCTGCGGCATGGCGGCCAGGGCGGCGCCATCGTCAATGTCTCTTCCGCCGCCTCGCGGCTCGGCGCGCCCCATGAGTATATTGACTATGCGGCCTCAAAAGGGGCGATTGATACGTTGACGATTGGGCTGTCGCTGGAGGTGGCCGCGCAGGGCATTCGCGTTAACGCCGTCAGGCCGGGGCTTATTTATACCGACATGCACGCCGACGGCGGCGAACCGGGACGCGTGGATCGGGTGAAGGAGAACCTGCCGATGAAGCGCGGCGGCCAGCCTGAAGAGGTGGCGGAGGCGATCGCCTGGCTGTTGTCGGAGGAAGCCTCTTATGTCACCGGCAACTTTATCGATCTGGCGGGCGGCAAATAGTCCCCTGCATCTTCGCGCTCAATAAGGCATAAAAAAACCGACCGGCTCAGCGCCGGTCGGTTTGTTATTTTACCTGCTTACAGCAAGCTAAATTCAGCGTCCTGCGTTTTCACCGAATCCAGGCCTATCATCACTTTGAATTTGCCCGGCTCCGCTACCTGCTTCATCTGCTGGTTCCAGAACTTCAGCGCGTCGATATCTATCGGGAAACGCACCGTCTGCGATTCGCCCGCCTTCAGCATAATGCGCTGGAAGCCTCTCAGCTCTTTCACCGGACGGCTGACGCTGGCGACTTCATCGTTAAGAAAGAGCTGCACCACCGTCGCGCCGTCGCGTTTGCCGGTGTTAGTCACCGTTACGCTCGCTTCCACCTTGCCGTTGCGCGGCATGGTCGTTGACGACATTTTCACCGGCGACACCGTGAAAGTGGTGTAACTCAGACCGTAGCCGAAGGGGAACAGCGGCCCGTTGACGGCGTCATAATAGTGCGAGGTGTACTTGTTCGGTTTAGCCGAATTATAAGGACGGCCGGTCGGCAGATGGTTGTAATAGATAGGGATCTGACCTACCGAGCGCGGGAAGGAGATCGGCAGCTTGCCGGACGGGTTATAGTCGCCGAACAGCACATCGGCAATGGCGTTGCCCCCTTCCGTTCCGCTGAACCAGGTCTCCAGCATCGCATCCGCCTGCTGATGCTCGTGCGTCAGCGCCAGCGGGCGACCATTCATCAGCACCAGCACCAGCGGTTTGCCGGTGGCTTTCAGCGCCGCCAGCAGCTTCTGTTGGCTCTCCGGCAGCGTCAGATCGGTCCGGCTGGAGGCCTCATGCGCCATGCCCTGCGCCTCGCCTACCGCTGCGACGATCACATCCGCTTTCTGCGCCGTGGCGACCGCTTCATCGATCATCTGCTGCGGCGTGCGGCTGTCGACGCTTACCGCCTGCTCATAAAGGTTGAGGAAATCCTGGATCCCTTTGTGATCGGTGATGTTCGCCCCTTTGGCGTAAAGCAGCGTCGCTTTGCCGGCGGTGGCGTTTTTCATGCCCTGCAGTAAGGTAACCGACTGCTTCGCCACGCCCGCCGCCGACCAGCTGCCCATAATGTCGCGCTGGCTGTCGGCCAGTGGGCCGATCAGCGCGATAGTGCCCGTTTTCTTCAGCGGCAGCGTCTCCAGGCGGTTCTTCAGCAGCACCATGCTTTTACGCGCCACATCGCGCGCGTCGTCGCGGTGCAGGCGGCTTTCCGCGTTGGTATCCGCCGGATCGCTGCCCTTCGGTCCCAGATGGCTGTAAGGGTCGTTAAACAGGCCCATATCATATTTCACGTTCAATACATGGCGCGCCGCGTCGTCGATCTCCGCCTCGCTCACCACGCCGCGCTTCACCAGCCCCGGCAGATATTTGCTGTAGTATTCGTCGCCCATGCTCATATCGATGCCGGACTTCAGCGCCAGCCGCACCGCATCCTGCGGATCGCTGGCGACACCATGTTTGATCAGCTCTTTAATCGCGCCGTGATCGCTGATGGTGATGCCTTTAAACTTCCACTCGTCGCGCAGCAGATCCTTCAGCAGCCAGCTGTTGGCGGTGGCCGGCACGCCGTTAATGGCGTTCAGGGAGACCATCACCCCGCCGCTGCCGGCGTCGAGCGACGCCTTATATGGCGGCATGTAATCCTGGAACATGCGCTGCGGGCTCATGTCGACGGTGTTGTAGTCGCGTCCGCCCTCAATGGCGCCGTAGAGCGCGAAGTGCTTGACGCTGGTCATTAGCGAATAGCGATCGGCCGGGCTTTTGCCCTGCATCGCCTCGACCATGGTGCCGCCCATTTTCGCCGTCAGGTAGGTGTCTTCGCCAAAGCCTTCCGAGCCGCGGCCCCAGCGCGGTTCGCGCGTGACGTCCACCATCGGCGCCCAGGTCATATTCAGGCCGTCGTCTGCCGCTTCAAAGGCAGATACGCGTCCCACGCGCGCCACCGCCTCGGTATCCCAGCTGGAGGCCAGCCCTAACGGAATGGGGAAAATGGTACGCTGTCCATGCACCACGTCATAGGCGAAGAACAGCGGAATCTTCAGGCGGCTGAGCTGCATCACCTGATCCTGCATCACGCGGATATCGGGACGGGTAACGGTGTTGAAAATCGCGCCGACCTGACCATGTTTGATCATCTCGCGGATTTCTTCTTTCGGGTTATCCGGCCCGACGCTGATCAGCCGCAGCTGACCGATTTTTTCATCGAGCGTCATTTTCGTCAGCAGATCGGTGACAAAGGCGTCGCGCGCCTCGGGCGTCAGGCGATGCGGGCCAAACATGTCGTCAGCAACGGCGGGCTGCAGCGCCAGGGAAACAGCAAGGCTCAGGGAATAAATCCATTTCATCAGATTGGGCTCTCAACAAAAACGCAGGACAGGTTTTATGGTGCTATAGCAATAAGATAGCCACAGTGTGCCACAGGATGAGAATAGCAGGTAGTTTTCCAGGCGGACGCTTTTCCGCCTGAGCTGCTAAAGTAAAATCGTCACACATAACAGGACAATGGATATGCACCTTCACGCTACCCCCGCCAGTCAAACCCTGATTAATGAACTGCGTCGCATCGTCGGCGGCAGCCATCTGCTGACCGATCCCCGCAAAACCGAACGCTATCGTAAAGGCTTCCGCTCCGGCCAGGGCGACGCCCTGGCGGTGGTGTTCCCCGGCTCGCTGCTGGAGCTGTGGCGCGTACTGAAAGCCGCAGTGGCCGCGGATAAAATTATTCTGATGCAGGCGGCCAATACCGGCCTGACGGAAGGATCGACGCCCAACGGCAATGATTACGATCGCGACATTATTATCATCAGCACCCTGCGGATGGACCGCATCTACCTGCTCGATAAGGGCAAGCAGGTGCTGGCGCTGCCGGGCAGCACGCTGTTTCAGCTGGAGAAAATGCTCAAGCCGCTGGGGCGCGAGCCGCATTCGGTGATCGGTTCTTCCTGCATCGGCGCGTCGATTCTCGGCGGCGTCTGCAATAACTCCGGCGGCGCGCTGGTGAAGCGTGGCCCCGCCTACACCGAAATGGCGCTCTATGCCCAGCTGGACGAACAGGGGCAGCTGAAGCTGGTGAACCATCTCGGCATTGAGCTGGGCAGCACGCCCGAGCAGATCCTCGGCCGACTGGATGATGAAACCTGGCGAGAGAGCGACGTACGTCACGATGCGCGCCAGGCGTCCGATCATCACTATGTCGAGCGCGTGCGCGATGTCGAGGCGGACACGCCGTCGCGCTTCAACGCCGACGCCAGCCGCCTGTATGAAGCCTCCGGCTGCGCCGGCAAGCTGGCGGTGTTCGCCGTGCGTCTGGACACCTTCGAGGCGGAGAAAAAGCAGCAGGTGTTCTATATCGGCACCAACGATACCGGGGCGCTGGAGGATATTCGCCGCCATATTCTCGCCCACTTTAACCACCTGCCGGTGGCGGGCGAATATATGCACCGCGATATGTATGACATCGCAGAGAAATATGGCAAAGACACCTTTATCATGATCGATCGGCTCGGCACCGATAAAATGCCGCGCTTCTTCACTTTAAAGGGGCGCATCGACGCGATGCTGAGCCATATCCCGCTGTTCCGCCCGCACTTTACCGACCGCATGCTGCAGAAGCTGAGCGCGGTTTTCCCGACTCACCTGCCGAAAAAGATGAAAATCTGGCGTGATCGCTATGAGCATCACCTGATGCTGAAAATGTCCGGCGATGGCGTGGAAGAGGCGCGTCAGTTCCTGAAGGACTTTTTCCGCGAGGGCGGCGGCGACTACTTTGAATGCACCGACGATGAAGGATCGAAAGCCTTTCTGCATCGCTTCGCCGCTGCAGGTGCTGCGGTGCGCTACCATGCGGCACATCACGATGAGGTGGAGGATATTCTGGCGCTGGATATCGCGCTGCGACGCAACGACCGCGACTGGTTTGAGACGCTGCCGCCGGAGTTCGACGATAAGCTGGTGCATCGCCTCTATTATGGCCACTTTATGTGCCACGTTTTCCATCAGGATTATATCGTGAAGAAAGGGGTGGACGCGCATGCGCTGAAGGAGAGAATGCTGGAGATCCTCAGCCAGCGCGGCGCGGAGTATCCGGCGGAGCATAACGTCGGCCATCTCTATCAGGCGAAGCCGCAGATGAAGGCGTTTTATCAGCAGCTCGATCCCACCAACAGCTTTAACCCCGGCATCGGCAAAACCAGCAAGCGTAAACACTGGGCCGGCTGCGGCTGCGGGGAAGAGAGAGAGGCGGACTAAGCGGGTCAGAACGCCTGGTGAACGGCAAGGCGCCTGAGATGAACCGGCCGCCCCATCGGGGCGGCCTTTTGTTACGGCTGCTGCGGCTCTTTCACCACCATTTCGCCATTTTTCTGCTCGATGATCATCGTCTGCGGACGCGACAGCACGATGCCCTCTTTGCGCAGGCGGGTAAGGATATCGAACAGCAGATCGCTTTTCGCGCCGCCGATTTGACGCTGCGTCGCTACGTTGCCGGTCACGCTCAGCACGATGCCCTGCGGCGTTAGATCCTTGAAGCTTACTGACGGCTCCGGCGTATCCAGAATGCGCTCGTTCTCGTTGTAAACTGCCAGCAGAATTTCACGCACCTGCACCGGATCGATATCCAGCGGGAAGGTCAGCGTAATGGTCACCACCCCCTGAGCGTTGCCCATGGTGGCGTTGCGCACGTTCTGCGAAATCAGCTGCGAGTTCGGGACGATAACCGTCGACTTATCGCCGAGCTGGATTTCAGTGGCGCGCACGTTGATGCGGCGGATATCCCCTTCAATGCCGCTGATGCTCACCAGATCGCCCACCTTCACCGGCCGCTCAGTCAGCAGGATCAGCCCGGAGATAAAGTTTTTTACGATCTCCTGCAGACCGAAACCGATACCGACCGACAGCGCGCTGACGATCCACGCCAGCTTGTTCCATTGCACCCCCATGGTGGAAAGCGTCAGCAGGATCACTAATACGTAGCCGATGTTGCTGAACAGCGTCACCAGCGAGACGCGCATGCCGGTATCCATGGTGGTTTTCGGCAGGAAATCGCTGTCCAGCCAGCGGCGCACCGAGCGCAGCACATAGATGCCGATCGCCATACAGAGCAGCGCGTTGACCAGATGGGCGGGCACGATATTCAGCGATTCCAGCCCCTTGCCGCCCCAGAACTCCACCGCTTTCTGCAGCAGCTCAATCGGCGTTGAGGTGCCGAAGGTGCCGTTCAGCACCGCCACCGCCGCGAACAGCAGCAGGATGGTTTTGCCCAGCGCCGAGAGCAGCGCCGCCGCCTGCGACAGGTGGCGTTCGTCGATATTCAGCGAGGACTGAATGCGCTTGCCGGTCGGATTACTGACCGACAGCAGCGTTTCGCAACCGTCGCTCACCAGATGGCTGAGGAAATAGAAGGCACCGCAGACGATGCCGATCCAGACCAGTTCATAGCTGAGGAAACGCGCCAAAGTAACGTAGCCGACAATCAGCGACAGTAAGATCGCCAGCCCCACCAGGGTAATCGCCATCTGGATCAGGCCGACCAGCGTCGATTTCGCCTCCGGTGCCTGCCCTTCCTGCACCATACGGCGACGCACGCGGCTGGAGCGGAAGCTAATGGAGAGTGCGGTGGCGCCGACCAGCAGCGCGGTCATGCCGTTGGCCAGAATGGTGGTGCCGACGCTGGTGCCGACGCTGCTGTTCAGCGCCTCAACCGTCTGGAAGATAAACACCAGGGTGGCGGTCAGCGGCGGGAACGGCTTCAGCGCCTGCGCCACTTCGTTAGAGATCGCCGGCAGCCGCCAGGAGGGACGACGCGTGGAGAGAAATGCACGACCCAGCCCGGCGATCAGCCCGCAGAAAACGCTAAGCTGCACCAGCCGATCGACGAAATCCTGCACGTCGTCGGAGACCTCAGCGCGGCGGGTAAAAACCTGGTCGATAAAGTTAAACGCCAGCACCACCGCCGCCAGGGTGGTCAGCGCGATCGCCGCGGCGAGGAAGCTGCGGCGTAGCCGCCCTTCCGGCAGCTGATGGATGCTGATCCAGGCGAGAAACTCTTCACCGTAGCGTCGTCCCAGCGTGGCGATAGCTACCGCCGCCGCCAGCCAGAGCAGCGTGCCGAAACGCCAGCCCGGCTCCCAGGCGAGCGCGGCGGTATCCGCCAGCTCATCGCGGAAGTTGGCCAGCTTATCGCCATCCATCTGCTGCGAGCCAAACAGCGGCGCCCAGAAGCGCGGGCCGAAAATGCTGCCGGAATTAAGCGCCAGCTGGGTTTTCAGGTTGTCGCGGCGCAGGTTAACAATCTGCGCGCTGAGGTTAAGCGCCCCGCCCTTGATCGCCTCGGCCTGTTTAATCTGGTCGTCCAGCTTCTGCTTCTGATTCCCCAGGGTGGCGCGTTTACGCGTCACCTCCGGCGTCTCTTTCACCCCGCTGTCCGCCTTCGGCGCCGGCCCTAATACCGCCAGCTGCGCCAGCAGCTGCTGACGCTGCGGGATCAGCGCCTGGCCCAGCGTATCGGCATTGCCCGACAGCTCCAGCGCCATGTCGTTCAGCTGTGACAGCTGCGCATCATTGGTTTCGCCGGAAACCTGGCCTTTAATTTTATCGAGGATCTTCTGCATTTTCGGCAGCTCGACCGCCGCATTGACCTTGACCGGCGCTTCTTCTTCGGTGGCGGTCGGCTGGTTATCGCCGTCGTCCGCCGCATAAAGGTAAAGCGGCGCCAGCGTCAATAGCGCCAGCAGGCTCGCCCGCATGAATCGTAACCACTTTGACATCGAACGTCGTTCCACTCAGTTTCAGTTCTGCGGCCTCGCCGCAATCGCGCGCCAGTTTATGCTTTTGCCCCGCGCTTCACTATAGGAAAGCGGTAAGAAAATGCCTCTGCTGACGATAAGAATTTGTGATGACGGTGCGCCGCCTCGCTGTGTCACAGTAAGCGCTTTCCGCCGAGAACGAGGTGCCATGTCTCTCCCTACCGAAACGCTGCGTATTCGCGACGCGCACGCCGATGATATCGCTGCGATGCAGTCTATTTACGCCTGGCATGTGCTGTACGGCTGCGCCTCTTTTGAGGAGACGCCGCCCGACGATGCGGAGATGCGCGCGCGGCTGCTCAAGGTGCAGTCGCTGGAGATGCCCTGGCTGGTGGCGGAACAGGCGGGCCGCCTTCTCGGCTACTGCTACGCCGCGCCCTATCGCCCGCGCCCCGCCTACCGCTATACCCTCGAAGAGTCTATCTACCTGCGTCACGATCTCGGCGGACGCGGCATCGGCAGCGCCCTGCTGGCGGCGCTGATCGCCCGCTGCGAACAGGGGCCGTGGCGGCAGATGCTGGCGGTGGTCGGCAGCGGCAGGCAAAACGGCGGATCGCTGCATCTGCACCTGAAGCTGGGATTTCGCGAAGTCGGGGTGCTGCAGGAGGTAGGGTTCAAAGGGGGAGCCTGGCGCGACACGCTGATTATGCAGCGTGCGCTCTCCTCCGCCACGCGGGCGGAGGAGTAACGGCCTTATTCCACCGCGCTGTCGTCCGCGCTGCGGTTGCTGGCGGTCTGCGACGATTTCTGTTTTCGGTAGGCCAGCGCCGCCGCCGGCACCGGCGCGGATTTGCCGGTCTCCAGCCAGTCGCGCAGGCGTTTGGCGTCGGCGAAATGGGTATATTTGCCGAACGCGTCCAGCACCACCAGCGCCACCGGGCGCTGTTTGATCACCGTACGCATCACCAGGCAGTGGCCCGCCTGATTGGTAAAGCCGGTTTTGGTCAGCTGGATCTGCCAGTCCGGTTTATAGACCAGATGGTTGGTGTTGCGGAAAGGCAGCACGTAGTCGGGATTGCTGAAGCGCGCCATATCTTCATGGGTGGTGCTGAGCTGCCCGAGCAGCGGATAGCGTTTGCTGGCGATCAGCAGCTTCGTCAGGTCGCGGGCGGTCGACACGTTATGGATCGACAGGCCGGTCGGCTCTACGTAGCGGGTATTGGTCATACCCAGCGCGCGCGCTTTGGCATTCATCGCGCGGATAAAGGCGTCGTAGCCGCCCGGATAGTGGTGCGCCAGGCTGGCGGCGGCGCGGTTTTCCGATGACATCAGCGCCAGCAGCAGCATGTTTTTGCGGCTGATTTCGCTGTTCAGACGCACGCGGGAAAAGATGCCGCGCATCTCCGCCGTGTGGCTGATATCCACTTTCAGCATCTCATCCATCGGCAGGTGCGCATCCAGCACCACCATCGCCGTCATCAGCTTGGTGATGGACGCGATCGGCCTGACGCGGTCAGGATGGCTGGCGTACAGCACTTTGTTGGTGTTCAGATCGACGATCATCGCGCTGCCGGAGGCGATTTGCGGCTGCGAGAGCGGCGCGGGCGTGCTTAACGGCGACGCGGCCAGCGCCTGGCCGGTCAGGCCCTGCGCGGAAAAAAGAAAAGCCAGGCTCAACAACGAATAACGAAATTTTGCGGGCATCGTTTAACAACTTACCAATAGGATTGCGCGCTGTGTGCAACACAGGCTGCCGCCGCGAAAACAGGCATGTGCGGGGGCTGGCAGGCAGCATAATACGCTGGCGGTTGAGTAAATTCCTATCGAAGATTCGTTTCCGGGCGTAAACAGCCGCCGCCGCAGGGCGACGGCGGCGACATTTCAGCCCAGCCGGTAGCCGTAGCCCCACAGCAGCACCGTCAGCGCCAGCAGCACCTCAAACAGCAGAATGCCGATCGCCAGCGTCGAGCCGGAGAAGCGCAGGCTCTCTTCGCGATCGATGTTCAGCAGCTCGGGAATGCCGACATAAAGCAGATAGCCGGTATAGAGCAGCGCCAGTGCCCCGACCAGCACGCAGAGCCAGACCAGCGGATAGAGCGCCACGACGCCGCTGAGAAACAGCGGCGTGGCGACATAGCCGGCAAACACCGTACAGCGCTGCACGCCAGGACGCTGCGGATAGTCGCGCGCCATCCAGTGGATCACCCGCCCCATCACCGCTACCCCGCCTAAAATCAGCAGATAGAACAGCACTGCCAGCATCAGCCCGGTAGAGAGATCGAGCGGTACGGTGCGTCCGGCGCCCAGCCGCCAGCCCAGCTGGGTGGTGCCGATCAGCGCGCAGATCACCGGAATAGCCGCCATCAGCAGCACATGGTGCGTATAATGATGGGAGACGGTTTCGTTTTCCCGTTTGATATCGCGCATTTCCCGATCGGGATGCGCCAGCAGACCCCAGACATGGTTCATCGCTTGCCCCTCCACTTGCTGACCGCCCGCGGCGGCGTTTCCTCAAGTATAATTCGCCTGTTCATTTTTTCATCAACAGGTAAATGCCTTTTCAATGCGCCGCGCTTTTTTGTGATGGAGGTGTTAACGCCGTATACACTTACCCTGACGCTAAAGGAAAAAGGGACGGTGAATTTTGCATTTTGATATCAACCAATTAATTGAGCAGTATGGCTATCTGGCAGTGGTGATTGGCTGTATTGCCGAGGGAGAAACTTTCGCGTTGCTGGGCGGCGTGATCGCCCATGAGAAGCTGCTGCGCTACAGCGGCGTCGTTCTGGCGGTGGCGCTCGGCGGCTTTTTAGGCGATCAGCTGCTGTTCTATATTGGGCGGCGCTTCGGCACCCGCATTCTGCGCCGTTTTAAAAAACATCAGGGCAAACTGAAGCGGGCCAACAGCATGATCCGCCGTCACCCGGTGCTGTTTATTATCGGCGTGCGCTTTATGTATGGCTTCCGCACCATCGGGCCGATCATCATCGGTGCCAGCCGCCTGCGCCCGCTGAAGTTTCTGATTTTCAATATTATCGGCGCCCTGCTCTGGGCGATCATCTTCGTGACGCTCGGCTATTTCGCCGGCGAGATGATCACCCCGTGGCTGCACCGGCTCGATCACCATCTTAAGCACCTGCTCTGGCTGGTAGGCGCGGCGCTGTTCGTGGTGCTGCTGCGCCTGGCGTTCCGTCACTGGTCAAGCCGGCGCCATCAGGACTAAAGGCGCAGCTGGGCACGCGCATTGAAGAAGCGGCGATAGCCAAGCCAGGCGGCGATAATGGTGGAGATCGCCGCGGTGCTGAGCAGCATAAAGGTCACCATAATCTGAAATTTGATCGCCTGCAGCGGATCGATGCCGGCGAAAATCAGCCCTGACATCATCCCCGGCAGGCTGACCAGCCCGACGGTTTTCGCCGCGTCTACCGTTGGGATCAGCGCGGCGCGAATGCTGTCGCGCACCAGCGTCGCCGAGGCGCGCTTCACCGGCGCGCCGAGGCTGAGCATCTCCTCCACCTTCTGCCGGTTATCGGCGAAACGCTGGTTCAGCTGGGTATAGCAGAGGCCTACCGCCACCATCGCATTGCCGGCGATCATGCCGGAAATCGGGATCACTTGCATCGGCACAAAAGCGATAGCGCCGCTCAGCACCAGAATGGTCAGCGTTATGCCGGTGCTGACGCCGATCGCCGCCAGCGACATCCAGAAAGCGTTGCCGATGCGCCGGCTGCGCTTGCGCGCGTTCAGCGCCGCATTGACGCAGATAAACAGCACCATCAGCAGCGTCAGCCAGCGGTTGCTGATATCGAACAGCGCGTGCAGCACGTAGCCGACAAGGGTCAGCTGCACCACGGCGCGCGTCACGCTCCATAAAATATCCTTATGCAGCCCCAGCTTCTCTTTCTGACTGACCAGCAGCGCCACCAGCACCAGCAGGCAAGCGAACGCCAGCGAGGTATTATCGATTGTCGGGTGATTCATTGCGCCGCCTCCCGATCGGACGAGAGGGTAATAATGCGTGCGCCGTCGGCGGTCTCCTGCGCGTCGTGGCTGATCCACAGCACGCTCATGGCGTGCCGCTGCGCCGTCTGTTGGATCAGCGCGTTAACCCGCGCCTTGTTCTCCGCATCGAGCGCGCTGGTGACTTCATCCAGCAGCAGCAGCGCGGGCGGAAATTGCAGATTGCGCAGCAGCGCCACCCGCTGCCGCTCGCCGCCGGAAAGCGCGTCGATCGGTTTATCCAGCAGATCGGGCGCCAGATTTAGCTGCGCCAGGCTATCGCGCAGCGCCTGCCGCTGCGGCGACTGTTGGCGGATCTGCCAGGGAAAGGCCAGGTTGTCGTAAACGGTGTCGCCGAACAGCTGCGGTGTTTGAAAGCAGTAGGAGACCTGGCGACGCCAGGCTTCCGGCCCCAGCTGGTCGCTGCTTTTGCCATTCAGCGTGACGCTGCCGCTGGTGGGCGTCAGCAGCGAGGCGATGATTTTCAGTAAAGTGGTTTTGCCGCTGCCGGACGGGCCGGTTAGCCAGGCAAACTCCTGCGGGCGCAGGGTAAATGAGAGAGGGGCCAGCAGAGTTTTCTCCGCCAGCCGATAACTGACGTCGCGCACCGCCAGCAGCGGCGTTTCCGTGGTCATAGACGCTTCCTGTTCTGTTTTGCCGCGCATGATAGCGCGGAAGAAAGCGGAACGGAAAAGCAAAACGGGAAGCCGGGAAATCAGAAGTCTGAAAGCCAGCCCGTTCGGGTCAGAAGCCGGAAACCGAAGTCAGAAACCGAAGTCAGAAACCGCTCGCCAGAAAGCTGGCAACCGCACGCCTCAGAAAGCAGACACAGCAAAGCGCCGGGCGCGCTGCGCCTGACGCCTGAACCTTCCCCCGGGCGCGCTACTCCTCCCCCGCCTGCGCCGCCGCGAACTGCGGGTTGGCGAGCATGAAGCCGCCGTCGATGATAAACGACTGCCCGGTGGTATAGCTTGACCACGCCGAACAGAGCCAGGCGACCATGCTGGCGATCTCGCGCGTATCGCCGGGGCGGCCGGCGGGCACATGCGGCAGCGGAATGCGGTGGGCGTCGGCGTTTTCCATATCGTTCATCGGCGTGGCGATGGCACCCGGCGCGACCGCGTTCACCAGAATATTGTGCGGCAGCAGGCTAAGCGCCATCGCTTTGGTCAGGCCGCCCAGCGCATGTTTGGCAGCGGTATAGGCGACCGATCCCGGCAGCGGCGTATGCTCATGCACCGAGGTGATATTGATGATGCGCCCGCCCTCGCCCTGCTTCACCATCTGTCGCGCGGCGATCTGGCTGCAGATCAGCGCGCCGTCGACATCGACGGTGAACACCTTGCGCCAGTCCTCAAATTTGATATCCAGAAAATCAGCTTTGACGTTGGTGCCGGCGTTATTCACCAGCGCATCGATGCGCCCCAGCTGCGCAATCAGGCTTTCCAGCGCTTTGCCGCCCTGCTGCGGGTCGGAGAGATCGAGCTGAACCTGTTCGGCGCGGCGTCCCAGCTTGCGCACCGCCTCTGCGGTCTCCTGCGCGCCCTGCTCGTCGGAACGCCAGGTGATGCCAATATCATACCCCTGCTCCGCCAGCATGATGGCGCTCGCTTTGCCAATGCCTGAATCTGATGCTGTCACCACGGCGACTTTCGTTGTCGGCATAGCCTTACTCCTCTGTTGCGCTGATGAAATAAACAGCAAGTATAGACGCTGCCCCCGTCCGCGCCGCCGCGTTGGCGCACGCTTGTCTATAGTAGAAGCTCAGGCAACGCAATCGGGGAACGGCATGGCTCAGTTAAAACGACCTATCCACAATCACGGCGTTATCGGCGATCTGCGCACCTGCGCGCTGGTGGCGGACGACGGCGCCATCGACTATTTCTGCTGGCCCAACCTCGACAGCCCGTCGGTGTTTACCGCCCTGCTGGACAGCGACGAGGCGGGCGTCTTCAGCTTGACGCCGGACTGGAAAGCGTGCCGACGGCAGCAGCTCTATCTGCCTGACACCAATATTCTGCAGACGCGCTGGCTTGCCGCCGAGGGCGTGGCGGAGATCACCGACTATATGCCGATCTGCGAACGCGACGATACCAGGCCGCGCATTATCCGGCGGCTGAAGATGGTGCGCGGCGAGGGGCGCTTCACGATGCGCTGCGCCCCGGTACATGACTATGCACGCGCCACCACTAAAGCGCGCCTGCAGGATGAGGCGGCGCTGTTCAGCGCCGACGGCCAGCCGACGCTGCGCCTGACCGCCACCGTGCCGCTGCAGATCGATCGCCATGCGGCGGTCGCCAGCTTTACTCTGCGGACCGGCGAACATGTCGAATTTATTTTCGGCTGCGCGCAGGATGAGAAGCTGGATAATCTGCATACCGATATCTGCTTTCAGGAGACGCTGCATTACTGGCGCAGCTGGTGCCGTCAGAGCAACTGGCGCGGACGCTGGCAGGAGATGGTCAAACGCTCCTCGCTGGCGCTGAAGCTGCTTACCTCCTGGCAGCATGGCTCCATCGCCGCCGCCGCCACCTTCGGCCTGCCTGAGGAGCTGGGCGGCGAGCGCAACTGGGACTATCGCGCCTCCTGGATCCGTGACGCCTCGTTCAGCGTCTATGCGCTGATGCGCCTCGGCTACGTCGAAGAGGCGAAGCGCTTTACCCACTGGGTTGGCCACTGCGTCGAGAACAGCCATCATGAGCGCCACCGTCTGCAGGTGATGTACCGCCTCGACAGCGGCGTCGAGCTGCATGAAAGCGAGCTGCCGCACCTGGCGGGCTATGGCGATTCGCGACCGGTGCGTATCGGCAACGACGCCTGGCGACAGACGCAGCTTGATATCTACGGCGAACTGATGGATGCGGTTTACCTCTCCAACAAATATGGCGAGGCGATCTCCGAGCGCGGCTGGCGCAATGTCTGCAGCACCATTAATTATCTGTGCGAACACTGGCAGGAGCCGGACGCCGGTATCTGGGAGATGCGCGGCGAGCCGCAGCATTTTCTTCATTCGCGCCTGATGTGTTGGGTCGCGCTCGATCGCGCGCTACGCCTCGGCATCAAACGCTCGCTGCCGATGCCTTACGCCCAGTGGGACAAGGCGCGCAGCGCTATTCGTGACGATATCTGGCAGAACTTCTGGAACGCCGAGCGGGGGCATTTTACCTCGACGCGCCACGGCACGTCGCTCGACGCCTCGATGCTGCTGATGCCGCTGGTGCGCTTTGTCGGCGCCACTGACCCTGACTGGCTGGCGACGCTGGACGCCATCAAGGCGAAGCTGGTGCGCGACGGCATGGTCTGGCGCTACGATCGCGAAGAGACGCCCGCCGACGCCCTTAATGGCCGCGAAGGCTCTTTCGTCGCCTGCTCGTTCTGGTATGTGGAGTGTCTGGCGCGCGCCGGCCGGGTGGAAGAGGCACACTTCGAATTTGAAAAGCTGCTGAGCTACGCCAATCCACTTGGCCTCTACGCCGAGGAGTTCGATTTCCATGGCTTCGCGCTGGGCAATTTTCCACAGGCGCTCAGCCATCTGGCCTTAATTAGCGCCGCCTTTTTCCTTAACCGCAAGCTGGACGGCGACGATCCGCAGTGGCAGCCGTGAGACAAAAAAAGCCTCAGGAAGAGGCAAGATAGGTATAGATGACATAGAGTTAAGTAAATATGTCGCCGTAAGGAAAAATCCTGGTTCCACAATCAGCGCTTATGCACATATAATGTGCAGCCGGTCACACTGGCCGCACCTGGGTTGACTCTCTAACAAGCCATACATTGGCACTAAACTATTGAAATAAGATGAAAAAGAGCCTTTTCGCGATCGCTTCACTGGCAGTGGCACTGGTGGCATTCAGCCAGCAGGCGCTTGCTGTGGTTTATCCTCTGCCGCCGGCCAACAGCCGTCTGACCGGAGAAAACCTGGAAATCACCATCCCGCAGAACAGTAAACTTCCGCTGGAAGCCTTTGCTGCCCAGTACCAAATCGGCCTCAGCAATATGCTGGAAGCCAACCCCGGCGTTGATGTTTACCTGCCGCAGCCGGGTTCAAAACTGATCATTCCGCAGCAGCTCATTCTGCCTGACGCGCCGCGTGAAGGCGTGGTGATCAACAGCGCGGAAATGCGTCTCTATTACTACCCGAAAGGCACCAAAACCGTTGTGGTGCTGCCTATCGGCATCGGTGAGCTGGGCAAAGATACGCCGATTAACTGGACGACGACCGTTCAGCGTAAGAAAGCGGGTCCGACCTGGACGCCGACCAAAAAGATGCATGAAGAGTACGCCGCGCGCGGTGAAACCCTGCCGGAAATTTTCCCTGCCGGTCCGGATAACCCGATGGGCCTCTACGCGCTCTATATCGGCCGTCTGTACGCCATTCACGGCACCAATGCCAACTTCGGCATCGGCCTGCGCGTGAGCCACGGCTGCGTGCGTCTGCGCGCGGACGATATCAAATGGCTGTATGACAATGTGCCGGTCGGCACCCGCGTACAGTTTATTGACCAGCCGGTGAAAGCGACGGTTGAGCCGGACGGTTCACGCTATGTCGAGATCCACAACCCACTCTCCACCACCGAAGAGCAGTTTAAATCGCGCGCGCCAGTGCCGATTACCCTGACCCCGGCGGTGAGCAAAGTGATGAGCGACGCCAGCGTCAATCAGGCGGTAGTGGACCAGGCGCTGAAAGCGCGTTCAGGTATGCCGGTGAAAATCAACGGCGTTGCTGAAGAAGCGCCGACGCCACAGCAGCCGGAAATCGTGCAGCCGCAGCCGGTTCAGCCGGTGGCGCCGCAGAGCGCCGGCAACGTGGCGCCGGACCAGACGCAGCAGCCTGAGGGCGTTGCCGCGCCAGTGGTTAACGGCAACAGCGGCTCCTGATCGACACACCGCTGTAATCGGGGGCGATGCACGGCATCGCCCCTTTTTTTTCGCCCTACCATTTCACTCCCAGCCCGGTGGTAAAGCGTCGTTCATTGAGGGTATCGCGGGTGCCGCTAACGAAGTCGCGCGCATAACCGATATTCAACGTCGACCAGCTGGTCAGCGCATAACGCAGCCCAATCTCCGCATCCAGCGTAAATATGCCATCTTCATCAAGTGAATGGCCCGCTTCGCCGTGGCTGAACAGGGTAAGCGTTTTGCCATGCAGGTAGCGCTGATAATCCCAGCGCAGCGAGGCGCCGAAATGGCTGTCGACGCTGCCGTCGTTGTAGCCATAGCTGAAGGCGCCCGCCAGCAGCGACAGCGAAAAGGATCCCAGCTCGTCGTCCCAGAACTGGTAGCCGGGACCGGTGCCAATCAGCCCCTGCTCTGAGAGATCCTCTACCCAGTCGCGCTTGTAGCTGGCGCGCCCCTGCCAGAAGAACTGCTCGCGGAAGGTATAGTCCAGCGCATAGCGCAGGCTGTAGTTATTGGTATTGACGCTGGCATCCTCTTTTTCCCGGTTCCAGGTGGCGCCGAGGTTATGACGCCATTTCCCCTGGCTGAGCTTGCTGTTAAAGGCGAAGCGCGTGTCCTGTGTCTGGGTCGAGGCGTGTTTGAGATCGACGCCGGCATCGATATTGCCGGTCCAGTTGAGGCGGTCGCTTTTGACCCTGGCTTTCATAAATTCGTCGATGCGCGACACCGGGACTTTCTCTTCCTCCCGGCGGTCGCGCAGCACCGTCAGATAGCCCGGCTCGGCCGCCGCCAGCCTGACGCTGTAGTTTTCCCCGGTCTGGCTGTTGCGCAGCGTAATGGCGTGCTGGCTGCTGAGCGTGCTAACGGCGGACCAGTTTAGCGATAGCGTGCCGCCCCAGTCGGTATCCATAACCAGCTTGCCATCGCTAAGCGAACGCACAGTGCCGCTGAGGCGGTCGCCATTGTGCAGCCAGACGGTATCGCCCGCCGCGCCGCCGCAGTAAAGCGCGGCCAGCCAGACAGCGCTGCGGCTGAGCCTGGCAAAAGTGAAAAAGAGCATAAGCGGTATTCTGACGTCCCTGGCGGACAAAGCAGTAAGTCTGGCAGCGAACCGGCAGCAGGAAAAGAGAAGATAATTCCGAATCTTTGCGCGTCGGCGTAAACACATTAATTGTAATTATATTATTTTATATATAAAGGAATTAATTAAAATATAATAATTAACAAACTACTCTTTTATTTTTGGCACAAATAAAAAGTCGCGCATTTAGTTAAATAATAGATTGACGCCGGCAGCACTTTTATTAATAATCAGCGCGTCACCTTAGTTAAAAATAAAAATAGTATCAGCACGCTTCCTCCACCAGGGAAATCTCTTTGTAGTATTACGCCTGTTGCCGTCGGCCCTGCGCCGGCGGCGCTTTTATTGCTGGCCGTATCCCGTGCCCTGCGCGCTCATCGCCACGCCCGGTTTCATTAGTGACCCAACTTACCGCATCCGCTAAATAACCGATAAAGAGATGCCGAAAATAATGCATTGGCGTAATTTAATTTTATACGCGCCAGATTTTTTCCGTTTTATTTTCCCGCTGTCGATTTATTAGTGCGGACTCCGCCTGCGGCGGCGCTTTTTTTTGCGCGCGGCGACACAATTACCGGCGCGCCGCCGTCATCCTCCTGTCATATAAGAAGCGTATCACCACTGCAGCCTTTCACGATTTCAGGGTGCGATATGAGTGATCACGGCGCTTTTGCGCGCTATACAACCCGCTTTCCCTCGCTCTATCCGCAGCCTTCCGGCAGACGGCAGCGCGTCTCTCTGCTGCTGGTCGGGCTGCTGTCGATGGCCGGCATCTGCTGGATGATGACGCAGCTCTCTGCAGACATACGCGACGCCTTCGGTGGCGCCCCGCCGTTTGTTTCCGCCCTGCTGCTGTGCGGCGCGCTGCTGCTGGCGCTGGGCTTTGTATTTATTAACGGCATGCACGATACCGCTAACGCCGTTACCACGGTTATCTATACCGGCACGCTTTCTCCCGCCCGCGCGGTGCTGATTTCCGCCATCGCCAATATGCTCGGCGTGCTGCTGGCCAGCGGCGTGGTCGCCTGGGGCGTGATGTCACTACTGCCGGCGGAGGGGATGATCGCACTGGATAGCCGTCACGGCTACGCGCTGATTTACGCGCTGCTGCTGGCGGCGATTGTCTGGAACCTCGCCAGCTGGTATTTCGCGATCCCCTCGTCCTCTTCCCATGCGCTGCTGGGCGCGATGCTCGGCGTCGGCGTCGCCAGCAGCCTGCTGAACGGTCAGGGGGCGCTGGCAGGCATCGACTGGCGTCAGGCGGGCTGGGCCGGCTGGGCGCTGCTGCTGTCGCCGCTGCTGGGCTTTCTCGCCGCTGCCCTGCTGCTGCGGCTGATGAAGGTACTGCTGCCGTTGTCGCTCACGGCATCCGGCGCGCCGGCGGAACGCCCTCCGCTCTGGCTGCGCGGTATGCTGATCCTGACCAGCAGCGGCGTTTCGTTTGCTCACGGCGCTAACGATGGTCAGAAAGGCATGGGGCTGATGATGGTGATCCTGTTGATCGCGCTGCCGGGCGCTTTCGCCCTCAACCGCGCGATGCCGGAACGCGAACTGGCCGATCTGACGCTGCTGACGACGCAGGCGCAGGCACAGCTGCCGCAGCGCGCCGGCCTCTCACTGACGTCGGCGCAGGCGATACTGGATAATTCGCGCCAGCAGCAGGGAGCGCGCGACGGCGTGTTACCGGCGCTGGGGGCGATGACCGCCAGCCTGCATCAGCAGCTGAGCGGGATAAAACGGCTCAGCGAGCTACCACCGGCAGAAACTGCGGCGCTGCGCCTGCGTATGACGCTGACTGCCGACGCGCTACAGCGGCTGCTGGCGCAGGAGAACCCGCTCTCCGGCAGCCAGCGCGCGCTACTGGCCAGCCTGACCGCGCAGCTTAAGCACGCCAGCAGCGTGATCCCGTGGTGGGTAAAAATCGTGGTGGCGCTGGCGCTGGGGCTTGGCACGCTGACGGGCTGGCAGCGCATTGCCATCACTATTGGTGAGCGCACCGGTAAAGCGCCGCTGACGCCGATACAGGGCGCCAGCAGCGAGCTGGTGGCCATGACCACGCTGGGCGTGGCAGAACAGTTCGGCCTGCCGGTCTCTACCACTCAGGTGCTGACCTGCGGCGTAGCGGGTAGCATGGTGGCGAGCCGCAGCCCGCTGCAGCCTCGTACCCTGAAACGCATGGGACTGGTGTGGCTGCTGACGCTGCCGGTCTGCGCGCTGCTCTCCGCCCTGCTTTATGCGCTGTTTATCGCCCTGTAGCGCGCCTGTAGCCAGAGACGCAGCGTCAGCAGCAGCGCCATCAGCACCATCAGCGCGGCGGCGGGCCAGATGGCATTGATGCCCGCGCGGCTAATCAGCAGGCCCGCCAGCGGGCCGGTCAGGCCGAGCGCCAGATCGAGAAACGCTGAATAGGTGCCGAGCGCGGCGCCCTGGTTCTGCACCTCGACCTGCTTCACCGCCTCGACCCCCAGTGCCGGGAACACCAGCGAGAAGCCCGCGCCGGTTAAAAACGCGCCCGCATCCACCAGCCATGGCGTATCTGCCTGCCAGATCAACAACAGCCCCAGACACTCCAGGGCAAATGAGCAGACCGATACGGGCAGCCCGCCGTAGCGGGTAATGGTGCGGCTGAAGCTCAGACGCATCAACACAAAGCCGATGCTGAACAGGCTAAGGGCAAAAGCCGCGCCCTGCCATCCGCGGCTGGCGAAATAGAGGGTGATAAAGGTGGCGATCATGCCGAAGCCGATAGTGCCCAGACCCAGTCCCACCCCGTAAGCCCACACTTTCGACGCCACGCGATGAAACGGAATGCGCGCCCCGACGGCGACGCTGACCGCCGGCTTGCCGCTGGCGAGTGCGAAGCCGACCACGCCCATCAGCGCCACCAGCGTCGCGAAGCCATGCACGCCCATCAGCGCATTCAATGCCACGCCAAGCGGCGCGCCCAGCGCCATCGCCAGGTAAGTCGCCACGCCGTTCCACGAGATCACACGCGCCGTTTGCGTCGGACCGACGATATTCATTCCCCAGAGGGTGGCGCCGGTGCTGCTGAAGCTCTCGCCGACGCCCAAAAAGAGGCGCCCCGCCGTCAGCAGGCTCAGGCTTAGCCAGGGGATGGCGACCGCCAGCCCGGCCAGTACCGTCAGCGCGCCGCTCAGGCCGCAGCAGCTCATACCGAGCATCACCACTTTTTTTGGCCCGAGCGCGTCCGCCAGCCTGCCCGACTGCGGGCGGCTCACCAGCGTGGCGAAATATTGCACGCTGATAATCATACCCGCCATAAAGGCGCTGTAGCCGAGCTGGTGATGCACAAAGCCGGGCAGTACCGCCAGCGGCAGGCCGACCGAGAGGTAACAGAAAAAGGTAAAGACGATAACCGAGAGGATGCGCCGGTTAAGTTGCGCGTGAGTTAAAGCGGGTATCGGGGTCATAATCGCTGAAAAAACAAGGGGAACATGCGGACCCATCATACGACAGGCCCGTCAGCGACGCGTCCTTTTTATCATAATGTTACAAAACAGCGTTACGCCATCGCCTGCTCGCAATGGCGGTCGATCGCCGCCGCGATCGCCGGCGAGGTTTTCAGCGTGCGCACGGTGGTGAACAGGCCGTCCGCCTGCGGATAGGCCTTACGCAGATAGCCGAGCCACTGTTTAATGCGCGCCACGTGATACAGACCGGTATCCCCCTGCTTCTCCAGGCGGGTATAGCGATGCAGTAGCGCCATCACCTGCGGCCAGGGCATCGGCGGCTCGTTATATTTCACCACCCGGCTAAGATTAGGCACGTTCAGTGCGCCGCGGCCGATCATCACTGCGTCGCAGCCGGTCTGCGCCATGCATTGCTGCGCGCTCTGCCAGTCCCAAATCTCGCCGTTGGCGATCACCGGAATACGCAGGCGCTGACGGATTTCGCCGATCGCCTGCCAGTTGATGCATTCGGCGCGATAGCCCTCTTCTTTGGTGCGGCCATGTACCACCAGCTCGCTGGCGCCCGCCTGCTGCACCGCATCGGCGATCTCGAAGCGCTTGTCGCCGGAATCCCAGCCCAGACGCACTTTAACCGTTACCGGCAAATGGGCGGGCACCGCCTCGCGCATCGCTTTCGCGCCGCGATAGATCAATTCCGGATCTTTCAGCAACGTGGCGCCGCCGCCGCTGCCGTTGACCAGCTTCGAGGGGCAGCCGCAGTTTAAATCGACGCCCCAGGAGCCGAGATCTGCCGCGCGGGCGGCGTTCTCCGCCAACCACTGCGGATGCTGGCCCAGCAGCTGCACCCGCACCAGCGTGCCGCTGGAGGTGCGGCTCTGCTGCTGCAGTTCCGGACAGAGGCGCAGAAACGATTTTACCGGCAACAGCTGATCCACCACGCGCAAAAACTCGGTGATGCAGAGATCGTAATCGTTTACCGAGGTCAGTAATTCGCGCACCAGCGAATCGAGAACCCCCTCCATCGGCGCCAGTAACACCCGCATGAGTACACCCTTTGAAAAAAATGACGCGCAAGTTTACGCCTTTTGCGCCGCGCTGAACATCGCCGACGCGCGCTTTATGACGCCGGCGCAGCAAAAAAAAACGGCCACCGCAGGGGTGACCGTCTGTTGCCGTCGTGAGATGCGATTAACGATTGCCGGCAGGCTTATCGCTGCGCGGACGCGATGAACGCTGGCCGCTGCGCTCGCCGGAAGGACGACGCGGCTGGCTGCCGTCGCGATCGCCGGAGAGACGACGCGATGGCGCGCCTTCGCCAGATGTGCGACGCGGCGCATTGCCTTCGCCGCTGCGGCGCGGCGCGTTGCCTTCGCCAGAGGTGCGGCGCGGCTGACGCTCACCGGACGCGCTCTGACGCTGGCCGGCCGGCCGATCGCCGCCCTGGCCGCGCGCGGACTGACCGCGTCCGCCCTGGCTGCGACCACCGCCGCCGCCATTGCCGCCGCGCTGCTGACGGCCGTTCACGATCGGTTCCGCTTTGATGCTCGGATCCGGCTCAAAGCCCGGCAGCGCCATACGTGGAATTTCACGCTTCAGCAGACGTTCGATATCGCGCAGGAGCTTATGCTCGTCCACGCAGACCAGCGAAAGCGCTTCGCCGGTTGCCGCCGCGCGGCCGGTACGGCCGATACGGTGAACGTAATCTTCCGGCACGTTAGGCAGCTCGTAGTTCACGACATGCGGCAGCTCTTCAATATCCAGGCCGCGCGCGGCGATATCGGTTGCCACCAGCACGCGGATCTGACCGCTTTTGAAATCGCTCAGGGCACGGGTACGCGCGCCCTGGCTCTTGTTGCCGTGAATGGCGGCGGCGGTGATGCCATCTTTATTCAGCTGTTCGGCAAGGTGGTTGGCGCCGTGCTTGGTACGGGTAAAGACCAGCACCTGCTGCCAGTTGCCCTGACCGATCATCAGCGACAGCAGTTCCCGCTTGCGCTTTTTATCCACGAAGTGAACGTGCTGCGTCACCTGCTCGGAAGCGGTATTGCGGCGCGCGACTTCTACCTGGCTCGGGTTATCCAGGAGCTTCTCGGCGAGGGTTTTGATCTCGTCGGAGAAAGTAGCGGAGAAAAGCAGGTTCTGGCGTTTGGCCGGCAGACGCGCCAGCACGCGACGGATGTCGTGGATAAAGCCCATATCGAGCATGCGGTCCGCTTCATCCAGCACCAGCATCTCTACGTGGGAGAGATCGACCGCGTTTTGCTGCGCCAGATCGAGCAGACGACCCGGCGTCGCCACCAGCAGATCGACGCCGCCGCGCAGCTTCATCATCTGCGGGTTGATGCTGACGCCGCCGAAGACCACCAGCGAACGCAGGTTAAGGTATTTGCTGTAGTCGCTCACGTTTTCGCCGATCTGCGCCGCCAGCTCGCGCGTCGGGGTTAAGATCAGCGCGCGTACCGGGCGACGGCCTTTCGCCGGCTGCGCTTTGGCGCTCAGCAGCTGCAGGATCGGCAGGGTAAAGCCGGCGGTCTTACCGGTGCCGGTCTGGGCGCTGGCCATCAGATCGCGACCTTCCAGTACCACAGGGATCGCCTGACGCTGTACAGGGGTAGGATCGCGATAGCCTTGCTCGGCAACGGCACGCAAAATATCGGCGTTAAGGCCGAGAGAATCAAAAGACATAGGGGTTCAACTCCGGTTCCACCCTGACCGTCGTTAACGGTGCAGTTTCCAGGGGGGAGATCATGACGCTTGTTGAGCAAGCGGTTGAAAGGGCACAAACTACGGTGCGTAATGAGATCAGTGTAACAGTTTACGCGTCGTGGGGATAGCGGCGCGCCGCTGCTGGCGTAAAAAGCGCGCGTCGTGCAATAAAAACGGGGCCGCGCATGGCGGCCCCGACCCTTTGCAGCAGGCTTTGTTTAGCTGCGTTTCTTTTCCACGCGCGGCGTCGGCGCTTTGACCAACAGCGACACCA
This sequence comes from Mixta gaviniae, assembly GCF_002953195.1. Lineage (GTDB taxonomy): Bacteria > Pseudomonadota > Gammaproteobacteria > Enterobacterales > Enterobacteriaceae > Mixta > Mixta gaviniae. The sequence goes on along the minus strand of NZ_CP026377.1, from coordinate 1,510,433 downwards.
GCGCCGGTCCCACCAGCATCACCAGGCCAAGACAGGCCAGCAGCAGGTTGTTATGCAACAGGCGGGACACCAAAAACAGCACCAGCATCGCGGCGCCGAAGTAATAGGTTGTGGTGATCTCCTCTAAAAAGTCACCCACCCGACGCAGCCGCGGAATACGCTGCGTCAGCAGCATAGCGATAAATACCGCGGCGTAGGCGGCCACCAGTACGCTGCTTACTTCCACCAACGCCCTCTCCCGCCAGCCCCAAATCAGGGCGACAAACATCATCAGATGCAAAGAGATATGCAGGCAGGGTTGGCCGGTCGCAATCTGTATACGGTTAAACCATTTCATCCTCTTCTCCCGGCAGCGTCCGAACGCTGCCCAAGTTGCCGGCAGAGCCGGTGACGAATCCCCTCAATGTAACGCAAATTTCAGACAATGCCGCAAATCGCAGCGGAAGTCAGCGCCCTTTTGTGACAAAGACTACACTTTATCGGAAATCAAAACAAAAAGGAGAGCGCCCCCAGTATGTCACAAAAAGCGCAAGGATTTTCCTTTAAAGTCCTGACAATTAATACACATAAGGGTTTCACCAGTTTCAACCGGCGCTTTATTTTACCGGAGCTGCGCGAAGCGGTACGCGCGACCTCCGCCGATATCGTTTTTCTGCAGGAGGTGATGGGCACGCACGCCGTCCATCCGATGCAGGTGGAAAACTGGCCCGATACGCCCCACTACGAGTTCCTGGCCGACACGATGTGGAACGATTACGCCTATGGACGCAATGCGGTCTACCCTGAAGGCCATCACGGCAACGCCGTGCTGTCGCGCTTTCCCATCATTGATTATGAAAACCGCGATATCTCCGTCGCCGGGACGGAAAAGCGCGGCGTGCTGCACTGCCGTTTGCAGTTGCCGGAGGGCGATCGGGTGCTGCATGTGATGTGCGTGCATCTCGGTCTGCGCGACGCGCACCGCGAGGCGCAGATGAAGATGATGTGCGAAATGATCGCTGATATTCCCGCCGATGCGCCGCTGGTGGTGGCGGGTGATTTTAACGACTGGCAAACGCGCGCCAATAAGATGCTGAAGCGCTGCGCCAATCTGGATGAGGTCTTTAGCGTTAAACATGGCCGTCCTGCGCGCACCTTCCCGGCGCGTTTTCCCGTGCTGCGTCTCGATCGTATCTATGTGCGCAACGCGGAAGTGAGTCAGCCCTGGGCATTACCTGTGCGGCCATGGTCGC